>NZ_JBEXQG010000087.1:0-31807 GCF_040612485.1 Streptomyces sp. NPDC006385
TGTGCGCCCACGCGGCCGGGCGCCAAGGGCAAGCGGGTCGGCGTCACCGTCCACGACCTCGGCCGAGGCGACCGGCTCGGCTACAGCTGGGCGGCGACGGGCAGCCCCGCCGAGACGAAGGGGCTGCCCAAGTGCGTGAGCTCCGCCCCCTTCGAGAAGGTCAAGAAGGGGACGGGCGACTTCACCGTCGTGCCGTGGAACCCCCAGCTCTAGGGCCTGTCGCTCGGGTCAGCAGCAGTGCCGTCACCAGGTACGGCACCGCGAACAGAGCGAAGACGGTGCCGTGCGCGGCGGCTCCACCGAGCAGCGCGTAGCCGCCGTACACGGCCACCGTCGACAGGTCGGTGCCCAGTCCCGCGACCGAGGTGAGCGTGGCCCGCTCGCCGTCCTGGATCCGGTGCTGAAGGCGGACGTCGGCGAGCACGGTGGCCAGCTGGAAGCCGCCGAAGGCGAGGGCCACCAGGCCGAGTCCGGCCGGTGTGCCCACGCCGGCGCCCACGGCCAGGGCGAGCGCGGCGCCGGCGAGCACCGCCGCGAGTCCGTTCGTGCCGAGGGACGCGGCTCGTCCCGCGAGCAGGCTGCCGGCGGTGGCTCCGGCCCAGATCAGCATGATCAGGTAGGGCACCAGCTCGTCCGGCACCCCGGTCTCCCGCACCAGCAGCGGCGTGTACTCGTCGAGCGCGCCCCACACCGCGCCGACGGCCGGCACGAGCAGCAGCGCGCCCCGCAGGGCCCGGTCGCCGCGGGCGGCGGCGAGCCCGGACCGCAGGGTCGTGGTCCAACGGTCGCCGGCGGTCGTCGGCGCCCGGTGCTCCGGGAACCGGGTCGCCGTCGCCGCGGTCAGCAGGGCCGCCAGCACGCTGGCCGCCCCGACCGCCGTGTAGCCGCCCGTCGCGAACACCGGACCGGCGATCCCCACCGCGAGGACCGTGGCCATCAGGCGTGCCGCGTGGGAGCGGCCCATGACCCGCGGGTACCGGTCGGCCGCGCCGATCCGGTCCAGCTCCTCGTACACCAGCGCCTCCAGGGCACCGGAGCCGAGCGCTCCGCCGGCCCCCCACAGGACGAAGCCGAGCGCGAAGGCCCAGTACGACGGCACCAGCACCCACAGCCCGAATCCGACGGCCGTGAGCAGCGGACCGGTCCACAGCAGCAGCCGGCGCGAGACGGCGTCGGCCCAGGCGCCGGAGGGGACCTCCAGCAGGACGCCGGTGAGCGACCACAGGGCGAACAGGGAGGAGATCTGCCAGAGCGACAGGCCGGTGTCGGCGAACAGCAGCGCGTACACCGGGTAGAGCAGGACGAAGTCGTCGAGGAACGCGTAGCCGTACAGCGTGGCCGTGATGCGGCGGACGCCGGTGGCGGGCACGCGTGCAGGTGAGAGTGTCATGAGGCCTTCCCGCAGGGACTGTTCGGACGCCGGGGGTACGGCGTCCGAGGCGGCCCTCGGGAGGCGGGGCGGGAATATCAATGTCGCCAGGTCATGGCATCGATGGTAGGCCGACCGGGCGCACGGGCGCAGGGAGAACGCCGCGACGGGTGCCGTTGCCGTGCGCGGGGAGGACGCGGCGGCCGGGCGCCTCCGCCGAGCGGCGAGCGACGTCGGCCCGCGGGAGGACGCCGGCGTGCGAGGCCGGGCGCGAGACTGCCGGCATGGACGCCACCGAGAAGCACGACCTGCCGTTCGTCGACGCCCACACGTCGCTCGTCGCCGCGGAACCGGACGCCGTCTGGCGTGCGGTCGCCGAGACGGTGCGCCGAGGCTTCGGGCACCGACGCGCCGAGGCCGTCGCACGCCTGCTCGGCTGCGCCGACCGCACAGTGTCGGGGCCCTGGCCGCCGGCGGAGGGTTCGACGATCCCGGGGTTCCGTACGGCGGCCGCGGTGCCGGGCCGGGAGCTGGCTCTCACCGGCAGCCACCGCTTCTCGACGTACGCCTTGATCTTCCGCCTGGAGGAGGCCGGTGAAGGGCGCACCCGGGTGCGCGCCGAGACGTGGGCCGCGTTTCCGGGCCCGGCCGGCCGCCTCTATCGGCTCGTCGTGATCGGAACGCGTGGCCATGCACTGGCCGTACGACGCATGCTGACGACGGTGCGCGCACGCGCCCTACAGGGGCGCGGGACTGGGTAAATGCGTGGCTCCGCCGCGTAAACGCGAGGCTCCGCGGCGTAAATGCGCGGCTCCGTCGCGTGGGCGCGGCCAGCCCCCACCGCCCCGCAGACGAAACCCTACGTAGGCGACCCGGAGGAAAACCTCCGCAGCAACGGCGACAGCACCAGCACCGACTTGGTCCGCTCCACGAACGGCTCCCCCGCGATCCGCTCCAGGACCCGTTCGAAGTGCCGCATGTCGGAGGCGAAGACCTGCACGACCGCGTCCGCGTCCCCGGTGACGGTGGACGCGGCCACGACCTCCTGGTAGCGCTCCAGACCCCGCCGGATGGTGTCCGGCGAGGTGTTGTGCCGGCAGTAGATCTCGACGAACCCCTCGGTCTCCCAGCCGAGCGCGGCCGGGTCCACCCGGACGGTGAATCCGGTGATGGCCCCGGTGGCGCGCAGCCGGTCCACGCGCCGTTTCACGGCGGGCGCGGACAGGCCGACGAGCTGCCCGATGTCCGCGTAGGAGCGGCGGGCGTCCTCGGCGAGGGCGTGCACGATGCGTTCGTCGAGATCGTTCAGCACTGCGGGTGGTTCACTTCACTTCTGATGCGACTGGTGCGCCCGCTGCGGCGAGACGCGAACGGCGATAGCCGTACACGAAGTAGAACACGAGACCCGCGGCCATCCAGCACCCGAAGACGACCCAGGTGACGGTGTCGAGGCTGAACATGTTGTACGCGCAGAACAGGAAGCCCAGGACCGGCAGCACCGGCCCGAGCGGCACCCTGAACGTGCGCTCGAGCTCCGGGCGCCGGTAGCGCAGGACGATCACCGCGATGTTGACCAGGGCGAAGGCGAACAGCGTGCCGATGCTGGTGGCGTCGACGAGCTTGCCCAGCGGGATGAGGGCGGCGAGCACGCCGCAGAAGAGGGACACGATCACCGTGTTGAGGCGGGGCGCGCCGGTCTTCGAATGGATCTTGCCGAGCGCCTTCGGGACCAGGCCGTCGCGGGACATCGCGAAGAGGACGCGGGTCTGGCCGTAGAGCACGGTGAGCACGACGCTCGCGATGGAGATGACCGCGCCGAGGGCGAGCAGGGTCCCCCAGAAGGACTGGCCGCTGACGTCGTTCATGATCGCGGCGAGGGAGGCGTCGGAGCCCTCGAACTTCGTCCAGTGCCAGGCGCCGACGGCGACACCCGCGACGAGCACGTACAGCGCGGTCACGATGATCAGCGAGAGCATGATCGCCCGCGGCAGGTCTCGCTTGGGGTCCTTGGCCTCCTCACCGGCGGTGGAGGCGGCGTCGAAGCCGATGTAGGAGAAGAAGAGGGTGGCACCCGCGGCGCTCACGCCCGCCATGCCGAGCGGCATGAAGTCGGCGTAGTTGCCGGACTTGAAGCCCATGAAGCCGACCGCGCAGAACAGCACGAGCGCGGCGATCTTGACGGCGACCATGATCGTGTTGGCCCGGGCGGACTCACGGACGCCACCGAGCAGGAACACCATCGCCAGCAGGACGACGATCAGCGCGGGCAGGTTGACGATCCCGCCCTCACCGGGCGCCGAGGACAGCACGGCCGGGATGGTGACGCCTATGGTCCCGTCGAGCAGCTCGTTGAGGTACTCGCCCCAGCCGACGGCGACGGCGGCCACCGACACGCCGTACTCCAGCACCAGACACCAGCCGCAGACCCAGGCGACGAGTTCGCCCATCGTTGCGTACGCATACGAGTACGAGGAGCCCGCGACCGGGATGCTGCCCGCCAGCTCGGCGTACGACAGGGCCGAGAACAGCGCCGTGAGACCGGCGATCACGAAGGCCAGGGTGACCGCGGGGCCGGCCTTCGGGACGGCGTCGCCGAGGACGACGAAGATGCCGGTGCCGAGGGTGGCACCGATGCTGATCATGGTGAGCTGCCACATGCCCAGGGAGCGCCGCAGCGACCCTCCCTCGCCCTGGCCACCCTCGGCGACCAGGTGTTCCACGGGCTTGCGACGCATCAGGCGCGCGCCGACGCCGAGGGACGCGGGGGCGGCGGGCTTGCTTGGGTTCTGCGGGGGTGCGCCTTGATCGAGCACGCGCTGGCTCCTTATCGCTGCCAATGAGGGCGGCGGGAACCGGCGGCACCCCTTCAGAGCAGGGACCCACCGAGCGGGGTCCCCGCCACGCCACGTACGAGGCGACAGCCTACGAGGAGCGGCGTTGCTGGTGAAATGCAGCAACCTTGCGCATACCCGCAAGATCATTGCGTTCCTGGGGGCTCGGTGGGTGTTCGTTGCGCGGCGGCTTTCGACCGTTGCGCAGACGACTGTCAGAGGGTCTTGAGGAGGAAGACGCAGGCATCGGCGGCGCCGGAGGTGCGGGCCGCGCATCCCGGCTGCGCGGAGATCAACGGCCTCTTCGTCTGGATCAGATACGTGCTGTGCCCCGCCGCCTGCCGGGCGAAGCGGGCGGCGTGGCTGCCGTCGACGCCGTGCGACGGCATGAAGCGGTCGAGCACCTCGATGTCCCCGGCCCGGCAGGCGGCGATCTCCATGCCTCGACGGTAGGCGGGCGCGCGCATGCGAAACGGCCCCCGTTTTCCCGGTGGACGGGTCGACGGGGGCCGTGAGCAAGGGCGTTGAGCCGCGCAAGGACGTCGAGGTCCGCGTCAGCCGCGTCAGCCGCGTCAGCTCCAGCTGGCGTGCAGCGGCTTGCCCTCCGCGTACCCGGCGGCGCTCTGGATGCCGACGACGGCCTTCTCGGCGAACTCCTCCAGGGAGCCGGCACCGGCATAGGTGCAGGACGACCGCACGCCCGCGATGATCGAGTCGATCAGGTCCTCCACGCCGGGGCGGGCCGGGTCGAGGAACATGCGGGAGGTGGAGATGCCCTCCTCGAACAGCGCCTTGCGGGCACGGTCGTAGGCCGACTCCTCCGACGTGCGGTTGCGCACCGCACGCGCGGACGCCATGCCGAAGGACTCCTTGTAGAGCCGCCCGTTCGCGTCCTGCTGGAGGTCGCCCGGCGACTCGTAGGTGCCGGCGAACCAGGATCCGATCATCACGTTGGACGCGCCGGCCGCGAGCGCCATGGCGACGTCACGCGGGTGCCGGACACCGCCGTCGGCCCACACGTGCTTGCCGTACTTCTTCGCCTCGGCCGCGCACTCCAGGACCGCCGAGAACTGCGGCCGGCCGACGCCGGTCATCATGCGGGTCGTGCACATCGCGCCCGGACCCACACCGACCTTGACGATGTCGGCGCCGGCCTCGATGAGGTCCCGCACACCCTCGGCGGCGACGATGTTGCCCGCGACGATCGGCACCCGCGGATCGAGCGCCCGCACGGTCCTGATCGCGGCGATCATCGACTCCTGGTGGCCGTGTGCCGTGTCGATGACCAGCGTGTCGACGCCCGCGTCCAGCAGTTGCTTGGCCTTCTCCGCGAAGTCGCCGTTGATGCCGACGGCGGCGGCGATGCGCAGCTTGCCGTTCGCGTCGGTCGCCGGGGTGTACAGCGTGGCGCGCAGGGCGCCCTTGCGGGTGAGGATGCCGGCGAGGCGGCCGTCGGAGTCGACGGCCGGGGCGTAGCGCCGGTTGTGGTGGTCGAGGGTGTTGAACGCCTCGCGCGGGTCGAGGTCCGCGTCGAGGAGCAGCAGGTCCCGGGACATGACCACTTCGAGCTGGGTGAAGCGGTCCACGCCGGAGAGGTCGGAGTCGGTGACCACACCGATCGGCTTGAAGTTCTCGTCGACGACCACACCGGCGTTGTGCGCGCGCTTGTGCAGCAGGGACAGCGCGTCGGCGACGGTCTGGTGGGGGGCCAGCACGATCGGGGTGTCGAGTACGAGGTGGCGGCTCTTCACCCAGGTGATCACGTCGGTGACGACGTCGATCGGGATGTCCTGGGGGATGACCACGAGGCCGCCGCGCCGGGCCACGGTCTCCGCCATACGGCGGCCGGCGATGGCGGTCATGTTGGCGACGACCAGCGGGATCGTGGTGCCCGTGCCGTCCGGGGAGCTGAGGTCCACGCCCTGCCGCGAGCCGACCGCGCTGCGGCTCGGGACCATGAAGACGTCGTCGTACGTCAGGTCGTACGCGGGCTGGATGTCATTGAGGAAACGCACGTGCTGCACATCCCAGTCGTTCAGAGGTGGCCCCCGGACAGGTCAGCCAGGGGGAAGAGCACGTACTTCATTGTCCCATGCTGACCGGAACGCGCTGTACGGTCGCTTCATACGAGCAGGTCAGACAGGCTCTAGGAGGATCCTCCGAGAGCAAGCATCACCGTGAGCGACGGTGCCCGGTTCACAGCCGCGGTGAACACCTCCTGGGCGATCTCCCACTCCTCCGGCCGTGTCTTCGCGTACGGCTGCCAGTTCCGTACGACGACGAGGAGCCCGTCCGCGGCCTCCGCGGGCCACACGGAGGGGTCGGACAGGCTGTCGGCGAGGGCGTCCCAGTTACGGCCGAACCAGTCGGGCAGCTCCAGGGTCTCGGCACAGCGGTCCATCAGGCCCGGCTTGTCCGTGACCCCGTCCAGGTCCAGTGTGATCACGAGTTCCGTCATATCGGTACCGCCCAGCTCCTAGTGATCGTCGGTGAACGGGACGAGGGGGCGCACCACCGGCACGCCCCCTCCTGACGTCCTGTCAGTTCCCGTCCGGGTCAGCCCGGTTGAGCGCCGGCCTCGGCGGCGTACCGGCCGTCAAGAGGTAGTCCGCGGCGGACGTGTCCGTCACCAGGCTGGTGACGAGGCCGGACCGCAGCACCGCGTCGATCGCGGGCCCCTTGCGCTGCCCGCCCGCGATCGCGACGACCTCCGGGATACGGCGGAGCTGGTCGGCCTTGACCGTGATGCACCGCTCCCCCAGGTCCCGCCCGACCCGGCGTCCCTCGGCGTCGAAGAGGTGCGCGGACATCTCGGCGGCGACGCCCAGCGAGGCGTAGTGGGCCCGCTCCTCGTCGCTGAGCATGTCGTGCACGGTCGAGATGCCCGGCTCCCAGGATCCGATGGAGACACAGGCGACCGTGACCTTGTCGAAGTACTCGAAGGCCCGGGCGATCCCCGTCTGGTGGCGCAGCGCCGCCGCGGTGGCCTCGTCGGGCAGCAGCATCGGCGCGTAGATGGGGTGCGCGTCGCCGCCCGAGACCTGGGCGGCCCGGCGGACCGCCTCGACCGAACCGCGCTCGGCGGTCCCGGCGTCGTACACGCCCGTCAGCTGCACCACCGTGCAGGGCGGCAGCCGGTCCAGGGCCGCGGCCATGTGGATGGTGGACCGGCCCCAGGCCAGGCCCAGCACATCACCTTCGTTCACCAGCTCGCCGAGCAGGTCGGCGGCCACTTCTCCCAGGTTCTCGGGGTCGGGCGTCTCCTCGGCCTCGGCCGGGGACTCGACCACGACGGCGTGCCTGAGACCGTAGCGGGCGCGCAGGGCGTCGGAGCGGTCCGCGTCCAGCTCGGCCGGCACGCGGATCTCGATGCGCACCAGATCCCGTTCGAGGGCGGTCTCCAGGACCCGGGCCACCTTGAAGCGGCTGACGCCGAACTCCTCCGCGATCTGGATCTTGGACTTGCCCTCGAGGTAGAAGCGGCGGGCCATGGCCGCCGCCTGCACCAGCTCAGCGGGTCCCATCCGCATGGCTGACCGGCCCGCCGACATACCCGACACGGCGATCTCCTCACTGCTGTTCACACTCTGGATTCGCCGTTCATCCTTGCAGATCCGGCGCTCTTGATCCGCCGGGATGGCGGCCGTTCACGTTCCCTTGGCTCAGTGGTCGCATGCCCAGGCGGCGGTCTTCGTGACCGCCTCCGCCTGAGCACGCAGCGCCCGGACCGCTTCGGCCGGGTCCTCGGCCCCGTACACCGCCGAACCGGCGACGAAGACATCGGCGCCCGCCTCGGCGCACTGCTCGATGGTGGAGGCGGAGACCCCGCCGTCCACCTGGAGCCACACCTGCAGGCCGTGCTTGCTGATCAACTCGCGGGTGCGGCGAATCTTCGGAAGCATGATGTCGAGAAACGCCTGACCACCGAAGCCCGGCTCGACCGTCATGATCAGCAGCATGTCGAGTTCGGGGAGCAGATCCTCGTACGGCTCGATGGGCGTCGCGGGCCGAAGCGCCATGGAGGCACGGGCGCCCTTGGCCCGGATCTCCCGGGCCAGCCGCACGGGTGCCGCGGCGGCCTCGACATGGAAGGTGACGGAGGAGGCCCCCGCTTCCACGTACTGGGGCGCCCACCGATCGGGGGCCTCGATCATCAGGTGGCAGTCCAGCGGGGTGTCCGTCGCGCGGGCCAGAGACTCCACGACCGGCACGCCGAGCGTGAGGTTCGGGACGAAATGGTTGTCCATGACGTCGACGTGGAGCCAGTCGGCTCCTTGCACCGCCTTCGCCTCGTCCGCGAGGCGAGCGAAGTCGGCGGACAGGATGCTGGGGTTGATCTGCACGGCCATGACCCAAGACTGCCATGCCGGAGCACGAATGTTCGCGCCGGTACGGACCTGAGACGTTCATCGGATGGTGTGTCCGGTTCGCGCGGGCCTCGCCGGGCGGCCCACCGGATCGTCGTGCGGCTGCGGGGGTGGCCATGACGGAGATCCAGGAGCACAGGCGCCGGGCGCGGCCGGGACAGCGGGGCGTCGCGCATCTGGTCTGCGGCCGACGCGCCAAGTGGGTGGTGCTCGTCCTGTGGCTGGCGGTGCTGTTCCTGGCGGCGCCCTTCGCCCAGAAGCTGACCGATGCCCAGGACAACGACGCGGCGTCCTGGCTGCCGGGCTCAGCCGAGTCCACCCAAGTCCTGGAACTCTCCGAGAACTTCAGGCCGGAGCAGATCCCGGCGATCGTCGTCTACGCCCGCGACGGCGGCCTGACGGCTCAGGAGCGGGCGGCGATCACCGAGGACGTGGCAGAGCTCAGGCGACTGACCGACCACGGCATCCGCGGCGCCGAGACCCGTGGCCCGGCCTTCGACCGGCAGACCGATCCGCGCGCGGCCCAGGTCCACGTCCCGATCACCATGGACGAGAAGGGTTGGGAGCGCATCGCGCCCGCCGTCGACTCCGTCCGGGAGATCGTCGGCGAGGGCGGCGGCGGACTCGCCGTGCACATCACGGGTCCGGGCGGCACGTCCGCGGACTTCGCCGAGGCGTTCGAGGGCATCGACTCCACCCTGCTGCTGTCGGCGATGGCGGTCGTCATCGTCATGCTGCTGATCACCTACCGAAGCCCGAGCCTGCTCCTGGTCCCCCTCCTCGCCGTGGTCGTCGCGCTGTTCACCGCGCAGGCCCTCATCTATCTCCTGGCGGAACACGCGGGCCTGACGGTCAACGGCCAGAGCGCCGGCATCCTCACGGTGCTGGTCTTCGGCGCGGGCACGGACTACGCGCTTCTGCTGGTCGCCCGCTACCGGGAGGAACTGCGCCGTCACGAGGACCGCCACGAGGCGATGGCCCTCGCCCTGCACCGCGCGGGCCCGGCGGTGATCGCCTCCGGCGCGACCGTCGTCCTGAGCATGCTGGTGCTGCTGGCGGCGGAGATGAACTCCACGAGGGGCCTGGGCCCGGTGGCGGCGATCGGCGTGGCGGTGGGCCTCCTGGCGTTGCTCACCCTGTTCCCCGCGCTCCTGGTCATCGTCGGCCGCTGGATCTTCTGGCCGGTGATCCCGCACCTGGGCGCCGAGAACCCCCACGAGCGAGGCGTCTGGGCGCGCATGGGCCGCCGTATCTCTCACCGCCCCCGCATGGTCTGGGCCGTCACGGCCATCGCGCTGGCGGTCTGCTCCCTCGGCCTGATCCAGCTGCGCGCCGAGGGGCTGAGCAACGCGGACGCGTTCACCGACAAGCCGGACTCGATCACCGGCCAGGAGGTCTCCGCACGCTACTTCCCGGCCGGCAGCGGCGACCCGCTGGTCATCGTCAGCGACCGGGCCCAGGCCGAACAGGTGGGCCGCGCGGTGGCCGGGACACCCGGCGTCGTGCCCGAGTCCCTGGGCCTGCCACCGGGCACGAAGCCCTCGTACGACGGCAAGGTGATCTTCGAGGCGACCATGAGCGTCCCTTCCGACAGCGAGGCCGCGAAACAGACCGTGGAGCGGGTACGCGACGCCGTCCGCGCCGTGCCGGACGCCGACGCTCAGGTGGGCGGCGGTGCGGCCGCCCTGCTGGACATGGACAGGGCGACCACGCACGACAACGTCCTGATCATCCCGCTGGTCCTGCTCGTCGTCCTGCTGATCCTCTGTGCTCTGCTCCGCGCGCTGGTCGCCCCGCTCCTGCTGATCGGCACGGTGATCCTGTCCTTCGCGGCGGCCCTGGGCATCAGCGCGCCGGCCTTCCGCCACCTCTTCGACTACGCGGGGGAGTCGACCGACTTCCCGCTGTTCGTCTTCGTCTTCCTGGTGGCCCTCGGCATCGACTACAACATCTTCCTCACGACCCGCATCCGGGAGGAGGCCACCCACCAGGGCACCCGCCCCGGCGTCATCACCGGCCTCGCCGCCACGGGCGCGGTCATCACCTCGGCCGGCCTGGTCCTCGCCGGCACCTTCGCCGCCCTCGGCACCCTCCCCATGGTCGCCTTCGCCGAAATCGGCTTCGCCGTCGCACTCGGCGTACTCCTGGACACCTTCATCGTGCGCTCGGTCCTGGTGACGGCCCTGTTCCTGGACGTGGGCCCGAAGGTGTGGTGGCCCCACAGGCTGGCCCGGGAGGACGGGGGCGGGGCGGCGGTGCCGGGGACGGAGGAGAGGGTCGGTCGACGGGGTGGGTGACGGTCACTGCCCAGCGCAGGTCCGCACCAGCTCCGACATCGGCTCAGCCCGCCTCAGCCCACCCGCCGCATCAACGCCAGGTACATGGCATCCGTTCCGTGCACATGCGGCCACAACTGCACATCGGGCCCCTCCCCGAGATCGGGCACCCCGGGCAGCAACGGCCGAGCATCCACCAGTTCGACGTCGCCCCCCTGCTTCACCACGTCATCGACAACCGCCCGTGTCTCGGCGAGATGTGGGGAACAGGTGGCGTACCCGACCACTCCGCCCACCCGCACGGACTCGAGCGCCGCCCGCAGCAACCCCCGCTGCAACGGCGCGAACCCGTCCAGATCCTCCGGGCGCCGTCGCCACCTCGCCTCCGGCCGCCGCCGCAGGGCCCCCAACCCGGTGCACGGAACATCCACCAACACCCGGTCGAAGCTCCCGGCCCGCCAGGCCGGCCGCGTCCCATCGGCGGCGATGACCTGATACGGCCCCGGGTTGCCCGCCAGCGCCTTGGCCACCAGCCCCGCCCGGTGCGGCTGCTTCTCGGAGGCGACCAGCACGGCCCCCCGCTCCGCGGCCAGCGCCCCGAGCAGGGCCGCCTTGCCTCCGGGCCCGGCACACCCGTCGAGCCACTTGAGGTCGGGTCCGTCGAGGGGAGCGTTGGCCAGGGCGAGGGCGACCAACTGGCTCCCCTCGTCCTGCACCCCCGCACGCCCTTCCCGTACGGCCGTGATGGCCCCCGGCTCCCCGCCCTCGGCCAACCGCACCGCATACGGCGACCAGCGCCCCGGCACCGCGGCGTCCTCGCCGAGCAGTTCCTCGGTCGTGGCCCGACCCGGCCGCGCGACCAGCGTCACCTCGGGGCGCTCGTTGTCGGCC
The DNA here is from genome assembly GCF_040612485.1 of Streptomyces sp. NPDC006385. Taxonomy (NCBI): domain Bacteria; kingdom Bacillati; phylum Actinomycetota; class Actinomycetes; order Kitasatosporales; family Streptomycetaceae; genus Streptomyces; species Streptomyces sp. NPDC006385. Next base: position 11,735 of record NZ_JBEXQG010000087.1, read on the forward strand.
TCCAGCAACCGCTCGATGCCGTCCCGCCCACCGCCGAGGGAGTCCCACAGCGCCGAGACGACCCACCGCGGATGCGAGTGCACGACGGCGAGATGGTCCTCGGGGTCGTCGTCGTAGGGCGGCGCGACCCGCTGGATCCATCCGTCGAGATCGTCCTGCGCGACCTTGCGCAGCACGGCGTTGACGAACTTGGCCCGTCCGTCACCGAGCACGACACGGGCGAGTTCCACGGACGCGGACACGGCGGCATGCGTGGGAATCCGCGTCCCGAGCAGCTGATGCACACCGAGGCTGAGCACATCGAGCACCGGCGGATCGACCTCACGCAGCGGCCGGTCCACACACGCGGCGATGACGGCGTCGTACGTCCCCTGCCGCCGCAGCGTCCCGTACACCAGCTCGGTCGCGAGCGCGGCGTCCCGCCCGTCGAAGTCGCCCTTCTCCCGCGCCTTGCGCAGCAGCGGCGGCAGCACGAGGTTGGCGTACGCGTCCCGCTCGTCCACGGCGCGCAGCGCCTCGAAGGCGAGCATGCGGACGGGGTCCTTCTTGGGCCGTCGGTAGGGCTTGCCGGGTTTACGGGGCCGACGGGAGGTGTCGCTCACGAAAAAGGTGCTCCGGATTGCTGGATGAGATGTACGCCCAGCCTACGCCGCACCACCCGTCCGGCCCACGGCCCGGTCACGCCCCGACGCTCTCCCCGTCCACGATCCGCACGCCCCGCGCCCAGTCGGCCGCCCGCATCGGCTTCTTGCCCTGCGCCTGCACCCACAGCAACTCGACGGCGTACGACCCCGTCCCGACGTACACGTTGTTCTTCCCGACGGAGAGCGCACCGGGGGCGAGGTCGTCCCGCCCGGCCACCTGCCGCATCTGGATGAGCTTCAGCCGCTCACCACGGAAGGTGGTCCAGGCACCCGGGGCGGGCGTGCACCCGCGCACGACCCGGTCGACGCGCAGTGCGGGCGCACTCCAGTCGATGTGGGCGTCCTCGACGCTGACCTTGGGCGCGAGGGTGACCCCCTCGGACGGCTGCGGTACGGCCTTGAGCGTGCCGTCCTCGATTCCGTCCATGGTCGCGGCGAGCAGCCCGGCGCCGGCGAAGGCGAGCCGGGTCAGCAGGTCGCCGCTGGTGTCGGTGGCCCGGATCTCCTCGGTGACGGTGCCGTAGACGGGCCCGGAGTCGAGCCCTTCCTCGATGAGGAAGGTGGAGGCCCCGGTGATCTCGTCGCCGGCCATGATGGCGTGCTGCACGGGTGCGGCGCCCCGCCAGGCGGGCAGCAGCGAGAAGTGCAGGTTGACCCAGCCGTGGGCCGGGATGTCGAGGGCGACGCGGGGCAGCAGGGCGCCGTACGCGACGACGGGACAGCAGTCCGGCGCGATCTCCTTGAGCCGTTCGAGGAACTCGGGGTCACGCGGCTTGGCCGGCTTCAGCACCTCGATCCCGGCCTCCTCGGCCCGCTCGGCCACCGGGCTCGCCACCAGCCTGCGCCCACGCCCCGCCGGCGCGTCGGGTCGCGTGACGACGGCGGCCACCTCGTGCCGCCCGGAGGCGAGCAGAGCGTCCAGAGCGGGAACGGCGACCTCGGGGGTACCGGCGAAGACGAGCTTCATGGGTGGGCACGGGCCTCTCGGGCGGGGTTGGTTGGGGCAACGCACAAGTCTATGTGTGCATGGCACCGGGCCTCATGTCGGCAACGCCCGCGACGATGACAAGCAACCTCGACAGGAGAGTCCAGAGGGGAGTCCAGAGGGGAGTCCACTCTCCTGGCCAACTGGCGCACTCCCCCACACAGGGGCGTAGGCATATGCCCACACGCCCCCAAAGCGTGACCCGTGGAGCGATCCTGCGTTGGTCAAGAAAGAGTTGACCACAACGGGCCGCATACGCCGTCTCCGCGGCCCACTCCTTTTAAACGCCGGTTCGAGAGGCTTGTTCATGGCCGACCACGCAACCCACGACGCCCAGGCTCGGGCCAGCCTGCACTTGCTGGTGCGGGACATCGAGCGGGTCCGCCGGCAGGTGGACGCACTGCGCACGCTCACCGCCCAACTGGGCAACGTCTACCGCCCGCGCCGCTCCGGTCCCTCCACGGGCTTCGTCGTCTACGGACGCGCTCCCGCCCCGACGGTCCGTCTCGCCCAGGAGCTGCGGGACAGTGTCGAGACCCTGGTCACGGCAGCCGTGGACTTCGACCGCTCACTCGGCTTCTCCTGGGACGCGGTGGGTTCCGCCCTCGGCGTCACCAAGCAGGCGGTGCACCGCCGCTACGGCGCGCGCCGCGCCGCCGCCCAGGCCGCGCCCGAACCGGAGCGCGCGACCGAGTCCTCGGGAGCCCGCGCGGTCAACGTCGCCACCGCCCTCCCCACGGTGCCGACGGTCCCCGCGGCCCGCTCCATGCCGACGCAGCCGACGGCAGGCAGCCCCGGCCTCCGCGACGAGGCCAGGCCCACGGCCTTCCCCGGCCCGCGCAACGGCTGACCCCCTTCACTCTGCCCTCCCGGAGCGCACCCGGGAGGGCAGACCCATGCCGGGCCACAGAAGGACTTCGAGCGCAGCCGAACCAGGTCACCCGATATCCGGCGGATCGATCCGGACCCGCACCCGCACCACTGCCTCCCCACCCCCACGCGCCATCCTCGCCGCCTGCGCGGCCTTCAACGCGGACGCCAACGCGGCCCCGCTCCCCGGCGGAACGCGGATCAACGCCCGGTCCCAGTGCTCCCCGGGCGGCGGCGCCCCCACACGCCGCGGCCCTCCCACGGCCGTGACGGGTACCGGCACGGGACCCAACACCTCGGCGTCCGGCGGCAGTTCGACCGTACGAAGGAATTCGGCCACCGCCTCCCCGGGTCCGGCGACGGACGCCATCCGGGACACCGGCGGAAATCCCAACTCGGCCCGCTCGGCGAGCTCCCGCACCGCGTGCCCGACGGGATCCCACCGCACCAGCGCCTGCACGGGCCGCAGGGTGGGCTCGGCGACGACGACCACCGTCCCCCCGGCACTCTGCGGCCGTACCAACGCGGCGGCGCCGATCCACCGGCGCAACGCGTCCTCCCCGGCCCGCAGATCGGGCCGCCCGAGCATGGCCCAGCCGTCCAGCAGCAGAGCCGCCGCATAGCCGCCCTCGGCGACGGGCTCGGCACCCGGCGTACTCACGACCAGCGAGGGCGTGCCCGGCACCGTGTCCAGCACGTGCTCGCGCCCGGAGGTCCGCACCGGAACGGCGGGAAAGGCCCGCCCCAACTCCTCCGCGGTCCGCCGCGCCCCCACCACCTGGGCGCGCAGCCGGAAGCCACCGCACTCCGGACAGTGCCAGGCGCCCTCCTCACGCCCGCACCAGCCGCACCGCAGGTCGCCGCCTGAGCCCTGCGCCTCCAGTGGCCCGGCGCAGTGCCGGCACCGAGCGGGCGCCCGGCAGGTGGCACAGGCCATCCGCGGTACGTACCCGCGCCGCGGCACCTGCACGAGAACCGGCCCCTGCCGCAGCCCCTCCCGCACCGCCTGCCAGGCCAGTGTCGGCAGCCGGGCGGCCCGTGCCGCCTCGTCCCGGGCGAGGTCCTGGTCCCCCACGGTCCGTATGAGCGCAGCCGCTGCCCGCACCTGCTCCCGCCCGGCGACCAAGGGCCGGGCCCAGCCGCTCTCCACGAGCTGCGCGGCCTCGACGGTGCAGCTCCAACTCCCGAGCAGAAAGCCGCACTTGTCCTGCGCGGCCCGGAGCAGCAGCACCTCCCGCGCATGCGGCTGAGGCGCGTGCAGCTCACTGTGGCTGTCGTCACCGTCGTCCCAAAGGGCGACCAGCCCGAGATCCCGCACCGGCGCGAACATGGCGGCCCGAGTCCCCACGACAGCCCGCACGGACCCCCGCCGCACCGCGAGCCACTCCCGATACCGCTTCTCCGGCCCGGCATCGGCGGTCAGCACCGCATGCCGCCCCTCTCCCATCAGCGCGGTCAGGGCGGCGTCGACCCGCGCGACAGCCCGCCCGTCCGGCACGACGACGAGCGCGCCACGCCCGGAGGCCAGCGTCGCGACGACAGCGCGGGCGAGCTCCTCACTCCACTCCGGCCCGGGCAGCGCATTCCACACGGCCCGCGGCGCACGCCCGGAGGCCAGCGCCTCCAGAAAGGCGGCCCCCCGCTCGTACCGCCCCCAGGACCCGGCTTCCGGCACCCCGGGCGGCGGCAGCGCCTCCGGCGAAGGCCGCTTCTCGGCGCGTGCGCTGCGCGGCGGCACCGCCAACTGCAGCACATCGGCGAGCCCTCCGGCATACCGGTCGGCGACGGCCCGCGCGAGCCCGAGCAACTCCTCACTCAGCACCCGCTCGGGCGAGACGACCTGCGCGAGCGCCGCCAGGGGCCCGGAGTAGTCGGACTCGGCGACCCGCTCGACAAGGAACCCGTCGATGAGCCCCCCACCCTCACGCCGCCCGTCCCGCACCCGGCCCCGCCCGGCTCCGAACCGCACCCGCACCCTCACGCCGGGCTGCGCGTCGGCGTCCAGCTCCTCCGGCACGGCATAGTCGAAGTACCGGTCGAGATGCAGCACACCCTTGTCGACCAGCACCCGCGCGACAGGCAACTCCGCCGCCAGCGCGGCCCCCCGCCACGTCCTGGGCTTCGCCCGCGGCGCCTTGGCCTTCCGCACACTCTCCCGGATGAGCGCGAGCTGCTCGGCCGACGCCCCCTCGCCGCCGCCCCTGCCGGTCTCGTTCTCGCTGCTCACGCTTGCATTCTTACCAAACCCCACTGACAACGGACGGCGCCCCGATTCCTTGCCGGAGGCCGTGGAGGCGGCCAGGTCCGGCTCGCGCGACCGAAGGCGACGAGGCCCTGGTGCCCCGACAGGGGAACCAGGGCCTCGCAGAACTCCTGAGGGCCAGGCCTACGGCTCTACAGCCCCGCCGCCTTGCGCAGTGCCTCCACCCGGTCCGTGCGCTCCCAGGTGAACTCCGGCAGCTCGCGGCCGAAGTGGCCGTAGGCCGCCGTCTGGGCGTAGATCGGGCGGAGCAGGTCCAGGGCGCGGATGATCGCGGCCGGGCGCAGGTCGAAGACCTCGTCGATGGCCTTCTCGATCTTCTCGGTGTCGACCTTGGCCGTGCCGAAGGTCTCGACGAACAGGCCGACCGGCTCGGCCTTGCCGATCGCGTACGCCACCTGCACCTCGCAGCGGGAGGCGAGGCCCGCCGCGACGACGTTCTTGGCGACCCAGCGCATCGCGTACGCGGCCGAACGGTCCACCTTGGACGGGTCCTTGCCGGAGAAGGCGCCGCCGCCGTGGCGCGCCATGCCGCCGTAGGTGTCGATGATGATCTTGCGACCGGTCAGGCCGGCGTCGCCCATCGGGCCGCCGATCTCGAAGCGGCCGGTGGGGTTGACGAGCAGGCGGTAGTTCTCGGTGTCCAGCTTGATGCCGTCGTCGAGGAGCGCCTTCAGCTCCGGCTCGACCACGAACTCCCGGATGTCGGGGGCGAGGAGGGAGTCGAGGTCGATGTCGCTGGCGTGCTGCGAGGAGACCACGACCGTGTCCAGGCGGACCGCCTTGTCGCCGTCGTACTCGATGGTGACCTGCGTCTTGCCGTCCGGGCGCAGGTAGGGGATCGTGCCGTTCTTGCGGACCTCGGACAGGCGCTTGGACAGACGGTGCGCCAGGAAGATCGGCAGCGGCATCAGCGTGGGCGTCTCGTCCGTCGCGTAGCCGAACATCAGTCCCTGGTCACCGGCGCCCTGGCGGTCCAGCTCGTCGTCGTCGCCCTCGACCCGGGACTCGTACGCCGTGTCCACGCCCTGCGCGATGTCCGGCGACTGGGCGCCGATCGAGACCGAGACACCGCAGGAGGCGCCGTCGAAGCCCTTCTTCGAGGAGTCGTAGCCGATCTCCAGGATCTTGCTGCGGACCAGCGTCGCGATGTCCGCGTACGTCTTGGTCGTGACCTCACCGGCCACGTGCACCAGACCGGTCGTGATCAGGGTCTCGACGGCGACCCGGGAGGTCGGGTCCTCGCGCAGAAGCGCGTCGAGAATGGTGTCGCTGATCTGGTCAGCGATCTTGTCGGGGTGACCTTCGGTCACGGACTCCGAGGTGAACAGACGACGGGACACAACGCTCCCTGTGGTTGCAGCGGCTGCTGGCTGATCATTGGCGGACGGGACGGGGGCTGCGCCCGGCGTCGTCCGTGGACAGTTTATCTGTCGAGCTCGGCCGCGGACCCCCTGTCTCGCCTCTCGGGAGCGCTGTGACATGCGGCACGCGCATTCTGCCCAATGTCACACATCCTTGGCCAGGGCCGCCACACCCGAATCGAGCGAGACTCAAGGGAACCCGCAGCGGATCAAACCTTTATCCGAACCGCCGTGTCACCAGGTCCCATACGGTTTCGGCCAAGGCCTCCTTCGGCCCGTGCGGCACGAGTGTCTCGCTGCCGTCGGCGCCCAGAACGACCGCCTCGTTCTCCTCCGAGCCGAACGTCTTGCGCTCGCCCACCTCGTTCACCACAAGGAGATCGCACCCCTTGCGTGCCAGTTTCCTTCGGCCGTTGGCCAGGACGTCGTCCGTCTCGGCGGCGAAGCCGACGATCACCTGGCCGGGGCGGGCGCGCTCGGTCGAGATCTCCGCGAGGATGTCCGGATTCCGTACCAGGACGATGGGCTCCGGGTCCTGGCCGTCCTTCTTCTTGATCTTCCCGGCGGCGTACGTGGCCGGGCGGAAGTCGGCGACCGCCGCCGCCATCACCACCGCGTCGGCGTCCGCGGCCGCTTTCAGGACCGCCTCCCGTAGCTGCACGGCCGTGCCGACCTGGACGACGTCCACGCCCGCCGGGTCGGGGAACTCCGTGTTGGCGGCGATCAGTGTGACGCGGGCGCCCCGGGCGGCGGCCGTACGGGCGAGGGCGTAGCCCTGCTTGCCGGAGGAGCGGTTGCCGAGGAAGCGGACCGGGTCGAGCGGCTCGCGCGTGCCCCCGGCACTCACGACGACGTGCCGGCCCTTGAGGTCCGGCTCGGTGACGCCCCGGGCCAGCACCCGGCGGCAGACCTCGAAGATCTCGGCCGGCTCGGGCAGCCGGCCCTTGCCGGTGTCGACGCCGGTGAGACGGCCGACGGCGGGCTCGATGACGACCGCACCGCGCCGGCGCAGCGTCGCCACGTTCTCCTGGGTGGCCGGGTGCTCCCACATCTCGGTGTGCATGGCGGGGGCGAAGACGACCGGACAGCGGGCGGTGAGGAGGGTGTTGGTCAGCAGGTCGTCGGCGAGGCCGTGCGCGGCCTTGGCGAGGGTGTCGGCCGTGGCGGGGGCGACGATCACCAGGTCGGCGTGCTGGCCGATGCGGACGTGCGGGACCTCGTGGACGTCGTCCCATACCTCCGTGGAGACCGGGTGGCCGGAGAGGGCGGACCAGGTGGCGGCGCCGACGAAGTGCAGCGCGGAGGCGGTGGGCACGACGCGCACGTCATGGCCGGACTCCGTGAGTCTGCGCAGCAGCTCACAGGCCTTGTACGCGGCGATGCCGCCGCTGACCCCCAGAACGACCTTCGGCTTGTCCACCGTCTCTCCCCGGACCTAGGAAACGTACAACCCCCATGACACACCACAGGCCCGGCAGTCGCGCTGCCGGGCCTGTGGAAAAGTCAGCTGCAAGCTGCAAATCGTACTTACTGCGCCGGACCCTCGACGGCCTCGGACGTCAGCAGACCCGCGTTGATCTCCCGCAGGGCGATCGAGAGCGGCTTCTCGTGGACGTGGGTGTCGACGAGCGGACCGACGTACTCGAGGAGGCCCTCGCCGAGCTGCGAGTAGTACGCGTTGATCTGGCGGGCCCGCTTGGCCGCGTAGATCACGAGGCTGTACTTCGAGTCGGTGGCCTCGAGGAGCTCGTCGATCGGCGGGTTGATGATGCCCTCGGGCGCGGAGATGGAAGAGGACACGCTCTACCTTCCGATGGGTGGGAAAGATTCAGTGTGCATGACCGCGAATGATCAAGCTTGACCGATCAGCACGATCACACAACGTCCACCAAGGCTAGCAGCTCGCGCGCCACGTCCTCGACGGAGGTGTTGATCAAGGTCACATCGAACTCCGGCTCCGCCGCGAGCTCGACCTTCGCCGCGTCCAGGCGGCGCTCGATCACCTCGGGCGGCTCGGTGCCGCGTCCGGTGAGTCTGCGCACGAGCTCCTCCCAGGAGGGAGGAGCCAGGAACACCAGCTGGGCCTCGGCCATGGACTCGCGGACCTGCCGGGCACCCTGGAGGTCGATCTCCAGGAGGACGGGTTCACCGGACTCCAGCCGCTCCAGCACGGCCGCACGCGGCGTGCCGTAACGGTTGCCGGCGAACTCGGCCCACTCCAGCAGCTCGCCGTTGGCGATCAGCTTGTCCATCTCGTCGTCGGTGACGAAGAAGTAGTGGACTCCGTGCTGCTCGCCGGGGCGGGGCTTTCGGGTCGTCGCCGACACCGAGAGCCAGACCTCGGGGTGTTCCTTGCGCATATGGGCGACGACCGTGCTCTTGCCGACCCCCGAGGGGCCGGAGAGCACGGTCAGCCGCGGACGTTCACTCATGCAGCGATTATTCCAGCAATCCCGGAGTGCCCGGGACTCCCGGTCGGGAAGCCCCGGACTCAGGAGCCGGTGCTGCCGAACTCACGCTCCAGGGAAGCGATCTGGTTCGAGCCGAGGCCACGCACGCGGCGGCTCTCGGAGATGCCGAGTCGCTCCATGATCTGCTTGGCGCGGACCTTGCCCACGCCCGGCAGGGACTCGAGCAGGGCGGAGACCTTCATCTTGCCGATGACGTCGTTCTCCTGGCCCTGCTTGATGACCTCATGCAGGGAGGCGCCGGAGTGCTTGAGTCGATTCTTGACCTCGGCCCGCTCCCGGCGAGCCGCGGCGGCCTTTTCGAGCGCGGCTGCGCGCTGTTCAGGGGTAAGGGGCGGAAGAGCCACGCCTACGTCACCTCGGATGTCGAACTGTCGGATACGGACCGGTGAGGAACCTAGTCGCCCCACACCTGGGGAGCCACGAGCAACACGCTTGCCCGTTCACTCTCGTCGGAGACTAGCGGCCAAGTCCGCCAGAGTCAGCGAGAACAGCGGAAAAGTCCTGGTCAGCCTCCATCAGGCCGGACATTTAGGACATAATGCCCTGGATTTGAGGATGTATTCAGACTCAAGTCGGCCTCGAACCACTCATCGGAGGTCTCGCGCGAGCGGCTCGTCATGCCCGACGGCGGTCAGCCGACCGACACGGCGGCCCGGATGTCCTCTGCGAAGCGTGACGCCTCATCACGCAGAGCGACGACGTCGGGGCCGTGCCGCAGTACCCCCCGGCTGACGTTCGGGACGACGTTGCGCACCGCGGCGCCGAAGACCCGGGGAAGGTCGGCCGGCGTGGCGCCCTGTGCCCCGATGCCGGGCGCGAGGAGCGGACCGTTGATGTCGAGGTCGTACGTCGACAGGTCGCCGAGCGTGGCGCCGACGACCGCTCCGAAGGAACCCATGGGCTCCTCCCCCACGTTCTCGGCGGCCAGGTGCGCCAGCATCGTCGCGCCGACGCTGCGGCCGTCCGCGCGCACCGCGTGCTGGACCTCGCCGCCCTCCGGGTTCGAGGTCAGCGCGAGCACGAACAGGCCGGAGCCGCTCTCCCGGGCCATCGCGACGGCCGGCGAGAGCGAGCCGTAGCCGAGGTACGGGGAGACGGTCAGCGCGTCCGAGAACAGCGGGGAGTCCTTGTGGAGGAAGGACTCGGCGTACGCGGCCATGGTCGAGCCGATGTCGCCGCGCTTGGCGTCCATCACGACCAGCGCACCGGCCGCCCGCGCCTCCGCCACCGACCTCTCCAGAACCGCGACGCCACGCGACCCGAAGCGCTCGAAGAACGCGCTCTGCGGCTTGAGCACGGCGACCCGGTCGGCCATCGCCTCGACGACCGTGCGGCTGAACCGCTCCAGGCCGGCCACGTCGTCGTTCAGGCCCCACTCGGCGAGCAGGGACGCGTGCGGGTCGATGCCGACGCACAGCGGGCCGCGCTCGTCCATCGCGCGGCGCAGACGGGCGCCGAAGGGTTCCAGAGCGCTCATGCGGTCTTCCTTGCCTTCCTGACGTCGGCGCCGACCGCGTCGGCGAGGGTGTCGTACGGGCTGGTGCGCAGGCGCGCGGCGAGCCCCTTGTGGATGGCGCGGCCCCAGAAGGGCCCTTCGTAGATGAAGGCGCTGTACCCCTGGACCAGCGTGGCGCCCGCCAGGATGCGCTGCCAGGCGTCCTCGGCGCTCTCGACGCCGCCGACGCCCACCAGGGTGATCCGGTCCCCCACGCGCGCGTACAGGCGCCTCAGGACCTCCAGGGAACGCGCTTTGAGGGGGGCGCCGGAGAGACCGCCGGCCTCCTTGACCAGGGAGGGTTCGGAAGTCAGACCGAGGCCCTCGCGCGCGATGGTGGTGTTCGTGGCGATGATCCCGTCGAGACCGAGTTCGACGGCCAGGTCGGCGACGGCGTCGATGTCCTCGTCGGCGAGGTCGGGAGCGATCTTCACGAGGAGCGGGACCCGACGGCTGGGCACCGTACGGTCGGCGGCCTCGCGGACGGCGCTCAGCAGGGGGCGCAGCGCCTCCGCGGCCTGGAGATTGCGCAGGCCGGGGGTGTTGGGCGAGGAGACGTTGACCACCAGGTAGTCGGCGTACGGCGCCAGCCGCTCCGCGGACTTCACGTAGTCACCGACGGCCTCCGCCTCGGGAACGACCTTGGTCTTGCCGATGTTGACGCCCACGACGGTCTTGAAGACGGGCGTACGGGAGGCCAGGCGGGCGGCGACCGCCAGCGAGCCGTCGTTGTTGAAGCCCATGCGGTTGATCAGCGCCCGGTCCGGTACGAGCCGGAACAGCCGCTTCTTGGGGTTGCCGGGCTGGGCCTCTCCGGTGACCGTGCCGATCTCGACGTGGTCGAAGCCGAGCATCGACATCCCGTCGATGGCGATCGCGTTCTTGTCGAAGCCGGCGGCGAGCCCGAAGGGACCGTGCATGCGCAGTCCGAAAGCCTCGGTGCGCAGTTCCTTGTATCGGGGCGCGAGCGCGGCGGCGATGAACGTGCGCAGCACGGGGACGCGGACGGCGAGACGGATCCAGCGGAAGGCCAGGTGGTGCGCCTGCTCCGGGTCCATCCGTTTGAAAACCAGACGGAAGACGAACTTGTACATCACTGTGTCCTCACGACGAGGGGGACACCGTTTCCGGTGTCCCCCTTGTCGGCTGCTAGTCGCGGGCCGCGGTCAGGTGTTCCGCGTGTTCCTGGAGTGAACGGACGCCCACGCCGCCGTGGTTGAGGGCGTCGATGCCCTGGACGGCGGCGGCGAGCGCCTGGACCGTCGTCAGGCACGGGACCGACCGCGCCACGGCCGCCGTACGGATGTCGTAGCCGTCGAGGCGGCCGCCGGTGCCGTACGGGGTGTTGACGATGAGGTCGACCTCGCCGTCGTGGATGAGCTGGACGATGGTCTTCTCGCCGTTCGGGCCGGTGCCCTCGGACTGCTTGCGCACGACCGTGGCGTTGATGCCGTTGCGCTTGAGCACCTCGGCCGTGCCGGACGTGGCGAGCAACTCGAAGCCGTGGGCGACCAGTTCACGCGCCGGGAAGATCATCGAGCGCTTGTCGCGGTTGGCGACCGAGATGAACGCCCGGCCCTTGGTCGGCAGGGGACCGTACGCGCCGGCCTGCGACTTGGCGTACGCCGTGCCGAAGACGGAGTCGATGCCCATGACCTCGCCGGTGGAGCGCATCTCCGGGCCGAGGATCGTGTCGACGCCGCGCCCGTGGATGTCGCGGAAGCGCGACCACGGCATGACGGCCTCCTTGACGGAGATCGGCGCGTCGAGCGGCAGCTCGCCGCCGTCGCCGCTCGCCGGAAGCAGCCCCTCCGCCCGCAGTTCGGCGATGGTCGCGCCCAGTGAGATCCGGGCGGCGGCCTTCGCCAGCGGCACCGCGGTCGCCTTCGAGGTGAAGGGGACCGTACGGGACGCGCGCGGGTTGGCCTCCAGGACGTACAGGATGTCGCCGGCCATCGCGAACTGGATGTTGATCAGGCCGCGGACGCCGACGCCCTTGGCGATGGCCTCGGTGGAGGCCCGCAGGCGCTTGATGTCGAAGCCGCCCAGCGTGATCGGCGGCAGCGCGCACGCCGAGTCGCCGGAGTGGATGCCGGCCTCCTCGATGTGCTCCATGACGCCGCCGAGGTAGAGCTCCTGGCCGTCGTAGAGCGCGTCGACGTCGATCTCGATCGCGTCGTCGAGGAAGCGGTCGACGAGCACCGGACGGGAGGGGCTGATCTCGGTCGACTCGGCGATGTAGGACGACAGCCGGGTCTCGTCGTACACGATCTCCATGCCGCGCCCGCCGAGGACGTACGAGGGCCGCACCAGGACCGGGTAGCCGATCTCGTCGGCGATGGCCTTGGCCTCGGCGAAGGTGGTGGCCGTGCCGTGCTTGGGGGCCGGGAGGCCGGCCTCCGCGAGCACGCGCCCGAAGGCGCCCCGGTCCTCGGCCGCGTGGATGGCCTCCGGCGGCGTGCCCACGATCGGCACTCCGTTGTCCTTCAGCGCCTGCGACAGGCCCAGCGGCGTCTGGCCGCCGAGCTGGACCACGACACCGGCGATCGGCCCGGCGAGCGACTCCGCGTGGACGATCTCCAGCACGTCTTCCAGCGTCAGCGGCTCGAAGTACAGGCGGTCGGAGGTGTCGTAGTCGGTGGAGACGGTCTCCGGGTTGCAGTTGACCATCACGGTCTCGAACCCGGCGTCGCTCAGCGCGAAGGAGGCGTGGACGCAGGAGTAGTCGAACTCGATGCCCTGGCCGATGCGGTTCGGGCCGGAGCCCAGGATGATGACCGCGGGCTTCTCGCGCGGCGCGACCTCGCTCTCCTCGTCGTAGGAGGAGTAGAAGTACGGCGTCTTCGCGGCGAACTCGGCGGCGCAGGTGTCGACCGTCTTGTAGACCGGGCGGATGCCGAGCGCGTGCCGGACCTCGCGGACGACGTCCTCGCGCAGGCCGCGGATCTCGCCGATCTGCTGGTCGGAGAACCCGTGCCGCTTGGCCTCGGCGAGCAGCTCGCGGGTCAGCTCCGGCGCCTCGGCGAGCTCGTCGGCGATCTCCTTGATGAGGAAAAGCTGGTCGACGAACCAGGGGTCGATCTTCGTGTACTCGAAGACCTCCTCGGGAGTCGCGCCCGCCCGGATGGCCTGCATGACCGCGTTGACACGGCCGTCGGTGGGCCGTACGGCCTCGCGCAGCAGCTCCTCCTTGTCGCCCGGCTCGCCGACGAACGTGAACTGGCTGCCCTTCTTCTCCAGCGACCGCAGGGCCTTCTGGAAGGCCTCGGTGAAGTTGCGGCCGATGGCCATGGCCTCGCCGACCGACTTCATGGTGGTGGTCAGCGTGGAGTCGGCCTGCGGGAACTTCTCGAAGGCGAATCGGGGGGCCTTGACGACCACGTAGTCGAGCGTCGGCTCGAAGGAGGCCGGGGTCTCCTGCGTGATGTCGTTCGGGATCTCGTCGAGCGTGTAGCCGACGGCCAGCTTTGCGGCGATCTTGGCGATCGGGAAGCCGGTCGCCTTGGAGGCGAGGGCCGACGAGCGCGACACGCGCGGGTTCATCTCGATGACGATGACGCGGCCGTCGACCGGGTTCACCGCGAACTGGATGTTGCAGCCGCCGGTGTCCACGCCGACCTCGCGGATGACGGCGATGCCGATGTCGCGCAGGATCTGGTACTCGCGGTCGGTCAGCGTCATCGCGGGCGCGACGGTGATCGAGTCGCCGGTGTGCACGCCCATGGGGTCGAAGTTCTCGATGGAGCAGACGACCACGACGTTGTCGTGCTTGTCGCGCATCAGCTCCAGCTCGTACTCCTTCCAGCCGAGGATGGACTCCTCCAGGAGCACCTCGGTGGTCGGGGAGAGGGTGAGTCCCTGGCCGGCGATGCGGCGCAGCTCCTCCTCGTCGTGCGCGAAGCCGGAACCGGCGCCGCCCATGGTGAAGGAGGGACGGACGACGACCGGGTAGCCGCCGAGTTCTTCGACACCCTTCAGCACGTCGTCCATGGAGTGGCAGATGTAGGACCGGGCGGACTCACCGTGGCCGATCTTCTTGCGGACCTCCTCCACGACCTCCTTGAACTGGTCGCGGTCCTCGCCCTTGTGGATGGCGGCCACGTTGGCGCCGATCAGCTCGACGCCGTACTTGTCCAGTACGCCGTTCTCGTGCAGCGAGATCGCCGTGTTGAGGGCGGTCTGACCGCCCAGGGTGGGCAGGAGCGCGTCGGGGCGCTCCTTGGCGATGATCTTCTCGACGAACTCGGGGGTGATCGGCTCGACGTAGGTGGCGTCGGCGATCTCCGGGTCGGTCATGATCGTCGCGGGGTTGGAGTTCACGAGGATGACCCTGAGGCCCTCGGCCTTCAGGACCCGGCACGCCTGCGTGCCGGAGTAGTCGAACTCGGCGGCCTGGCCGATGACGATCGGGCCGGAGCCGATGACCAGGACGGACTGGATATCGGTGCGCTTAGGCACGCTGGCCCTCCATCAGGGATACGAAGCGGTCGAACAGGTAGGCGGCGTCGTGCGGACCCGCGGCTGCTTCGGGGTGGTACTGGACGCTGAAGGCCGGCTTGTCGAGGAGCTGGAGGCCCTCCACCACGTTGTCGTTGAGGCAGACGTGGGAGACCTCGGCGCGGCCGTAGGGGGTGTCGGAGACCTTGTCGGTCGGGGCGTCGACGGCGAAGCCGTGGTTGTGCGCGGTGACCTCGACCTTGCCGGTCGTGCGGTCCTGCACGGGCTGGTTGATGCCGCGGTGGCCGTACTTCAGCTTGTAGGTGCCGAAGCCGAGCGCGCGGCCCAGGATCTGGTTGCCGAAGCAGATGCCGAACAGCGGGGTGCCGCGCTCCAGGACCGCCTGCATGACGGAGACCGGGTGGTCGGCGGTGGCCGGGTCCCCGGGGCCGTTGGAGAAGAACACGCCGTCCGGGTTCACGGCGTACACGTCCTCGGCGGTGGCCGTCGCGGGCAGCACGTGCACCTCGATGCCGCGCTCGGCCATGCGGTGCGGGGTCATGCCCTTGATGCCGAGGTCGACGGCGGCGACGGTGAACTTCTTCTCGCCGATCGCGGGGACGACGTACGGCTCCTTGGTGGCGACCTCGGCGGAGAGGTCGGCGCCCTTCATCTCGGGGGCCTGGCGCACCTCGGCGAGCATGGTGCCCTCGTCGGGCAGCGCGTTGCCGGAGAAGATGCCGACGCGCATGGCGCCGCGCTCACGCAGATGGCGGGTGAGCGCGCGGGTGTCGATGCCGGAGATGCCGACGACGCCCTGGGCGCGCAGCTCGTCGTCCAGCGAGCGCCGGGAGCGCCAGTTGGACGGCACGCGCGCGGGGTCGCGCACCACGTATCCGGCGACCCAGATCTGCTTGCTCTCCGGGTCCTCGTCGTTGACGCCGGTGTTGCCGACGTGCGGGGCGGTCATCACGACGACCTGGCGGTGGTACGACGGGTCGGTGAGGGTCTCCTGGTAGCCGGTCATGCCGGTGGAGAACACGGCCTCGCCGAAGGTCGCCCCCACGGCCCCGTAGGCACGGCCGCGGAAGATCCGGCCGTCCTCCAGGACGAGTACGGCGGGAGCCGCCTTGTGCCTCGGCGAGGCGGTCCCCTGGATGGAGGTCGTCATCGTTCGGCGCCTTCCGTGCTGTTGGTGTTGATCATGGAGTTGTCGATCATGGAGTTAATGACGTCGACCCACTCGTTGTGCTCCGCCGCGTGGTCCGAGCGGAACCCCGAGTCGATCAGCCGTTCGCCGTGCGCCCAGGTCACCACGAGCAGTCCGCCCTCGGTCAGGACCTTGCCGGCGATGCCCTTGTCGAGCCGGGCCTCGCGCAGCTGCGCGGCCGGGACGAAGAAGTCGGTCGCGCCGGGGCGTACGACGTCCAGTCCCGCGTCCGTCAGCGTGAGCTCGACCCGGCTGCGGGTGCCGAGGCCGTGCGCCACGATGCGGTCCAGCCACTGACCGGCCGTGGTCGAGCCGTGGTAGCGGCCGCTCATGCTCAGTTTCGCCGGGCCGGGGTCGTCCGGCGCGCTGGGCAGCCCGGGCAGGTCGCCCTGGAGGGTGCCGCGCCATTTCCAGCCCTCGCGCATCAGCCAGTAGACGAGCGCGACGAAGAGGGCGAGGCCGACGACCCAGCCGATGCGAGCGGCCCAGTCGGTCACTTCGGCCGACTTCTGGTCGGCCGCGAGTCCGGTGCCGGCTGCGAGCAGTGTTGCAGGTGTCACGTGAGCTTCCCGTCGACGAGCGTGGCCTTGCCCCGGAGCCACGTGTGCGTCACACGGCCCGGCAGCTCACGCCCCTCGTACGGAGTGTTGCGGCTGCGCGAGGCGAAGCCCGCGGGGTCCACGGACCCACGGTATTCCGTGTCGACGAGCGTGAGGTTGGCGGGCTCACCAGCCGAGACGGGACGGCCGTGCCCCTTCGCCTGCCCGATCTCGGCGGGCTTGAAGGACATGCGCTCGGCGACCCCGGCCCAGGTGAGGAGCCCGGTGTCCACCATGGTCTCCTGCACCACCGACAACGCGGTCTCCAGGCCGACCATGCCCATGGCGGCCGCGGCCCACTCGCAGTCCTTGTCCTCGTGCGGGTGCGGGGCGTGGTCGGTGGCCACGATGTCGATCGTGCCGTCGGCGAGCGCCTCGCGCAGCGCCAGCACGTCACGCTCGGTGCGCAGCGGCGGGTTGACCTTGTACACCGGGTTGTACGTGCGCACCAGCTCGTCGGTCAGGAGCAGGTGGTGCGGGGTGACCTCGGCGGTCACGTCGATGCCCCGGGACTTGGCCCAGCGCACGATCTCGACCGAGCCCGCGGTCGAGAGGTGGCAGATGTGGACGCGGGAGCCGACGTGCTCGGCGAGCAGGACATCCCGGGCGATGATCGATTCTTCGGCCACCGCGGGCCAGCCACCGAGCCCCAGCTCGGCGGAGACGACGCCCTCGTTCATCTGGGCGCCCTCGGTCAGCCGCGGCTCCTGCGCGTGCTGGGCGACGACGCCGCCGAAGGCCTTCACGTACTCCAGCGCCCGCCGCATGATCACGGCGTCGTCGACGCACTTGCCGTCGTCGGAGAAGACGGTGACCCCGGCGGCCGACTCGTGCATGGCGCCCAGCTCGGCGAGCTTCCTGCCCTCCAGGCCGACGGTCACGGCGCCGATGGGCTGCACATCGCAGTACCCGTGCTCCTGGCCCAGTCGGTAGACCTGCTCGACGACACCGGCCGTGTCGGCGACCGGGAAGGTGTTGGCCATGGCGAACACGGACGTGTAACCGCCGGAGGCCGCCGCGCGCGTGCCGGTCAGCACGGTCTCGGAGTCCTCGCGCCCCGGCTCACGCAGGTGGGTGTGCAGGTCGACGAGCCCCGGCAGGAGCACCTTGCCGGCGGCCTCGACGACCTCGGCACCCTCGGCCCTCAGTCCGGAACCCACCTCGGCGATGGTCCCGCCGTCGATCAGCACGTCCTGCGGCTCGCCGCCGAGCACCTTCGCACCACGGATCAGGATCTTGCTCATCTGTCTTACTTCTCCTCGGTGGTACGGGCGTGGGTGAGGGCGGGTTCGTTGCCCCCGAGCAGCAGATACAGAACGGCCATCCGGATGGAGACTCCGTTTGCGACCTGCTCGACGACGGTGCAGCGCTCCGAGTCGGCGACCTCGGCGGTGATCTCCATGCCGCGGACCATCGGGCCGGGGTGCATCACGATGGCGTGCGCGGGCATCCGCGCCATGCGGTCGCCGTCGAGGCCGTAGCGCCGCGAGTACTCGCGCTCGGTGGGGAAGAAGGCGGCGTTCATGCGCTCGCGCTGCACGCGCAGCATCATCACCGCGTCGGACTTGGACAACGTGCTGTCGAGGTCGTACGACACCTCGCAGGGCCAGGTCTCGACACCGACCGGCACCAGGGTCGGCGGGGCGACGAGGGTGACCTCGGCGCCGAGGGTGTGCAGCAGGTCGACGTTGGAGCGGGCGACGCGGCTGTGCAGGACGTCGCCGACGATCGTGATGCGCCGGCCGCCGAGGTCCTGGCCGAGCCCGGCGTCCCGGCCGACGAGCCGGCGGCGCATCGTGAAGGCGTCCAACAGGGCCTGGGTGGGGTGCTGGTGGGTGCCGTCGCCGGCGTTGATGACGGCGGCGTCGATCCAGCCGGAGTTGGCCAGGCGGTACGGCGCTCCGGAGGCGCCGTGCCGGATGACGACGGCGTCGACGCCCATGGCCTCCAGGGTCTGGGCGGTGTCCTTCAGGGACTCGCCCTTGGACACGCTCGACCCCTTGGCGGAGAAGTTGATCACGTCCGCGGACAGCCGCTTCTCGGCGGCCTCGAAGGAGATACGCGTGCGCGTGGAGTCCTCGAAGAAGAGGTTCACGACGGTGCGGCCGCGCAGGGTCGGCAGCTTCTTGATCGGCCGGTCGGCGACCCGGGCCATCTCCTCGGCGGTGTCGAGGATCAGGACGGCGTCGTCACGGGTGAGATCGGCGGCCGAGATGAGATGACGCTGCATCTGTCAGGCTCCGTAAGGCAGTTCAGGTCGGGAGAATTCGGGCGGCACGCGCGCGTGGAGGCATGCCCAGCGGGCGGTACGACAGCGCCGTACGCCGTGCGCGTGCTACTGGGGCCGCTTCGCACCGAGCAGCACGGTGTCGCGACCGTCCTCCTCGGCGAGCTGGACCTTGACCGTCTCCCGCAACGACGTGGGGAGGTTCTTGCCGACGTAGTCGGCGCGGATGGGCAGTTCGCGGTGGCCGCGGTCGACGAGGACCGCGAGCTGGACCGCGCGCGGGCGCCCGATGTCGTTCAGGGCGTCGAGGGCGGCGCGGATGGTGCGGCCGGAGAAAAGCACGTCGTCGACGAGGACGACGAGCCGGCCGTCGATGCCGTCACCGGGGATCTCGGTGCGGGCCAGCGCACGCGGCGGGTGCATGCGCAGGTCGTCGCGGTACATGGTGATGTCGAGCGAGCCGACCGGGATCTTGCGCTCGGTGATCTGCTCGAGCTTGGCGGCGAGCCGCTGGGCGAGGAAGACGCCGCGGGTCGGGATGCCGAGGAGCACCACGTCGTCGGCGCCCTTGGCGCGCTCGACGATCTCGTGGGCGATGCGGGTCAACACCCGCGCGATGTCAGGGCCTTCGAGAACGGGCCGGGCATCGGACGCTTCAGTGTCCTGCTGCCTGTCCATACGAAAGGGACCTCCTTCTCCGCCTCACGGGACGGACCTTAAAGGACGTCTGGTTTGCGCCATCCACCGTAGCAGGTCGAGGAGACCTCTCCGTTCACCCGGTTGGCCTAATCGGCCACCGATAGCACGGAAGCGTCGGTGTGGACCATTCGGCTTGACGCGCCAGAGTAACGCTGCGTAACCTCACAGTGAGTTACCAGCCGCGCGGCCTGGAAACCAAGCCAGTCGCGTCGACACAGTGTCCGGGGAGCCATATGTCCAGCGAATACGCCAAACAGCTCGGGGCCAAGCTCCGGGCCATCCGCACCCAGCAGGGCCTTTCCCTCCACGGTGTCGAGGAGAAGTCCCAGGGGCGCTGGAAGGCCGTCGTGGTCGGTTCGTACGAGCGCGGCGACCGTGCCGTGACCGTGCAGCGCCTCGCCGAGCTGGCGGATTTCTACGGCGTTCCGGTGCAGGAGCTGCTGCCGGGCACCACGCCGGGCGGCGCCGCCGAGCCGCCGCCGAAGCTGGTGCTGGACCTGGAGCGACTGGCCCACGTGCCGGCCGAGAAGGCGGGTCCCCTCCAGCGGTACGCCGCGACGATCCAGTCCCAGCGCGGTGACTACAACGGCAAGGTGCTCTCGATCCGCCAGGACGACCTGCGCACACTCGCGGTCATCTACGACCAGTCCCCCTCGGTCCTCACCGAGCAGCTGATCAGCTGGGGTGTGCTGGACGCGGACGCGCGTCGCGCGGTCACCCACGCCGAGGCCGGCGGCGCCACGGCGACCGGCACCCTGACCTCCGCCACGGGCTCCGTCGCCCACCTGGACGCCGCGACCGGCGACTTCAAC
>NZ_JBEXQG010000088.1:0-31483 GCF_040612485.1 Streptomyces sp. NPDC006385
GCCACATGACGGGCTGCTCCAGCAGGACGCCGCAGCCGGCCAGCAGTGCCACCAACCCGTAGACGGTGTGCAGCGGCTGGCCGGCAACGGCTGATCAGGCGAGCGCCTTCTTGGAGGAGGTCTTGGCGGGCTTCTTCGCCCCGGCCTTCATGGCCGGGCCCGTCTTCTTGGCCGCTGCTCCGGCCTTCTTCGGGGTGGCCTTCTTGACCGTTGCCTTCTTCATCACGGAGGGGGCGCCGCCGGTGAGGCTTCCCTTGGGGGCCTTCTTGACGGAGACCTCGCCCTTGGGGAGCTTCTTGGCGCCGCTGACCAGGTCCTTGAAGCCCTGCCCGGCCCGGAAGCGGGGGATGGAGGTCTTCTTGACCAGCACCCTCTCGCCGGTCTGGGGGTTGCGGGCGTAGCGGGCCGGCCGGTTGACCTTCTCGAACGAGCCGAATCCGGTAACGGAAACGCGATCTCCGGCAACGACAGCGCGGACGATGGCGTCGAGCACGTGGTCGACAGCGTCGGCGGCCTGCTGGCGGCCGCCCATCTTGTCCGCGATCGCGTCGATGAGCTGGGCCTTGTTCATGGCGTAACTCCTGTGAGTTGGCGTGCACTTCGATGCCGGACATAGGGCCGCTGACATTCAGGGCGCGGTGCCGACGAAAGGAATGGGGGCGCGTCACCCAGGACGGTCCGAGCGCCTCCGACAGCAATAACAGTACACATTGAAAAAGGAACACGCAACGCTAATCGTCATGTTGACGAAAGCTGTTCGGCCGTGCCATTCTGACGTAGCGACAGCGGGTTTGAGCGCGAAGCGAGTTGACGCCGCGCTCCCCGCCCCCTCCCTTCTCAGACCACGCACGCAGCACATGACCTCGGGAGAACACCCGTGAAGATGAAGCCCGTTGACTCCATGACCCCCACCCTGGCCCCGGCGTCGCACCCGCTCAACGTCCACGCCACCGACCGCGCAGCCGGCGTCCTCCTCGGTGCTGCGTGCGGTGACGCCCTCGGCGTGCCCTACGAGTTCGCCCGCCGACTGGGCGCCGAGGAACGGCCCGCCATGATCGGCGGCGGCCTGGGTCCCTACAAGCCCGGCGAGTACTCCGACGACACCCAGATGCACGTGTGCATCGCCGCCGTCGCCTCCACCGGCACCGACCTCACCAGCCAGACCGCACTCGACCAGATCGCCCGCAACTTCCACCTCTGGCGCGACGGGGGCGCCACCGACATCGGAAACCAGACCAGCAGCGTCCTTCGCGCCGCGAAAACCCACAAGACGGGCACGCCCGCCCAGGCCATGACGGCGGAAGCTGACGCCTACACCGCACGCACCCGGTTCAGCGCGGGCAACGGCTCGCTCATGCGGACCGGCGTCGTCGCCCTCGCCTACCTGGACGACGTGGACGGAATGGTCAGGGCCGCCACCATGATCAGCTCCCTCACCCACAGCGACCCCGAGTGCATCGAGGCGTGCATCCTGTGGTGCTCAGGCATCCGGGTCGCCGTGCTGGAAGGAACCTTCGACGGCGTCCGTGACGGCATCGCGCTGCTTCCCGAGGACCGGCAGGAGATCTGGCACGCGAGGCTGGACGAGGCGGAGGCGAACCCGCCGCACCACTGGGACCGCAACGGGTACGTCGTCACCGCCCTCCAGGCCGCGTGGTCCGCCATCACCCGCACGCCCGTTCCCGAGCTGGCACCGGAGCGTGGATCGTTCCCCGCCCAGCACTTCCAGCTCGCCACCGAAGCGGCCGTCCGGGCGGGCAACGACACGGACACCGTAGCCGCGATCGCAGGCGCCCTCCTGGGCGCGCGCTGGGGCGTCTCGGCCATCCCCCTCGCCTGGCAGCAGGCCGTGAACGGCTGGCCCACGATGTCCGGCTTCGATCTCGTCCGCCTGGCCGTCCTGACCGCCCGCAAGGGCATGGACGACGGTGACGGCTGGCCCTCGGCCCCGCGCGTCAAGATCCCCGGATACGCCGGAAAGGGCTACGTCGCGCGGCACCCCGCCGACCCTGGCGTCCTGATCGGCAACCTCCCCATGACCGAGACCGAGTTCGCTGGCGCACCGCCCGTCGATGCCGTCGTGTCGCTGTGCCGCGTCGGACAGGGGCCGATCTTCTCCCACGCCGCCGTCGAGCACGTCCGCGTCTGGCTGGTCGACAAGGAAGGCGAGAACCCCAACCTTCACTACGCCCTCGACCAGGCGGCACGCCAGATTCTCCGCCTCCGCAAGGAGGGCAAGCGGGTCTTCGTCCACTGCGTTGCGGGCCGCTCGCGCACCCCCGCCGTGGCGGCCGCCTACAGCACGCTTCTGGGAACCGACCCCCGCACCGCCCTGACGGAAGTCTGGGAGGCCCTGGGCAAGCACTGGTCCCTCCTGGCGCACCCGCAGCTCCACAACGCCGTCTACGAGCTGGCAGGGCAGCCGCCGAACCCGCCGAAGCCCCGCCCTCGCCGCCGCTTCTTCCGGAAGCGCACCTGACCCGGGGCGCCATACCGCTGGGCGTGGCCTCCACCCGGAGACCGCGCCCAGCGGTGCCCTATGGGCGACGTCCCTGCCAAGGACAGAAACTGGTGACGGTCACCCCGAGCGGACGGGGACGACGCATGAGGCAGGCCGCGAATGGATCCACCGCATCACGGCTCTTGCCGAGCCCCCGTCGGTACGCACGACATCGCAGCCGTGTCCCCGATCGGACCTCACCTTGGCACGGCCGCATGCAGCAGTACGCGAAAGCCGAGAGCCCGCCAGTCGTCTGACTGGCGGGCTCTCGCGCTTCCAGTGGCCGTCTGCCCTGCCGGCCGGGTTGCCAGGCCGGCTCAGCGACCCGGTCACGAGCAGGTAGACGCTCCACGGGACAAGGCCATGGAGGCTTCCTAGCTCCTGGGGCCGAAGCGGCCGGGCCCCCTGCGGCTGAGGACGAACCTGTAGACCGTCTCCCGGTACCAATGATCTTGAAAGACCCGAGGCTTCTTGCCGTCTCCCGCAGTCCGGTCGGCGAACGGGATTTGTCCCCGGGAGTGGTAAGCGTGGACCGTCTCGCGTACGAGGGCCTCGCCACGGGTGGCCATGCCCAGCACCTCGGCGAAGTCGTCGATGTCCAGCAGGTCCCGTGGATCCCCTTCGGGCAGTTCATGGACCAGCGCCGGCCCGGTTCCCTTGAAAGCCGCCCAGACATGCGGACGGTGCTTCTCGACCCACGCGTCGACCTCGCGCGGGTCGTACATACGCGGCTGCGTACGCCGCGGCGCCGGGAAGGCCTGGCGAACGACCTTGCCTCCCTCGCGCTTCTCCTTGACGTTGGTCCATTGGAGGCCGGTGTACTCGGAAACGCCATACCGCGGACCGATCATCTCTGCGGTGAGGTGCGCCTGCTCGCCCTGCGCCTCGGCGGCCGGCTCCGCCGAGGCCGTCGGCTCGGCGAGCTCCCTCGAGACGGCGGCGTCCTCGTCGGTTGCCGATGATCCGGCCCACGCATGGCCGGACAGCTCTGCGCGGCGCTGGGCCTTGGCCCAAGTCCGCTGGCGGTTCTCGCGCATCCACTCGTCCACCTCGGCCGCGCTGTAGCCGAGTTCGTCGGCCTTGGGGAATCCTGCAGCGCGGATCCACCCCCGGGCCGTCTGCCCGCTGACGCCGTACGTGGTCGCAATGGCATGGGCGTCCAGGTGCCCCGTGCGCGCGGTGGCTGAACGGCTGGGCAGCGCGCTGCTGGCTGCAGGGGTCTGCTCGCCGGCCGGCGGTTCCTCGGCCTTCGTCTGCCGGCGCATGCGCCGCGGGCGGTTCACGAACGCGTAGGCCGTCTCGCGAAACCACATCCGCTCCGTGACCTCCGGCGTTTTCCCGTCTCCGGGCACGCGGTCAGGGCCGGGCATCTTCGGCGGCTTCTTGGACATGTAACTGCGCAGGGTGCCTTCCGGCACTGGCTCCGTCCGCCCGAGGGCCTTGCCCTCCCAGGCACAGATGTCCGACAGAGTCACCAGGTCCTTCGGGCCGCCGGCGGGCAGGCCGAACGGGTTGTCCGAGTCTTGCCCTTTCGCCCAGTGGACCGGAAGGTTTTCCTTCAACCAGGCGTCCACCTCAGCTGCTTCGCGCACGAGGGTCCGCCCAGGGCCGGCGGGCCAGCCCTCTGGGAAGCCCGGGAGCGTGGTCCAGTAGGTCACCGTGGCCTCGTTGGCCTGGTACTTCTCCGCGATGTCCTGTGTAGTCACCAGTTCATCTGCGTCGGCGGGAATCACCGTTACTCCTTGTCGGACCGGCAGTGGACCCGCAGGCCGTGGTCATGGTCCCGCAGGTGGGGACCTGGTCGGTCGAACTCGAGGTGGAGCCAGCATCATCGGTTCGAAGACGGCGCCGGCCTCGATCGCGCAGGGGGAGGCACTAAAGTACATCCCGAGAGAACAATACGCAACGTGTCCGCGTGCCGCCGCACGCCGACGGGGGTGTCGTCGGGGCCGGGCGTATGTCCACCCGGCCCCGAAGACACCCCCGCGGGATTTAGTGCGCCAGCGCGAACCTCTGGCCCGCACGTTCGTTCTTCGCGCGCAGCTTCTCGTCGCGCGCTCGCTGAAGACTGCCGAAGGTCTCCCGCCCCTGTTTCTTGAGAAGGTGAGGAATCCGGTTCGCCGGGATTCCGACGAGAGGGGACTCGCTGAGGACCGACAAAAGGTCCGACTCTGTCTGGTCGGTGTATTCGGCGGCGATCAGCGCTTCTACGTCGGGGAAGACGTCCGCATGTCTTTCGGTATTCAGGTCGATAAGGTGATCTTCCTTCCCTCCGAGGCTGTAGCACCAGAGGAAGTTATCCGGCGCGTCGTTCACGACGAGCCGCTTGAAACGGCTGATCTCCTTGGTGTAGCAGTAGAAGCGCACGCCCGGTGAGTTGCGCATGATGCGCATCCAGGTGAGAAGGTAATCGTCGGAAAAGAACTCGCCTGAATCGTGTACACGAATCCACTTGCCGGTGTACCGCTTGTGTCTCAGCTCCTCCGTCATCTGCCTCTCGAACTCCTCCGGAGTGTCCCGACAGAGAAGGAGATTCCGAATGTGTGCTGCGCGTACGTTCTTGAACCTGTACGTGCCGACTCTGGCGTAGCACAGCTGAGCGCATACACCTGCCTGAGGGCAGACGTTGAAGTGGCTCCCGTCGGGCAATTCGATGACGAATGCGGGAAGCGTCCAGTTGAAGACGCCGATCCTCCTCAAATCGGAGTTTTGAGTGAGGAGCCATTTGCGTGTGGTGCGGCCGGTCGCGCTCGTGCTCTCAGGCATTGTGATCATTCCTCGTGGGCAGAGTGGGGTGGGCGGGTGAATGGCCGGGGCAGTCGAGGTGCGGGCGGACGCACGCGTGGATCCCGAGCGCGGTCACTCCGCCGTCGGCCCGCGCGAGCACAGCGAGCCCCTGAGCAATGGCCGTGCGCGCGCTGCGCTGGTGGTGGCCGCCGTACTGGGCGTCGTCACCGTGGCTGGAAATCAGGTCGACCGCCCGCGCCGCGAGGCGCTCGATGTCGGGTTCCGAGACCTCTCGCAACTCGGCGATGCACAGCGGGACCATGAACAGCAGCCACGTCACCCACGTCGATGACGCCCTGTCGCGGCGTTTCCGGGGGCGGTGACCACCCGGCCGAAGGGGCCGTGCGAGTCAGGGACGGGCTTTGGGCCCGGTTCGGCCCGCCCGAGCCCATCGTCGGCGCCGGCGGGAGGAATGGTTGTCGTCATGGTGAGGGACCGCTCCATGCAGGGCGCCCCCGGCTGATACAGCCGGGGGCGCCAGGGATAGGGGAAACGCGGTCAGTTGCCGCGCGCGAGGCAGTCGGTGGCGTGCGCCGGGGAGGTGCGGAGGCGGGGGGATCCTCCGAGCGTGTCGCGCGCCTGGAGGAGGTAGTCGCCCAAGTCCTCCAGGGAGTTGATCTCCTCGGTGGGCACCGGCTTGCCGCACTGGGCGCACGGGGCGATGACGTCGAAGGTGAGGCGGCCGCGGTCGTTGTAGGTCGCGAGAAAGTCCAGCGTCCTGTCCGCGAAGGGGATGGTGAGCGCGACCGCGGGGAAGTGCCGGCCATTCGCGACGAGCGGATGGGTGTCGTCGTTCTGAGCGCGGATGCCGACCGGGCGGTCGAGGGAGTGGAGCGAGAGGCGGTGGCGGAGCACTGCCTCCACCCAGCGCAGCTCGGCGTCCTCGCTGTGGAGGGCCGGGTCCGGGCCGACCTGGCCAGCCTGACCGGTCCGTGCGCGCTTCATTGCGGCCTGTACGGCCGCGGTCTCGACGTAGTTGAACGGCTTCCTCATGGTGCTCGGCATGGGGTCTCCGAGAAGGATTGGGCCCGTGGATTGCACGCTGGTACGTGCGTCGTGGTCACAGGGGCTTGATTCGAAGGCCGCGAACAGCGGCTCCGGTCTGCGGCATCGCCCGCCCAACAGGAATGACACTACACATTGAAATACGAATAAGCAACACTCGGGGGGAAGGGGTGGCCGGCCAGTCGCTGCGCCTAGGGGGAGTCGTACAGGTAGGCAGCGGCATGGCCGGCCGGCTCGGTGCGGACGTGACCTACGCGGGCGCGGCGGCGAGCTGTCCGACCTTGTCGAGCAGGAGCTGAGCACGGGCGAAGGCGGCCGTCTTGTGTCCGTACGAAGGAACGACCAGGTGCATGGTCTCGTGCGCCAGCGCGCGATCGGCCTCCTCGCGCGTGGTCACCAGCCCGAGGTTCATGGCCATCAACGGAACCTTCAACCGTGCGGACTTCGGGCCCAGGTACACCTGGGCGGCATAGTGCGAGAGGTAGGGCATGCCGCTGACCGAGGCGTACGCCGCGAGGTCAGTGACGAGGTGGAACTCGCGCCCGGACACGGCCGAGAACATCTTGGCGCGCCGACGCAGCCAGTGCACGTCGACGGGAAGGTCGCGCTCGTGTTCAGGCAGCGGGCTCCGCAGGGCAGCGTGCCGCTGTTCAGTCACCGGATGTGCTCGATCTGCCATGGTTCTCCTCCTCTCGAGTGCGGTCCGGCACATGCGTCTACATCGTCCAGCCGGCCATCCCGGCACCGGGGCCGGCCGGTCATCTCTCGGCTGTCGGGCCGCGAGGACATCATGCCAACACGCCCCCCGGCCGCCCCTCGGCAGCGGCGACGAGGCCGCTCACGCATAACGTCCGTGCCAGGAGTCGGCGTCCAGCCGCTCGAGTGCGGCCTCCTCCTCGGGGGTGAGACGGTTGGTGAAGTCGTCCCAGCGAATCAGCTCCTGAAGCTCAGGGCCGTCGGCCGGCTCTATCCGCGCCTTCTGCCCCGAGGCCAGGTCTATCTCCACCCCGTCGGCCACGAGATCGGCCCGCACCACCGGAAGAGATCGCCGCCGAGTCAGGCCGAGGTTGAACAGGTATCCGCCCCCGGTGTCCTGGCCGCCGACCAGAGGCCTGATCCACACGACCTGGTCGCCGTCGTCCTCGAAGCGGTGGTGGCGAGCGAGAGCGGCGCGGAAGACCTCCGTCCCGTCGGGGTCCGACACGACCAGGCGCGCGCCGGCGTCTACCGGGTCACCAGTAGGACTGTGGTTGCCGGCGATGAGGTCCGAGAACCGCTGGCGCCACTGCTGCTGCGTTGCTGTCATCAAGTCGCTCCTGATCAGCTGTAGTAGTCGGCTTCCGTGCACAGGACATCCTCGACGGGCTTCCCGCCCAGCTGTGTGATACCCCGAGAGGTGAGGGAGGCGAGGATGCTGCTGCGCTCCGCGGCGGTGTGGCACACGATCCGGCTGGGGGCCTCAGCCCCGAGCAGGTCGATCCCGTTGCGGAACATGATCTCGTTGCTGCTGCCGGTGAACTTGGCGATCTTCATCGGGTCCCGGGTGATCGCCCCCGCGTTGTAGTGGCCGTGCGCGGGGTTGATGGCGCCGTAGTGGTCGCCGTTGTAGGCGTAGTAGTCGCTGCGCTGCATGAGCACGCTCGGGTCGTCCCAGATCAGCCGTCCGCCGCCCGGCTTGGAGGGCGTCTTCTTGACGCGCAGGAACACCGAGTTGGCGCCACCGGTCATCTTGTCGGCCTGCTCACTCATGCCGAGCCCGCCGCCGATGCCCATCACGGCCCGCTTCTCAGTGGAGGCCAGGACCCCGGTTCCGAGGAGGCTGGCGAGATCGCCGCCGTTGAGATTGTGGGTCAGAGACCGGCCCTTGAACGCCTCCTGGACTTCGGCCTTCTTACCGGTCACGTCGAAGCGCGACCAGGTCAGCCACTTCCCTCCGGTCGAGGGCGTCGGCTCGTAGCCCGGGCTGGCCGCCAGTTCGGCGCCGCTGGCGAATCCGGAGGCCTTAGCGACGGCGTCCCGGACGACCTCGACCTTCATCGGCAGCACCTTGTGGGACGCCTCCAGGTGGATCCTCTTCATGGCCGTCTGCAGAGCGTCGCTGTCGAGACCCATGAGGGACTCCATGCGCTGGTGCACGATTTCCTGAACCTGGAGATCCTGGAGGCCCTGAGCCGTTTCCATGGCGGCCTTCATGCCGGGGGCACCCTCCAGCCCCTGGGCCTTGATGTTGTTGGCCAGGTACGTCCACTCGCCCTCGGCTGCGGTCATCGGCTTGTTCATCAGGTGCAGCTGTTCCAGCCGCTCCACGAGGTCCTTACCGTGGCCGGCGCCCGCAGGGGCATGGACCTCGAGCTGCCCCCGTAGCGAGTACTCCGTGGTCTTGGGATCGTTCTCCTTGTAGGGGCGATAGACAGCCTTCCAGCCATCGCCCATGTCGATCTCGTACTCCGTGCCGTTGGCGGAGGAGCGGGTGACGCCGTCCCACGAGGTCTGCCCGGTTTCCGGGTTCAGGTTCGCTTTGATCCGGCTGGCCTTGCGGACCGTCGCGGCGAGCGTGCCGGGTTCCGGGTCCCCGTTGGGCACGGGTATCTGCTTGGTGACCATCTTGGTCGCGGTCACCTCGTACGCGTCCATCCACGGCATGGGCGCCCCGCCGTTGTCGATCTTGTCCTTTACGACGTTCAGCTGGTCCATGTAGTGCTGGGCCATGGCCTTCTCGTCGTCGCTGATCGACGGATCGTTGAGGACGGCGGAAACAGCGTCGACGGCGGCCTGGTGCTTGGCGATCGACGCGTCCGACATCGGAGAGCCGGTCTTCAGCTTGTGCTGCACCGAGCTGACCGCGGTCTTGGTCAGCTCGGCCAGCTTCTTCTCCTTGTCGAGGTCGAGGCGCTCCTTGACCTCCTCCTCCACCTGGATCTCCTCCATGTGCGTGCCGGGGATGCTCAGCGCGTCGAGGAGCTTCTCTTCGGCCTCCTCGGAGATGTGCGTGAGCAGCACCTCCCGTGGCCCGTCCGGAGAGTCGTAGGCGACCAAGGTCGCTTCGGAGTTGATGAAGTCGTCGCCGCCCACCAGGATCGGCGTGCCGGTGGGCTCGCCGACCGGAGGCGCCGCTGGCACCGGTGTCAGCGGAGGGTCCGTTTCCTCCTCTTCCTCCTGGACCTCCTCGATGTCCTCGGCCTGGAGCAGCACAGCCTGGTCGGCCGGCGGCTCCTCACCGCTGCTCTGCAGCTCCTCTTCGGCCACGCCACCCTCGGCCTCGGCAGACGCCTCCTCCAGTTCGTCCTCAGGCGGCGGCGCGGACACGACAGGCTCGGGAGCAGATTCAGCGCCGCCCAGGAGCGCGTCGAGATCCGCCGGCGGAGTCTCGTCGACCGGAAGTTCCGCAGGGGGAGCCGACTCGACCTCGGGGAGCTCGGGCACCTCGAACGCCTGGCCCCCCGCGGCCGCGCCCGTGAGGTCAGTCCCCTCGCCCGTAGCCGGCGCGCTGGTGATGTCCAACGGGGCGGCAGGGGCCTCGGCGAGCGCGGTGGGGCTGACCGCGTAGCTCTGGTGGCTCGACTTGGACCCGGTTCCCATCAGTTACCACCGCCGTGCTTGAGGGAGGCGCCGGAGGGGAGGCCCAGCTGCTTGACGAAGAAGTCGGAGAAGTTCTGGCGCAAGTTGTTCTTCCTCTCTACGGCGTGGTCGAGGAACGCCGTGGCGATCTGGTCGTGCGTGACCTGGGACTGCGGGATCTTCAGGGCCTTGGCCGCTCGGCTGCGCATGTGCGGCACCCACGCCACGCCGGCCTTGGCGCCCTCGTGCGCGGTGGAATGCAGGATGGAGCGCAGCTGCGCGTCCGGCATGGACTCGAACTTCTTGATCACCGGGTGTGCGGCAGCCGGGTTGATCTTGACCCCGTTGGCGAGACCACCGCCCAGGGCCGCCTGGTAGAGCTTCTGGTGGACGGGGGTGAACCCGCCTCCGCCGCTGGGGGCGTAGTCGACCGACAGCTTGTCGGCGCCGAAGTGCTTGAAGGCCTGGCCGCGGTCGATCTGCACGAGCCCGCCGGAGGGTGTGGCCAGCCAGTTGTCCTGGTGACCGTCGTGCTCGCCGACGAGCCACGACCCGACGTGCGACCGGACGATCGCGTCGACCTGGAACTGAGTCCACTGGCTCGGGCTGGACGTGAACGGCTTGGCGTCCTTGAGTAGCGGCTGGATGGAGCCAGCCGTGCCGTCGGCCTTCTTGTGGTGGTACACCGGCACTGCCGGTACGCCGCCCAGCGACAGGACGTGAGACGCGGCGGCTTCGGTGTGCCCCAGAGCACCGCCGTGGTTGTGGTCAGCCTTGAACATCCACTGCGAGCCGTCAGGGCCAACATGGACGGTCTTGGCGTACGTGCCGCCCAGGTTCGACGCCTTGGTGCCAGACCCGAAGTTCCAGCTCGCGACCTCCTTGGCGTCGACACGGGCCGGCAGGTCCTGACTGGTCGCCTTGGCGTGCTGTACCGCCGCCATCATGGCCTGGACGTTGGCGTTGAACGACCCCGGCTTTGGGGTCTTCGCTGGCTTCGCCTTGGCGCCGGTGCTGTTCGATGGCAGTTTGCTCGCCAGGGCTTGGACCGCCTCGTCGGAGGCCAAACCCGCATCGGGCTTCGCCGCAGGCGCCGCCGTGCCCGCTGCCTTGGCGGCCTTGGCCGCCTCCTTCTTGGCGACGTCCGCGTTGACCTTGTCCTTGATGGCCTGCTGGTCGTACTTCTTGTTGAAGCTCGCGGCGATGTAGTTCTGGACCTGGGCCCGTGTGGCCTTGGCGTTGTTGTCCATGCCCAGCTCGGCCGCGACGGCGCGCAGGTCGGAGAGCTTCTGCTTCGCGGCCCACGCCTTGAAGTCGCTCGTCAGATCGCCAGAGTGGAGGTGCTTCCCCGGTCCCAGGGCCGGGTGCTCGGCGTACGGGGTGTCGCTGGCGCCCCCCTGCTGGGTGTAGGCGTACCAGCCCTTCACGTCCATCTGCATGTCCTGGACGTCGCCGGCGTTCTTCGCCCACGCGGCGATCGCCTGCGGCGCGCCCGGGTCGCCAGCCGACGGCAGGTTCAACGGCTGCCCGCCCTCGGGAGCCATCGCAATGTGAGCGGCGTAGCCGGCGTCGAGGTTCGCCAGCTGCTCCTGCCGCTTGACCGCCAGGGCCTTCAGCGACTCCACTTCGCTCTCGGGCGTGTTCGGCCGCATCAGAGCCACAAGCTGGTGGCCGCCGAGATGCATCGCCTCGGTCTCGCTCAGCTGGCCCGAGGCGAGAGCCTCCTGCACAGAGGGCTGGACCACCTTCGGGTGCATGTACGTCTGCGTGAGAACCTCATCGACCGCCAACTTGGCCTCGGCCTTGGTCTTGGCCAGGTCCTCGCCGAGCTCAGGACAGTCGGCTGAGGCCAGCTTCTGCTCGGCCGCGAGCATCGTTTGCAGGGCCTCGGCCCGCTGTTCCTGCCACTGGGGCCCGTAGGTCTTCGACGCCTCGTTCCAGGCGTCGATCGACGCGGTTACTGCCTGGGCGGAGGCCGCGACGTCGTCCGGCGTGGCCTTCCACGCGCCGCCACTGAGGGGCGGCTCGGTGCCCTCGATCTCGTGCAGGTCGGCGAGCGTCATTCCGCCGACCGTCTTGCCGGCGAGCAACTCGTTGTACCGGTTGAGCGCCGCGGCCTGGATCTTCTCCTTGGACGGGATGTCGCCCGGGTACGCGGGGTCGAGCCAGTGGACCAGGGGATGCTGGCCCTTGCCGGACAGGCCCACCAGCGCAGGGTGCTCGAAGCCCTTGGCCTCGGCGATCTCGCGCAGGTCATCCTCGTCGAGCGAGTTCAGGTACGCGAGCGTCTGCGCCTTGAGCGCCTTGGTGTGGGCCTCGATCTCCTCCTCGGAGGCGCCTGCTTCCTTCAGCTTCTCGATGGCCTCCTGAGCCTGCTCGACCTGGCCGACGAAGAGGTCGTACCGCTCCACCGGGTCGGTCGGTACTGCGTCCTCGAAGTCGATGGCGAATGGAGGGTCGGCGATCTCCTCCATGAGGTTCATCGCCATCAGGAGGTCGGCCTTGGCTTGGACTTCTTCCTCGGACATCGCCTGCGCCGGCGCTTCGGCCACTACGTCGTCTGCTTCGGACGCCGTGGTGGGGCCCACCGCGTAGGAGGCGTGGGAGGACTTGCTGCCCGTGCCCATCAGCCGTCACCCCGCGACGGGAGCGCAGGGATGACCTCGGCGAGCAGTTCGTCAAGAACGAGGTCGGCTGCGTGTGTGAGGTCGAGCGCGCCTTCCGGGACGTCGGCCGGCTCGAGCGAGCACGCGCCGCCGGAGTGCGCGATCCAGCGCTCGATGTCCTCGCTGGTGGTGGTCTGGCCCAGGCGCTCGCGCCAGGGGTCGGCCTGTTCGTAGACGAGGGGCACCCAGCGCACGACACGCTCGGCCGGCTGTCGGCTCTCGTCGAGGCCGAGCACGGCGACGGGATCGACGGGGAGGCCGAGGGCGGGGTGCCAAACGAGCAGAATCCACAGTCGCCAGGCCGGAGCGGCCGTCGACAGCTCCGCGGTCTCGGCGATGGTGGGGTTGGGTTCGGTGTTCACGGGGGCTCCTCCCAAAGGTCGTTTCACCTGCTACAGGTGTGGGAGGAGCCGCCGGTGTGACAGTGCGGGCGAAGAAGTTTCAGCGGCTCGGCAGGAGCGAGGCCATGTACTGGACCGTCGCGGCGAAGGCATCCTCGGTCCGGGCATGGACGTCCTCGCGGCCGTTGGGGGTCATGATCGCGCCGTGCAGGGCGTACTGGTGCGGGTTCTGGGAGATCAGCGTCAGCCGGGAGCCGAAGATCTGGACCATCTCGGCGATCCGGTTGGCCCGGGACAGGCCGGTGAGGATGACCGGCAGGTCCTCGGGAAGGTTCTCGGCAAGCCAGTGCAGGCCGGGCCGCTCCCAGCTGTCCCAGTCGGCGTTGTCACGGACGGTCTGCACGTTGATGGCAATGGCGGCCGGCTGGGTGTCCTCGATCCACGAGAGGTAGCGCTGGAGATCCTCGAGCCGGAACCAGTACACGTTCGGCACGACGTTCACACCGGCCTCGGCGAACTCCTGCGCGAGCAGGAGAGATCGGCGCATGTTGAGCAGGTGCTCCGTCCGCGGCCAGTCGCCATAGATCGAGTAGTTGCAGGAGAGCACCAGGTCCCATTCCTGCTCCGCGATGCGTTCGACGAGCCTGTCGCGTCCGCGGCGAGTCCAGAAGGCTTCGACGAGCGGGTCCTCGCCGTAGCCGACCAGCACGGCCTTCTGGTGGTCCCCGAGCGCCAGGGCCTGGCGGGCGGTCTGCTCGGTGAAGCGCTTGTAGAGCGTGTGGGTGTCGGGCGAGAACACGCGTCGCAGTCCGACGCCGTAGGCCGGCCAGTTCAGGCTGGCGTCGAGCTTGGTGACCGCGGAGCCGTCGGTCATGGGGATGAAGGATGGCAGGCCGTCGGGCAGCGTGCTGTCGACGCTGATGTCGTCGAACGTCAGGGTGCCGCCCACGTCGGCCATCCACCCGGCTATGTCGGTACGGCTCCCGCACCGGATTGGGCACTTGCGGGTCACGCACGCGTTCGCCGGCGCGTCCGCCTCGGCCGCCGAGCACCCGCAGAACCGGCAGTCCGAGTTCTGGCCGGTGCACAGGGGCTCAACGGTCGCCGGGCCTCCCCGGCCGTCGGGTCCGGCGTAGAAGGCGCAGCTGTTGCAGTCGCAGCCGCGGCCCGGAAGGGGCACGCCGACGGTCGGGATGGGCAGGGAGACACTGGTCATGCTGCTTCGCTTCCTTCGCTGATTGCATCGTGGTCCGTCGCGCCGTCGATGGGGGCGTCGTCGAGGTGGGTACTGAGTTCGCGCAGGGCGAGGAGCAGCGAGCCACGGTCGTACCGCGCGATCTCCTTGCCGGCCCGGACCTCGGCCAGCAGCCCCCGGATCCCGTCCAGCGCGGTGCGGATCGTGTTCGACTCCACAGCCGGTCGACGCGGGGGCCCGTCGGCGGGCATCGCATCTGCGGCCGCTGCTGGCGCCGCGGGCGCCAACGGATCGCCGGGCTGTGTGACCTCTGGCACCGTGCTTGGGCCGAGTGCCGAGGGGTCTCCGACGTCCTCGCCGTCTTCGGGTTCCTCCTGGTCCTCCGTCTGCGTGGGCACCCGGGTGAGCTTGGCCCGGCGGCCGGCGTTCGCCGTGTCCTGCCGCTCTTCGGCTTCGGCGATGATCTCTTCTGGTCCGAGGTCGGGGTCCTCCAGGCCGACGTTCACGGCGGTCGGCAGCAGGTGGAGCCGCTTGGAGGACTTCAAGGCGGCCCAGATGCCCTCTGCAGCCTGTGCCCGGCCGTTGCGGAGCTCGGCGAACCGGATCCGGGTGTTCAGACGGATCGCGGCTTCGTCCATCTCCTCGGTGAGGTCCCGGGGCAGCGCGCGGAAGGCACGTACGAGCTCGCTGGCCTTGCGTTCGTTGAGCTGCAGCCCGAGGCGGTCCAGCACCTCGCTCCAGGGGGCGGCGCAGGAACTGTCGGTGCCGCGAATCTTCTCCAGGGCAAGGAACCGCTCGGCCGGGTCGGGGATCGCGTAAACCTCCTGTGGCACGGGCTTGCCGGCCTTGAGGAGCTTGCCGACGAGAATGGCGCACCGCTGGTACAGCAACGCGGCGGCCTGCTCCCCGGGGCGGAGGGGCTCGCGGGCGAAGTTCTCGACGAAGCGCCACATGTGGCGCTCCTCCTCGGACAACGGGCCCGGGCAGACCACAGCCGGCAGGGCCTGGAAGTGCGGGTTGTCCGGTCTATTGACGGCGCCCCAGCGCATGGCGCGCAGGCGGCGCTCCCCGGTGACCAGGCGGATCGTCGGCGCCTTGCCGTCGACGACGATCTCCTCGGCCAGGACCGGCTCCAAGAGGCCGATGACGGACATGGAGGAGATCAAGTCGGCGAGTTCGGACGGCGGCAGGGAGTCGGAGGGGTTGCGGGCGTGGGGCTCGGTGAAGGGCGCGCCCTGGCCGCGCAGCGGCAGCATCTCGAATCGCCGCTGCCGCAGCTTGACGCTGCGGTGCAGGATCTCGGTGAGCCGGATCATGCTCCCGCCGTCGGGCGGGACCTCGAGCGAGGTACTGGTCATGGCGCTGCTTCCTTCAAGACCGCGGGGAGCGGCCGGTCACTTCGAGGCGAGGTAGAGGTCGGTGGGGGCGGGGCGGGCGGTCGGCGTGCCACGCAGCAACGGGGTGAAGATCGGGGCGAGCGGCCCGTGCTCCTGGAGCTGCTGCAGGGTGGTGACGCCGATGTTGATGTCGCCCTTCAGCCGGCTGAGACGGACGTCCGCGCCGGCGCGCGCGTACAGGTCTTCGGTACGGGCGGCCAGGCGCTGGGCCCGCCGGTCCGGCTCCCCGGCCTTCGGGGGTGCCGCGTCGAGGACCACCAGGACGCGGGGAAAGACCGGATAGTTGTACATCCACGCTGGCCGGGTCGCGTTCGAGGTCCGGCGCGCGCGGTCCGCGCTCTGTGGAACGTACTCGTACAGCCGGCCGTACGCTTCGAGCTTCGCGGCGAGCCGCGCGGAGGTCATCGTGGCACGGTCGAACTCGACGAAGAAGCTGAGCATCGTCCGGCGGCCGCCACGCTCTACGTGTACGTAGTTGAGGACGGCGTCGCTGATGACGTGGTCGTCCTCGAATCGACGCTGACCGTCGCGGATCCGGTTGGCGACCTCAGGGGTCCAGTCCAGCGGCCCGCACTCGTGACCCAGTCGGCGAGCCCACTCGACGAAAGCGATGCCGACTTCGTTCACCCCCAGCGTGTGCGCCTGGCGAGCACCGGCGACGGCCTCGGGCGTCACCCGGTATGGCCGCGGGGGCAGCTCACCGGCCTCCTCCACGGACTCGGCACCGGCTTCGGTCAGGAACCACAGGAACGGCTGGCTCTGTAGCCGCCCGCGGCCACCGGGCCCCTTCGCCCGGATCCGCTCGACCAGCCCTGCCCTGTGGAGCTCGCCGAGCTGCCGACGCAGGTACACGGGGCGGGCCGGTCGCTTCTCGGGCGGGGTGAGTAGCACGTGCAGTTGCTGAGTGGAGAGCACCCGGTGCTGGTACAGCAGTTCCAAAACCTCGCCGCTGATCGCGTGGAAACTGCGCGTGATCGCTGCCGCGGCGGTCGCTTCGACAGGGGGCAGGTTCATCCGATCCTCGACTGGTTCTGGTGTGGGTTGATCGGGTGGACGTTGTCGTGGGCTTCATCGGCCGGGTCCGGCGCCGCACCGCTGATGACGGTGCCTTCGCTGTCGTGGACGCGCGGCTTGGCCTGCACGTCACCGGACGCGGTGCCGCCGGCCGGTCCGTCCGGGCCTTCGGGGTCGCGCGGTGCGGTCTCGTCAGATTCGGGCTCGTCGGCCGGCAGATCGGCGGCGGGCTCGTCGTCGTCCGGCGGGACGGGGAGGGTGACGAGGAACCGGCGCAGCCGCAGGTCCAGTCGACGCAGGTCGGTGAGGATGTCGCGGACTGAGCGGCGCTGGAGGTTCTCGTCGATGGCCTGCGTCAGGAGTTTCTCGTTCTGCGGCCGGTAGTAGTCGCCGTAAAGGTCCTCCACCGAGGCGCCGCGGACGCGGAACGGGTCGGTCGTGCCGCCTTCGAGGGTCACAGACATCACGTAGCTGTACCGGTTGAGCTGGACGATTGTGTCGGGGGCAACCTTCTTGCCCCAGCGGCGGGTGACCAGCGTCGCCTCGTCGACGTCGGACGCGGTCGTCGACAGAATGGACAGGTTCTGCAGCAGTCCCTGCCGGGTGGTGGCGCTCAGCCGCTGCGCCATCTGCGTCATGGCGAGCAGCTTCACGTTGTACTTGCGCAGCTGCTCGGTGATCTGGGCGAGCGTGCCCTTGGAGGCGCCGTCCACGCTGGTCAGCTCATCGATGAAGGTATAGAAGTCACGGCGCTGGTCGGGCGCGGTGTCCCGCCGTGACAGGCCGGCCCGGAAGAGGTCGTAGATCAGCAGGGAGCTGATAATGCGGTCGACGTCGCCGGTGCCGGCGGGGCAGACGAAAACGATCTTCCCGGTGTCCATGGCGTGCCGGATGTCGTACGTCGACCGGCTTGACCCGAGGAACGCCTTGATCGCGTTGCTAGACGAGAGCCGTTCGATGATGTTGGTGACGACCGGGATGGCTTCCTTGCTGTAGCCCGGGAAGACGTTCTCCCAGAAGTCCCGGATGTCCTTGGGCAGGTACGGCAAGACGCTGGTGCGCCAGACGGCATCGGTGAGGATCGTGCGGATCTGGAAGACGGTGGGGGCCAGGTCGGGCCGGCCGGCGCGACAGACGTGCCAGGAGAGGTACACCAGGGACTCGACCGCGCGCGTGAGGATGGTCTTCGCACGCCCGGCGGAGTCGGACCAGTTCAGGGCCGCGGCGAAGCCGGTGACGATGTACTGGACGATGTCGGGGATCTCGGACTCGCGCCGGCGTTCCATGGACAGCGGGTTCCAGGAGCCGACCATCTTGTCGAGCTCGGGGCTCGTGAGATCGATCTCCCAGATCCGGTCGGCCAGTTCCTTGTGGGCCAGGTAGGGGCGAGCGCGCACCCAGCCGTCACCATGAGGGTCGAGAAAGAGCACGCCGTACCCGCCGTGGGCGATCGCGATCGCCTGCACGAGCGACATCTCGGTCTTGCCGAAGCCGGACTTGCCAAGGAACAGGGCGAAGAGCAGGTACTTCAGCGGGACGCCGGCGAGGCGCTCCCCGCCGCCGGACTTGGCCACCCACCCCAGGGGCAGCAGGCCTCGCTGTCCCGTCCACGTCGGGAGCGCTGCGGGCGGCGGCGGGACGACTCCGCCCGAGCGGGCGATGTTCGGGGCCATGTTGTGCTTGGTGGGCGGCTTGAGCAGCCCGGCGATCTCCTGGGCGGTCACCCAGGAGTGCCGACGGGGCATGAAGAGCCCGGTCTCGAAACGGCGGTCGAACTTGCCCCGGTGGAGCCAGTGGTCCGCCCGGAGGCGGGTGACGCCGAGGTGGAGCCCGACGGGGCGCAGGTGGTTGTCGCCGGACCACGGCTCCAGGGCGGCGAGGACCTGGTCCAGCAGCATCCGGGCACGGTACTCGTCGCGCGCGCAGGTGCGGACGAGCAACTGCATGGAGAAGACGGGCTCGGCGCCGGGGGCGAGCTTGCCCATGGCGGCCTTCATGTCCGTGACGCGATGAGCGCGCTGCTGGTGCTGCCGTTGCCGGGCACCACCGCCCTGGTTGCCCTTCATCTCGGTGGCAATCTCGGACATCACCTGGCCGAGGTCGAAGCCGAACCGGTTGCCGCGCTGCTGCGGCATGCCGGGTATGGCCGGCCCGTC
The DNA here is from genome assembly GCF_040612485.1 of Streptomyces sp. NPDC006385. Classification (NCBI taxonomy): domain Bacteria; kingdom Bacillati; phylum Actinomycetota; class Actinomycetes; order Kitasatosporales; family Streptomycetaceae; genus Streptomyces; species Streptomyces sp. NPDC006385. The sequence continues at coordinate 18,620 of NZ_JBEXQG010000088.1, forward strand.
GGCGGGGTTGCGGCGGGCCTGGGCCAGCAGGCGCCGGCGGCGGCTGCTGACACGGTTCGGGGCGACGGGAACGAGGTCCAGGACGACGTCGGCGCTCTCGCCGAGGTCCTCGCGGACGTCGGCTACCGCGTTGGCCAGGGCCTCGAGCGGATCCGGGGTGAGCGGCACTTCGCGCAGGGCGAGGTGGTCAGGAAGGGCCAGGGCGAGCTCGGCGCGGGCGTAGTGCATTTCCTGGGTGGCCGGCTTGCCGTGGTCATCAGCTTCCGGCTTGGCGAGATCGACCGGCGGGGCGGCGGTCGGGTGTGGTGCGGTGGTCATGATCTACCTGTCTGTGGTGTCCGTCGGTGCGTCAGGAGCCGAGCCGGATCTGCGGACGTTCGCGCGCGGCACGCCCGTCGGCCTCGATAGGCCGCATCTCGACCTGGGCGTAGCCCTGGTGGCGCAGCACCGACATCGCTCGATCCGGGCCCTCGACCCTCATGGACAGCGACCCGTTGGAGCAGGTGAACCGGATGCGCAGAGCATTGGTGCGGGCCGAAGACACGAGCCAGCGCGACACGCTCTTGTGCGCGCGGGCCATCTGGTGCCCGAAGCGGACGACCTCTTCCGGCTTCGGGTCGAAGCCTGTGGTCGGCAGCACCTCCAGAGCCGTTCGCTTGGACACCGGGCCACGGGACAGGGCCCAGCGGACCGCAGCGGCGACCCCGCTGGCTGCCAGGGCGACCAGCGCAACCCACCAGGCGTTGGCCATCACCGAGCCCGCCAGGTGCTCGACGTGGCCCGGGAGGTCCCCGACGAAGCCGATTGCGCCATCGATGAGGTCGGTCGTGGTCATCGCCCACCGTCCGAGGGCGAGGCGCACGGCGGCACCGCGGCGGCCGGAGCGGGCACGGGGGAAGTCGGGAGCACGGCGGCACCTCCAAAGAGCAAACGGGCCTTTCACCTGCTACAGGTGTCGGGATCCGGCTCGGTGTGACACTCCGCTCCGAATTTCTTCGCGGTATGGCGTCGGCCGGCGTCATGCCCCTGCGGGAGAGCGTGACGCCGGCCGGCAGGTCAGATCTTGACGCCGTGACTACGGAGGTAGGCCAGTGGGTCGATGTCCGATCCGTACTCCGGGCCGGTGCGTATCTCGAAGTGGAGGTGCGCACCGCTGACGTTGCCCGTTGCGCCGGAGTACCCGATCCGGTCGCCGCCCTTCACCTTCTGGCCGACGACCACGGCCAGCGAGGAGTGGTGGGCGTAGTGCGAGTACATGCCGTCGCCGTGCTTGATCACCACCTGGTAGCCATACGCGCTGTTCCAGCCGGCCGTCACCACGGTGCCCGGGCCCACCGCGCGGGTCGCAGTTCCGGTGCGCACGGGGAAGTCCACGCCGGTGTGGTAGCCGCTCGACCACATCGATCCGGAAACCCGGTATCCGGTGCCGACGTGATCGTCGGCGACCGGGGCTACCCACGTGCCTGAGGTGCCACCCGACCCCGGCTCGGTGTAGTTCGGCCGCTTCATGATCAGGATCCGGCCCTTCCAAAAGGACAGGGGCTTGATCCGGACACGGGCGCCGGTGTGCGGCGCGTCGATGACCTCGCCGCCCCCTATGTACATGGATACGTGCTCCGGGCTGGACGCGCTGCCGCCCGAGAAGATCAGGTCGCCGGGGCGCAGGTCGTTCGCCGACTTCACTTTGGTGCCGATGTCGACCTGGTCGTAGGTGACTCGTGGAAGGTTCACGCCGACCTTGCTCCAGGCGTACTTGACCAGGCTGGAGCAGTCGCACCCCTTGGCTCCCCGGAACGGAGGCTTGCAGCTGCCGCCCAGGACGTATGGGGTGTTGAGCGCCTCCTTGGCTGCGGCCACGACCTTGGACAGTCCGCCGGAGACCTTGCCGTCCATCGGCGCGGACCACTTCTCCGCCCGGTCCCGGATTTCGCGGACGTACTTGCGCGTCTCCTCGTACGGCGGGATGCCGCCGTATTTCTTCACCTTGTTCCCGCCGGCGTTGTAGGCGGCGAGCATGTTGTCGACGACGTCGCCCGGCACGCTGCGGATCTCGTCGGCGAGCTTGCAGTCGTAGGCCACCATCGACGGAACTGCGTCCTCAGGGTCCAGCGGGTCCGCGCCGCCCTTGTTGTTGGCGTCGATGCCTTCGGTCGCCCAGGTGGAGGGGATGAACTGGGCGATGCCCATCGCGCCGGCTCCTCCGTCGGGCGGGTTCTTGCGGAAGGTGGACTCCTGGTAGAGCTGGGCGGCGATCAGCGATGGGGTGACCTCCGCACAGCCGTACCTCGCCACAGCGTCGAGGATGATGGGACGCAGCCAGTCAGGGATCTCCTTGGTGTCCGACAGACCGCCGCCGAAGCCCGCGTTCTCCAGTGCGCTGCTGGTGTTGTCCTCGCCGATTGCCGACGACAGCGCCAGTACGGCACTCAGGATCAGACCGAATCCAAGCAGGCAGGAGAGGATCGCCGCGATCAGCACGTTCCGCAGGGCCTTGGACTTGCCCTGCTCAGACATTGGGCAGTCCGACGACGCGCCAGCTTCCGTCGGCGCCGCGGCGGAGCTTGAGCGCCACGTGCTCTTCCGACTCGCTGGCAGGGCCCTTGGCTGGCGCTTCGGTCAGCTTGTAGAGCACACGCGCGAAAGCGGAGTCCTCGCTCGGTGCGGGCGCTCCGTCCGGCAGTGACACCCGCAGGACCGCCACCGCCACCTGGACCTGATGGTCCTTCCAGCTCAACCACTGCTGCGTGGCGGCGCTGCCGCTGGTGTGAGTGCGCAGGTCCTCGGCAAGATCTCCGGCAGCGTAGATCGCGGCCCGCCGGGATGCGTCGTCGTACGAGTTGTCCCGGCCCGGTCGGGCGTCGTGGCTGGCCCACGCGGTCACGAAGGACCGGGCCGCCTCCTCGACCGGCGTCGGCACCTGCCTCGGGCCCAAGTGCTCAGGAGACGCCGAAGGTTCCGCCGCGGGGGAGGCCTCGGCCGGGCGCGTGCCGCCAGAGCCGCTGCCGACCGCAGGGGCGGAGGAAGCGGCCGTGACCGGAGTCGAGTCGGTGGCAGGACGGTCGGCCTCAGGGAGGCCGAACAGGAGGGTGACACCGACAGTTGCCAGGACGGCCGCAGCGACGAACAGCGCGATCGTCGCGCGCTGGGCGCGGGCACGCGCGGCATCGGTTTGAGGCATGGGGGTCCCCCGTCAGGTGGTTCTGGTGCGGTGATCTGGGCGGCCGGGACCTGTGGGGTCCCGGCCGCAGTCCGGCTACGGCCGGGGCTTGGGCGGGCCGGGCGGCCGCGTGGCACGCCGGATGGTCCGAGGCGGAGCCGGCGGCTTGGCCGGGGTCGACTTCTTCGCAGCCGGGGGCGTCGGCGGCGCAGGGGTGGGCGGGGTGGGCATCTTCGGCACCGCGGCCGGCCCGGCGGCCGGGGGCTTCACCGAGCTCGGTGTCTTCGTGCCAGCCGCCGCCGGCGCGCCACCGGGGGTCTTCGGCGCGACGGCACCGGCCCGGGGCCCAGGAGGATTCCCTGCCTTCGGATCCGGCTGAATCTGGGCCAGACCGAGGTGGACCTGGGCCTTCGTTCCCTGCTTCGCGACGAACTTGCCGGCCGTGACGACGTTGCGCTTGTACTCGGCTCCGAAGTCCTTGGCCGCCTGGACCTTCTTGTCGACGGTCCGTGCCTTGACGGCCTTGAGCTGGTCGCGCACCTGCCCGGCACGGGCCGTTGCCGCGGCAGCGCCTCGCTTCGTCGCGGCGACTCCCCGGGGAATGCCCACCGGCGCGCCCACCGTGGCCATGAAGGCGAACTTCGTCGCCTTGGCGCCGTACTTGGCGGTGGCGGCGGCCGCCTTGCCGGTGGCCATGGTGGCCCTGCCGCCCCGGGTCTGGGACATCTTGTTCGCGGCCGCCGTGGCCAGCCGGTTCTTCAGGGTCTGCTTGGCCGCCTGCTGCGCCGCGACCTTCGCGGCTGCGCTGGCGCCGCCGGTGCCCACAGCCGCGGCGGCGTTGGTAGCGAGTCGGGCCGCGGTCCGCAGCCGGCTGGCCTTGCGGTTGGCCTGCGGCGAGCCGACCCAGGCGTTCTTGGCGGTCTTCAGGCCCTGGCCGACGGGCCTGCTCACGCGCCTGGCCTCGCCGCGGGCCTCACTCCACATCTGCTTCAGGCCGGGGGCGGTCTCGGCGTACCGGCCGGGGCTGCTGAACACGGAGCGGCGGCCAGCCCCGCCTACGCGGGCGTTGGCGAGCTTGCGGTTGAGGTTGACCGCGATGCTCTGGGCAGTTTGCTTGATGCGCTTGTGACCGGCCAGGCCGGCGATGGCGGTGACGTCGATGACGATGAACTTGACGGCCAGGACGTCGCCGGTGTCCGCGTCGATCAGGGCCAGGACGATGAGGATGAAGATCGCCAGGAAGAGAATGGCGATGATGATGCCGAGGACGGCCTTGGTGATTGCGGAGCACCAGCGCCACAGGGTGGCGCGGCCGCCGCCGGGCAGGATGCCGGCGGTCAGTGCCCAGTGGCCGCGGATGGCTTCGAAGGCCAACCAGCCCTGCGCGGTGAGGAACGTGCCGGTGACAAGAACCATGAGGATCGCCACGATGACGGCGGCGATGGCGACAAACAGGGCGGAGAAGGCGAGGTCCGCGGAGGCACGCTTGGCCTTCGGCTTCACATCCCCGCACGCGGCCTCGAACTTCTTTGCGTTCTCGTTGAGCTGCCCGATGAAGTTCGTGTCGTACATCGAATCCATCACCATGGCGTCCCAGTAGTTCATCCCAAGCTGGTTGAGGTTGAACTCGGCGAGCTTGAACTGTCGGAAGGCCTTGTCGCACTGCCCGTCGAAGGTCTGCCCGTAGACCATGAGCTGGTTGGGCTTGACGATGAACGCCTCCACCAGGGCGTCGGTGATCGGCTTCGCCACGTTGTTGGGGTCGGCACTGCCCTGGGCGCTCGCGGGATCGTCTGCCAGCACGATGCTGGCGACCTCGAGGGTGAAGTCCTTCGACTTCCCCAGCAAGCCCTCCTCGGAGAGGAGCATGGTGGAGCCCTGTGCCTGCGGCTGATCGTGCTGGCCGAGCAGCACCTGGGCCGGCGAGACGAGCACGGTAGTGGTCAGCGCGGCGACGACCAGGGAGACCCCGATCTCGGCGAAGCCGCGCGAACGCTCCTTGAAGAGGATCAGCCAGCCGCAGTAGAAGCCGGCGAACGTCAGGAACAGGCCCGGCAGGCCGAGCCGGTCGATGACCTGGGACTTGAGGGTGCTGGAGATGTCCTCGACGGGTCCGACCATGACCTTGGCCAGGCCGAAGTTCAGCGCCCACTTGATCAGCCAGCAGGTGAAGCCGATGACCCACTTCGAGACGCCGAAGAACAGCTGGGCGACGATGTTCCAGATCTTGAGGTCGATGTCCTTCCAGCCGCCCGTGTCCGTCTTGACGGTGTAGGAGCTGATCGGGACGCCGTCCTTGTCCGTCACATTGAACGGCTGAAGGAGGCCGTCGCTGCCGTCCTTCGGCTTCTGGTTCAAGTTCGGGGGGCCGGCTGCAGGAGCGGACGTGCTGGGCGACGGCGCCGGATCTGCCATGGCGGCAGGGGCCAGCACCACGCTGAAGAGGGCCAGCAGGACGGCGATGAGCCCCAGGCGCCGCTTGACGCGCCCTCGCTGTATGTGGCTCATGCGAGGGCTCCGTCCGCCTCGGCGAACAACTCCACGGCCTCGTCGTCTTCTTCGTCGCGCTGCCCAGGCGTTGTGGTGATGGCGGCGGCCGCGTTCTCATCGGCGGGGATCAGCACCTTGATCCCACCGATGCGCTTGCGGAGGTCTCGGTACAGGCCCTCGCCGGCCCGCAGGGCGCGCTCGGTCTCGCTGACGTTGAGCGGGCTGAGGTTCTCGGTGATGACCTTGAGCATCTCGTCGTCGGTCGGGTCGAGGTCGAGGAACTCCAGGCAGCGTGCGGCCAGCGCCTTGCCGCGGTGGCGGAAGACGAAGATGTGGGACAGCAGCGCCCGGATCTTGTCGCCGATCTCGGACTTCGGGCCGATGTCGTAGGGGTCGTGGCTGCCGGCGAAGGCGCCGGCGTTGTGCTTGCGGCCGTCGGCGATGAGCTCGAGCAGCAGGTTGGAGCCCTCGGCGGACGAGGTGAGCCACCAGCACTCGTCGAGGAAGACGCCGGCGAACTCGTTGGGGTCGGCGAACGCGATCTCGCGGCAGAGCGCGGTCATCAGGTACATCAGCCGCCAGCCGAACCGCTTTTCGACCTCCAGGCTCGGGAGGCGGTGCTCGGAGAGCTCCTCCTTGGTGGGCAGGCCCAGGCGGTCGACGGCGAAGACGATGCTGTCGGCGTCGGTGATCCGTACGACCGGCAGCGTGGGGTCGAAGATGACGCGGCCGAGGTCCTTCTTGGCCAGCGACCGCAGCTTGCGGACGAGTTCGGAGGCGGCGGCACGGACCGCGGCGTCGTTCGGCTCCTCCGGGTCGGGCGTGCGGGCCCGGTTGGCGAGCGTGTCCATCAGCGCGGTCATGCTCGGCTTGGGGCCGAGCCGGGTGGCCTCGATCGCCTCGGCGAGGGTGATGCCCTCGATGCTCATCGAGCCGATGTCCAGGAGCGGGGTGAGGAAGGACTCGGTGTAGCGGGCGGCGCGCGGGCCGCGGAAGACGCGCAGGGGGTCGAGGGAGACGCCGGCGTTCTCGTCGACGTTGATGATCTGCGTGGTGCCGGGGCAGGCGTTGGCGAACCGCGACCACTCCTGCTGCGGGGTGCGGTCGATGACCAGGGCGCGGCCGCGGGAGTTCCTTTGCCCGGCCCGGTGGCCGGTGGTCAGGATGCTGTACATGGCGCACTTCATCGCCACCGACTTGCCGGAGCCGAGCTCGCCGACGAACGCGGCGGACGCGGAGGCGTTGACGCGGGGGCCGTGGGAGAAGTCAACGAGCACGGGGCGTACGCCGCCGCCGTTGAGCTGGAGGCCGAAGAGGCTGCCGGAGTCGTCGCCCAGGCCGGCGCCGCAGAACGGCATCGACATCGCGAAATCGCGGGCCAGGAGGTACTGGGTGTAGTCGAGCATCGGGCCGGGCGTCTTGGTGCCGGGCAGCATGCCGTGGAAGAGCGCGACCTGGTCGCCGGTGGGCCTCACGAGCGTGTAGTCGTTGCCGCCGAAGTGGTTGGCCAGCGACGTCGCCTTCTCGTCGGCCTCCTCGGGGGTGGTCCCCCACACGCAGGTGGCGACGGTGGCACGGATCTCGACCTCGGTGGAGGAGGCGGTGAGCCGGTCGCGGTACTCGTCCAGGGCGAGGGACGCCTTGTCGAGGGAGGCCGGCACGCCGGAGGTCTCGCCGTCGTACTCACCGCGCTGGTGCGCGAGCTCGCGCTGCTGGCGCCGGGACTTCGGCTCGGCCTTCGAGCCGGACTCGACGTGCAGACGGACGGCCCAGTCCACGGGGAAGTTGAACTCGTCCAGCGCCGCCAGGTACTCGCTGCCGGGGAACCGGAAGGCTTCCGGCATCTCGGAGAGCACGCAGAACGCCTGGTAGGAGTCGCCGTGTTCGCTGGTGGCGCGCAGGTAGCGGCGCTTGAACGGGTTGGTCGGACCCTTGGAGGCCCGGGTGCCGCGGCCGCCCTCGTCCAGGATCACCTGAGTGTGGGCGGTGACCGTGTGGCCGCGACCGCGAAGACCGCGCGGTGCGCCGTCCTCGGGCAGGAGCGGCTCGCTCAGGCCCCGGCGGGCGCTGTGCCCGTAGATCCACAGGATCTCCGCCTCGGTGGCAGGCCGCATCTTGATGCCGGAGGGCCAGCCGGCGGCCAGGCGGGTCGCCTGCTCCAGGCGCTGGCGCTCCTCGGAGAGCGATATCGGGGCGACCGGCAGACCGAGCGTGCCCATCACCTCCGCCTGGAGGGAGGAGAGGACCGCCCGGGCGCTCTGCTTGAAGTCGAGGTGGGGCAACGGGACGGCGAGGAAGTCGACGCGGCCGGTGAGCTCGAGGTCCTGGAGCTGGTCGAGGACCTTCAGCGCCAGGTCGACGTACTCGGGGGAAGCGTCGAGGTCGACGCCGGCGGTCATGCGGGTGACGACCGACGCGGCGTCGACGCTCGGGCACAGGCTGAGCAGGAGGGCCTCGCCCCGCAGGGACTTGAAGAGGGACTCCAGTGCGTCCAGCCGCTCGCGCTTCGTGGACTTGGAGGCGTGGGTGTAGTTCTCGGTGTCGACGCGCCACACCGCCCACACGGTGGCGGCAGTGGTCCAAATCAGGTGGCCGCTGATGTGCCGGACGGGGAGACGCATGGGGTTCTTCTTTCTGTGCTGGTGGTGACGACGGGGCGGCTGGTTACTGCTCGTCGAGGGAGGCGAGGAGGGCCTGCAGCCCGGTCTTCGGCTCTGGCCGGCTCGCTGCGGCCGCCGCTGGCACAGGTGCCGGGCGGGCTCTGCGCCTGGCCCCGGGTGCGGGCGCTGCAGCAGGCTGCGGGGCCGCCGCCGGGGCGGGTCGCTCGGCGGACCGGACGCGCACCGTGCAGGTGGCGGTCGCCAGTCGAGGCCGAGCGACCTGCTGCGGCTTGCCGGCCAGGCGCCCCTGGGCCGGAGTGGAGGAGTAGATGAGCAGGCTGCGCACGGCGCGTGCCGGATCGCGGCCGTCGAGCCGCGCGTACCGCAGCACCCAGGCCAGACCCCAGGGGATCAGCGCCATGAGGATGAAGTTCATGGCGCCGAAGTGGGCCCACAGATCCTTCGTCATGACGAGGAGCCCGAAGGTGACCACCATGGTCATGACCTGGGTGATCGTGTAGGGCCCTCCCGGGAGCCGGCCGGCTCCCGGGAGCTTGCCGATGACGAGCGGGTGCCGACGGGCGCGCGTGTACGAGTGCCCGATCAGCTCCTCCTCCGAGGCGCTCACGAGACCTGCCAGCCCTCACCCGCCAGCGCGGGGGCGTCACCGGCGACGTGGAACTTGGAGGCTGCCGCGGCCCCGGTGTCGTTGATCTCGGAGCCGACCTTGGTCTGCAGGACGTTGAGGTTGCTGATCCCCCAGAGCACGAGGGCGGCCAGGACGAAGGCGACGAGGGTGCCGACGAAGGAGCGGGTCTTCCACCAGGCCATCAGCACGGCGATGATCGCCATGAGGGCGGCCACGGTGAGAACCAGCGCGCGGACCTGCCCCGTCTTGGTGTTGGCCCAGTCGAGGACGTCGCCGGCGAGGACGACGTGGTCGGGGTTGGCGGCTGCCAGGGTGTGCATGAACGATTCCTCTTTCTTCAGGAGTTCGACGGCGACGGCGAGGGAGATGCCGTGGCTGCGTCGGGGCTAGGGGTGGTGGTGTGCGGCGCCGCCGAGGGCGGGCTGCTCGCGCGGATGGCCGGGGCATCGTCGACGGAGGCGACCTCCCAGCGGCCGGCGCGGGACTTGAGGGTGAGCGCGTAGCTCAGCGATGCCGGGCTGCCGGCCTGGTCGGTGGCGTCGACCTGGACCAGCTGGTGCAGCACCGTGCCGTCGGCTGGCACCTTCTGCTGGCCCGGGCCGGACGAGTCGTCCTGGACGCCGGTCACCTTCACCGCGGCGTACGGCGCAGGGGTGATCGGCTGCAGCCGGGTGCCGGGCGAGGTGTAGCGGTCGAGCTCGGTCGTACCGGTCAGGTAGGCGGCCAGGAACCCGCGCGCGGTCTCGACCGACGGGTCCGCACTGCTCGACCCGCGGTCGGTCTCGTACGCCAGGCCGCCCGGCTTGAGCGCGGCAGGCGCGGCCACCTGCGCCGGCAGCGATGTCGCCACGTAGCCGGCAGGGGCAGCGCCCTGCGCGGTTCCGCCGGCGCCAGCCGGGCCGGTGGCCTGGATGCCGACGCGGAAGTACTGGACGCCCAGCCGCGTGGACTTGCCTTTGTCGTCGTGGGCGGTGACGTCGGCGGCAACGGTGATGGACCAGTAACCCGGCTGAACCTCGCGGGATGCGATCACGGTGGACTGCGTGGCCGTGCGGGTCCCGGGCTTTACCGCGAGCGCGACGGAGCCGGAGTAGTACGGCGCCAGGTCCCGCTCGGTTCCTTGGCCGGCCTGCAGGTAGGCGGCGACGAACAACTCGGCGAAGCCGGCCGGCCCGACCGGCGACGCCGGCGTCGCCGTGGCGACCGGCTTGGCCGCGCCCTGGGCCGGAGCGGACGAGGAGAGGAACGCGAGCGCGCCGAGGACGGGGCCGGAGACAACGAGCACCCAGACCCCGGCGCGGACCAGCCGGGAGAGGCCAGCCATCTGTGCCGTGCTGGTCTTCCACCCGGTCTCGTCCGGCTCGTCCGCCGATGTCTCCTGGGGCTCGTCGACCTCCTCGTCCCAGGCCTCCGTCTCGACGAGGTGCTTCTTGGCCGCCTTGCGCTGCCGGCGCGGCCGCTTCACGAGGCCCTCCGCAGCGCCTGGACGGTCAGGACCGTCGAGATGCGCTCCTTGAGCTGGTCCGGCGTGCGCTGCAGCAGCACATCCCACGACGCAAGAGAGGCCTCCGACTCCCTGTCGAGGAAGGCGCGCATCTGCTCGTGCAGGTCACGGTCCATCGGCCGGCTCACCAGAGCAGCGGCGATCTTGGTCAGCTCGCGCGAAGCACGGGCCACACGGGCCTCATCGGCGTCGAGCAGCTGTCGGCCGGTGCCGGCCGGGGACATCGTGGTCACGTCGGTTCTCCCGGAGTCGAGAAGAGTGGGGGTGGATGTTCAGGTGGGGCTGGACCGATCTGGCGGCCCTCTCGCCTGCTACAGGTGTTGAGGAAGGGCGCGGTGTGACAGTCGGGCTGAAGTTTTTTCGAGCGACTTCCGCCGGCGCCTGGTCCGACGGGCGCCGGCAGCTCTCAGGCCGCGGCGCGGTACTGCGAGAGGTCCGACTTCGCGCGCAGCGTGCGTACGGCACGGCTGGCGTGCTGCCGCAGCAGGTCTCCCTCGTGGCCCATGGACCGGGTGGTCATGTGGCGCTGGTCGGGGCGCTGCGAGGTGGACAGGTAGTACCGGGCGATGCGCTGCGCCTCGAGCTCCTTGAGCGCTCCGACCTCCACCGCCCACAGCAGCAGGTCGAGGACCTCCGTCCGTGTCTCGTGACGCGACAGGGCCGGCTCGTCGACGTCGACGAGCTCCATCTGGGCGGCCCGCATCAGCAGGTCGGCGAGCTCGACCGTGCGGTGGGGGGTGTCGGGGTCCTCGCTGGAGACGACGTGCGTGTATCGGGTGTGGTGCTCGGCCGCGGCCAGCGGGGCGACACCGGCGGCGAACTCCTGGAGCTCCTCGATGTCGTCGAGACAGGCGGCCAGGGTGCGGCGGGCGAGCTGCAGGGTGTCGAGGGCGAGGTTGTTGAAGATCCGCCGCGGCCGTCGGTCGAGCGGGTAGGTGCGGACGACCTCGAAGGCGGCGCCGAACACGGCCGCGCACACGTCGTCCCACGGCAGGCCGGTACGGCGCTGGGTCTTGGCCATCAGGATCGCCTTGGGCAGCAGGACCCGGACCGTGATCCTCCACGCGAGGTGGGCATCGAAGCCGACCCCGGCGGCCCGCTCGACCAGCAGGTGCATCACGCGGTCGTGCTGGTCGAACTCGCCGCGGCGGTGGAGGTCGGAGATCTTGTCCACGACATCCTGGGGCGTTGCTGCTCCGATGAGCTCGGCGTGCTCCTCCGCCCAGGCGGCCACCCGGTCGGCGGCCCTCAGGTCGCGGCAGAGCACGTCCCAGTCGCGGTTCATCAGGGAGATCGTGGTGTAGCGGGTCACGGACTCGGAGGAGTCGGTTGCCGGGGTGTGCTGGGTGGTGGCCACGTCCGTGTCCGTCCTTTCGCGCCATCTGGTCTCGATGGCGCTCACACTCCCGACACCCCCCTTGACCGCGGTCTGACCGCTCTCGCGGCGCGACGAGGTCAAGGGGAAACGGGCCGCGGCACCTGAGTGGCCCAGGTGGGCAAGGGGGCCGTGGTCAAGGGGTGGGCGGAGTGGTCAAGGGGGTGGACGCCCACCGCGTGGGGTGGACGGAGGTGCGCCCCACTCCGGCCGGGGCCGGGGTGGAGTGGACGAACTTCGGCGCCGGCTCCATCACCGGATCGGATGGAGCCCACTGAGTGGATGGACCGCGCCTCTCGTCGCGGAACTTGCGCACGTCCACGCGGTGGCCACCCAGTGGGCTCGGCGCTCCCACCCATAGCCACCGCCATCGCGATGGACTCCATCGCCAACTCGGGTGGAGACCCGCGGCCCCGCCGTCACATCCGGACGTCGTTCCGTACCGCTCCGTGCGCGAAGGGCGAGACACTCCCGGCCCCATTGGACCGGCCGCCCGCCCGTGCCGGTGCAGTGCGCCAGCCTCCGCGGTTCTGGGTTGGGAACGCCCGTGCTGTTTCCCCTTGACCTCGGCCCAGGTCAAGGGGAAACAGCAGAGGCGCAGGCCCGTGGTCAAGGGGTGGAAGGGAGGCCGGTCAAGGGGGTGGGAACGACAGATGAGGCATCACCAGAAGCCGCCTGCCTGAGACCCACTCCGGGTGGGGGCACATGCCGCTCCCCGCCTCGTCCACCGTGCGTCATCGATGGACGCCACCGGTGCACTGGGTTGGATGGAGCCCACTGTGTGGGTGGGCAAGACCCGGCCCATGCGGTTTCGTCGACCAGGTGGTGCGGGCCGATGGACGACACCGCGATGGACGGGTGGCTATCCACCGAGTGGCTCCATCAGACCGCGGAGCACTGGATGGAGCCCACTCAGTACGCAGTGCCCACGGTGGGAGTGGACCCCGCGAGTTGCCGGCGTGGTCCCCGGAACGTGCGGAGGCCCGCCCCGATGCCGGACGCTGTTGGTAAATCCGGGTCTTGCGTGACGACGGCCTGTACGACCCCGTTGGGGTGGTGCAGGCCGTCGTCATGTCCAGGGGTGGGGTT
>NZ_JBEXQG010000089.1:0-31405 GCF_040612485.1 Streptomyces sp. NPDC006385
GCGCGCGAGCGCTGCCGGAACGGTCGTGTGGGTCTCCTGCGCCGCGGTCGCCGAAGTGCCCGACCCGCTTGCCGGGCCGAGGGCTGGCTCACCGCCCGCCAGGGCTCGGGGACGAGGGTGGCCGAGCGGGCCGAACCTCCCCGGCGTAGCGAGCGAGCGCCGCGCGACGCGCCTCCACGCGCGCGTGGACCTCGGCACGACCTGCGGCAGGGCTCACCGGACGCGTCGGCGTTCCCGCGCACGGCCTGGCTGGCCTCCTATCGGCGGGCGCTCCAGCAGGCGCCGAACGAGGTCTTCGGGCCCGGTGACCCCGCCGGACGCGTCGAACTGCGTGAGGCGCTCGCCGAGTACCTGGCACGCGCGCGCGGCGTGCGCACCGAGCCGAGCCGGATCGTGATCTGCTCCGGCTTCGCGCACGCCCTGCGGCTGCTGTTCGGCCAGGACGGGGGCGGTGACGGAAGTGGAGGCGGAGGCCGGAGTGGAGGCGGAGGCCGGAGTGGAGGCGGAGGCCGGAGTGGAGGCGGAAGCGGCGGCGTGCTGCGCGGCCCGCTGGCCGTGGAGGCGTACGGGCTCGGCTTCCACCGGGAACTGCTCGCCGCCGCGGGCGTACGGACCGTACCGCTCCCCCTTGACGAGGACGGCGCACGCGTCGATCGGCTGACCCGCGAGCGGACCGTGCTGCTCACGCCCGCGCACCAGTTCCCGACGGGCGGCCCGCTGCACCCCGAGCGTCGCGCCGCCGTGATCGACTGGGCACGCGCGCGTGGAGGCGTGCTCCTGGAGGACGACTACGACGGGGAGTTCCGCTACGACCGCAAGCCCGTCGGTGCCGTCCAGGGCCTCGATCCCGAGCGCGTGATCTTCGTCGGCTCGGTCAGCAAGAGCCTGTCCCCGGCGGTGCGACTGGGGTGGATGGTGCTGCCGGAGCGGTACGTCGGCGACGTGCTCGCGGCCAAAGGGGAGCGCGAGGCGTGGGCGAGCGTCCTCGACCAGCTGAGCCTCGCCGACTTCGTGGCCTCAGGGGCGTACGACCGTCATGTACGGCGGATGCGGCAGCGGTACCGGAGCCGTCGCGACCGCCTCGTCGCGGCGCTCGCCAGGCACGCGCCGCACATCGAGGTCACCGGTGTCGCCGCCGGACTGCACGCGGTGCTGCGGCTGCCGCCCGGCACCGAGCGGGCCACGGTCGAGGCGGCCACCCGGCAGGGCATCGCCCTGGACGGCCTCGCCGAGTTCCGCCACCCGCAGGCCACGGAGGCGGACATGCCGGTACGCGACGGCCTCGTCGTCGGCTGTGCGACGCCCTCGGAGCACGCCTACGAGGCGGCGTTGGAGGAGCTGTGCGGGGTGCTGCGTGAGGCATACCGGCCCGTGAGGCACACCGGCCCGTGAGGCACACCGACCGCTGCCTTGACCCACACCCGCCGCTGCCCTGACCCACACCCGCAGCTGAACTAAGGCGCCCGCCCGCACCAGGTCTCTGGAGCCACCCGCACCGGGTTTCTGGGGCCGCCCTCGCCGAATCATGCCCGCGGAGGAGCCGTGGGGTGCATCCCTCGGACGAGTCACCCGGATCCGATCTCCTGCCATAGTCGGATTTCTCATCCGATCTTCCCGAAAAGCGCCTTCCGGGCTACATGTATCCGAACAGGAGTGGGACCATCGGATCAGGAGGCGTGCTGTCGTCGCACCCGGTCCCGGATCGGCAGCGGCTCGCCCCCATCCTTCGTTCCGCCGTCAGGCGCAGGGCCAACCCCGCGCGTCCCCCCTGTTGGCGGCCGGTCCTGGAGGGTGTTCATGACGACGCTCGACGAACGTCACGGAGAAGGTGCACGCGACGGGGGAGAGCTCCGGGGCGATGTCGCCCTCGGCCAGGTCGGGACGCACCCACCGGCCATCGTCCCGCTGGACCAGCCCGGCGCCGCACTCCCGCGCCTGATGGGGTCCAAGGCGGCGAACCTCGCCCGCGCGGCCCACGCCGGACTGCCCGTGCTGCCCGGTTTCGTGATCCCGCCCGGAGCAGGCGGCGACGCCGTGGCCCTGCGGCGGGCCTGGGACGAACTCTCCGAGGGCGGCGCCCGCCCCCTCGTCGTACGGTCCTCCTCGCCGCAGGAGGACACCGAGGAGTCCTCCCTGGCGGGCCAGTTCACCTCGGTGCTCGACGTGCAGGGCTGGCGCGCGTTCCGCACGGCCGTCCAGACCGTGCTCGACTCGGCGCGTCGCCCCGACGGGTCCACGGCGCCGATGGCGGTGCTGGTGCAGCCCATGCTCACGGCACGGGTCGGCGGGGTGATGTTCGGCGCCGACCCCGTCGCGGGGCGGGACGACCGGATGCTGGTCAGCGCGGTGCGCGGCGGGCCGGACAGCCTGGTCAGCGGCGCGCAGGCCGGCACCGACTACTGGCTGAGCGGGTTCGGGCGGCTCCTGCGGACGGAGGTGGCGAGGGAAGCTGCCTCGGCGGACGCCCAGGTCGTGGGCGGCCCGCGTACCGCGTCCACGCAGGACGGCTCCTTGCTCACGCGCCCCGAACTGTTCCGGCTGGCGCGACTCGCGCGGCGGGCTCGGCGGGTCTTCGGCGGACCGCAGGACATCGAGTTCGGTTTCGACGCGGACGGGCGGCTGTGGCTGTTCCAGAGCCGGCCGATCACCGCGATGGCGCCGCGGCCGGCGCGCGGGGCGCGGCTGCTCGGGCCCGGTCCGGTGGCGGAGACGCTGCCCGAGCAGCTCGCACCACTGGAGGAGGACCTGTGGGTGGCGCCGATGGCCCGTGGGCTCGCCACCGCGCTCGACCTCGGGGGCGCCGCGCCGCGCCGACTGCTGCGGTCGGTGCCGGTGGTCACGACGGTCGCCGGACGCGCCGCCGCCGATGTGCGTCTGCTCGGCGCCGTGCCCCCTCGGCACCGGTGGCTGGCGCTGCTCAACCCCGCGCCGGGGGCGCGTCGGCTCACCGCGGCCTGGCGGACGGGGCGCCTCGCGTCGTCCCTGCCGGGGCTGGCCACCGATCTCGCCGCCGACGTCGACCGCCACCTCGCCGAGATCCCGTCACCCGCCGGGCTGTCCGGCTCCGCCCTGGCCGCGGAGCTCCGCTGGACCCGCCGGGTCCTGGTCTCCCTGCACGCCCAGGAGGCCCTCGCGGGAGCCCTCCTCGACGAACCGTCCGGGAGCCGCACAGCGGCAGGCACCGCCCTCGCCGCCCTGGCCGAGGCCCGCGCCCGGGGCATACCCGACGACGGGTCGGTCACCACGGACCCCGTGATCCTGGCCCTCACCGCCCCGAGCCTGCACGGACGGAAACGGCTACCGGGCGCCGCCGATTCGGGTCGACGGCTCACGACGGGACTGCCGGCCAACGGCACGGCCCACTCCGGAACGACACCGGACCGAGCCGCACATACGGCACCAGCGAGCAACGGCAACCGCCCGCCCTCCCCACGCCCGCCCGCACTGGAACCGGCACGACAAGGCACCCACCTCACCAGCACGGCCCTCGCCGTGTACGCCACCGCGCACACGGACGCACTCCAGGCCGCCTCCCCCCAAGCCCAAGCCGCCTCCCCCCAAGCCCAGGCCGCCTCCCCCCAAGCCACCTCCTCCCAGGCCCTCACGCCGTCCACTGCACGGCCTCTCACCACACCCGCCACGTCACCCGCCACCCCACCCACCACACCCACCACACCACGCACCACACCACGCACCACACAACGCACCACACCACGCACCACACAACCCCCTCCAGCCACCTCCGCCTCGAACATCACCTCCCTCCCACCCCGCGAAGCCCTACGCCTCCGTATCCGCTGGGTCCAGGAACTGCAGGTGCGGCTCGTCCGGGACATCGCGCGTCGGACAGGGATCGGCGTGGAGCGCCTCGGGCTGTTGCGGTGGGCGGAGCTGGCCGCCGCGCTGGACGGCGGGGGCCTGCCCGGTGACCTCCACGCGCGCGTGCCGCGTCCGGAGTCGCCGCCACTGCCGGACGCCTTCCGGCTCGCGGACGGTCACGTCGTGGCCGCCGAGCGCGGCACAGGCCGGGGCGAGGGCGTGCGGGGCGTGTCCGCGGGGCGCACCGTCGGGACCGTATGGGACGGGACGGGCCCCCGGCCTTCGGACGCCGTGCTGGTCGTGCGCACCCTGGATCCCGCGCTCGCCCCGCTGCTGCCCGGTCTCACCGGTCTGGTCGCCCAGACCGGCAGCCCGCTGTCCCATCTGGCCGTCCTGGCGAGGGAGTTCGGGCTCCCCGCGGTCGTCGGCGCCACGGACGCCGTACACCGCTTCCCGCCCGGCTCCCGGCTCACCGTCGACGGGACCGCCGGTGACGTACGACTGGGGGACACGTCATGAGGAAGATCGCGTACGTCTTCGCAGCGCTGGCCGCCACCGGCGCGGGCACCTACTTCGTCGTCTACCTGTACCGCTGGCAGTGGCAGCGGGCGATGATCTGCGGCGTGTTGCTGCTGGTGGTTGAGGTGCTGCTGTTCGGCCTGGTGACGCTGGGGCGGCTGAACCGGATCGAGGAGCGGCTGCGGGACACCGACCGGCGGCAGCGGGAACTGGACGCCCGCCAGGAGGACGTGCTGACGCGGCTGCGGGAGCCGACCGCGGCGCGCGAGGAGACACGGTTCCGCTGGCTGGACGACCCGGCGGACCGGGCGTACGTCTTCGTACCGGTCCTGATGGTCGCCGGAGTGCTCCTGTCCGCGCTCGCCTGGGTGGTGCAGAAGGTCGCCTCGGCCACGGCGGGGCCGGCCGAGCGGCGCCTGGCCGGGCGGCTGGCCGTGCTCGCCGCTCCCGACCCGGCGGCACCCGGTGACCTGGAGGACCTGCCACCGCTGGGCGGGTCCCGGGGCCGCGCGGCACGTCTGACCGCCGTCGCCACGGTCAGCGCCGCGCTGCTCGCCGCCCTCGTCGTGGGGCTCGCCGACCTCACCCAGACCCGGCGGGAGAAGGCCAACGAGAGCGCCGCGACCTCGGTGCTCGTGCAGCTCGACCTGCGCAACACGAACATGTCGGCCGACCGGGGGGCGCTGGCGGCACAGCAGATCTGGGAGAGCTGCCGGCACTCCACCTCCGTACCGCTGCGGCACGCCGCCCTCAGCGACCTGGGCGACGGCATGTTCGCCGGGGTGGTACGGCCCGCGCTCACCGACCACGACCTGATGCGGCTGCGCGGCTGCCTGGAGGACGCGATCCTGGAGCGCGCCCATCTCACGGTGGCCGCCGTCAGCGACGTGGAGCCGGCTGACGGATCACGGTGATCGGGGAATGGTGATCGGGGAATGGTGATCGGGGAATGGTGATCGGGGAATTGAGTAACCGGGCATAACAAATGAGACATGCAGCACATAATCGGACTTAACCGCCTATTGATCACGGGCCGAAGGGTACGCTTCCAAAGCGCCCACGTCCCCTAGTCCCCCGGGTCGCCCATGGCTGTCGTCTCCGAAACCCTGCCCCGCCCTGCCTTCCGCGAGCGCCCACTGTCCAAGCGCGCCCTGCGGGCCCTGCTGGGCCTCCTCATCGGCTACCTCGTCCTGTGGGCAGCCGGCGCCGGCGGCATCCTGGGCCTGTCGTACTGGGCCCGTGAGGAGACCCCCGCACCCGCCGGAACGCGCAGCGTCCACGGTGTGAACCACTTCCAGCCCGTGGACTCCGACGGCCGGCTGTGGCGCGGCTCCGCCCCCTCCCCCGCCGGTTACCGAGCGCTGGCGAGCATGGGCATCACCACCGTCGTCGACCTGCGCGGCGAGCGCATGACCGCCGCGCAGCTGGCGGAACCGGGCGAGGCCGGACTGAAGGCCGTACGCCTGCCGATCCGTGACGGGCAGACGCCGTCGCCCGAGCAGGTGCAGCGCTTCCTCGACGTCGTCTCCTCGGCGTCCGGCCCGGTGTTCGTGCACTGTGGCGCGGGTGTCGGCCGTACGGGCGCGATGGTCGCGGCGTACCTCGTGCACACCGGCAAGGAGTCGCCCTCGCAGGCGGTCCGGCGCAACCTCGCGGTCGGCCCGCCCTCGATCGAGCAGATCTACTACGGGCTCAACCTCAGCCCGGCCAAGGCCGAGCAGCCGCCGCTGCCGGTAGTGGTCATCAGCCGCCTGGTGGACGCTCCGCGGCGCATGATGTCGTACTTGTAGGCCCAGCTCATGGGCCCGGCTCATGGGCCCGGCTCGTGCGCCCGGCTCACAGGTCCACGGCCTACGGCTTGCGCCCCACCGCCCCGTACCCGGGAATGACCCCGTCGTCCTGCCCGGGTACGGGCTCGCCCAGTTCCGGATGCCACCGGTGCGGGATCTCGACGCCGGGCTCGACGAGTTCGAGGCCGTCGAAGAAGCGGGTGAACTCCTCGCGGGAGCGCAGTGCCAGCGTGACGCCGACCGCCTTGAGCTTCTCGGTCGCCGCCTTGGACTCCTCGGGTGTGAAGTCGGCGGAGGCGTGGGTGACCACCAGGTGGCTGCCGGAGGGGAGTTCGGCCAGCAGTCGGCGGACCAGGTCGTGCGCGCCGTCCTCGTCCGAGACGAAGTGCAGCAGCGCGATGAGGGAGAGGGCCACCGGCCGGCTGAAGTCCAGGACCTTCCGGGCGCCTTCGATGATGGCTTCCGGGTTGCGCACATCGGCCTGCAGGTACTCGGTGACGCCTTCGTCCGTGCCGCGCAGCAGGGCCGCCGCGTGGGCCAGCACGATGGGGTCGTTGTCGCAGTAGACGACGCGCGCGTCGGGGGCGACCCGCTGGGCGATCTGATGGAGGTTCGGCTCGGTCGGGATGCCGGTGCCGATGTCCAGGAACTGGCGTACACCGTGTTCGGCGAGCCAGCGGGTGGCGCGGTGCATGAACGCGCGGTTGACCCGCGCCATCACCGGGACGCGCGGGTCGAGGGCCAGCATCTGCTCCCCCATGGCCTCGTCGACGGGGTAGTTGTCCTTGCCGCCGAGATACCAGTCGTACATCCGCGCGGGATGGGGCTTGCTGGTGTCGATCTCGACGGGGTTCAGCCCGGTCATGACGAACTCCATAAGGGTCTGGGACGGCAGAGACGGAACGTGATCAACTCGGCACCAAGATAAGTGAATTGACTGAACGGCATCGACTGAACGGCATCGGCTGAACGCAACAGGCTGAGCGCTGGAAACAACGGGCCTCACGACGTCAGGACCTCACGACCTCAGGACAACAGGAAGTCCGCCTCCCCCGCCTTCGCACCCTCGATGAACGCCGTCATCTCGTCCGTGGTGTAGATCAGCGCCGGCCCGTCCGGGTCGGTCGACTGGCGGACGGCGATACGGCCGTCGGCGAGCTTCATCGCCTCCAGGCAGTTGCCGCCGTTGCCGCCGCTCCACGGCTTGTGCCAGCCCTCGCTGCCCAAGTCCCGCGCGGGCATGCCGTTGTAGACGTGTATGCGCGGCTTGATGCGATCCATTCACAGCTCCTTGCGGAGATCCCGGAGGATCTCCTTCGTGCGATGTGCCGTAGCGGCCTGCGCCGCCATGCGGTCCATGACCTCGAGGTGGGTCGCCACCTCGGGGCGCGCGTCGAGATAGACGGCGCCGGTCAGGTACTCGCTGTAGACCATGTCCGGCAGTTCTGACATGGCAAATCGGAACAGCACGAAGGGCCCGTACGTGCCGGGGTGCGGCCCGTTCGCGAACGGGACCACCTGCAGCGTCACGTTGGGCAGCTCCGTGGCGTCGAGCAGCCTGTCGATCTGGGCACGCATCACCTCCGGGCCGCCGACCTGGCGGCGCAGCACGGTCTCGTCCATCACGGCCCACAGCCGGGGCGCGTCGTCGCGGGTGAGCAGTTGCTGGCGTTGCATGCGCAGGGCGACATGGCCCTCGATGTCGTCGGGGCTGGTCTGGCCGATGGCGCCCGACGTGAGCACTCCGCGCGCGTAGTCCTCGGTCTGCAACAGGCCCGGCACGAAGTGGGGTTCGTACGAGCGGATGAGGCTGGCGGCGCCCTCCAGGCTGACGTACATCGAGAACCAGCCGGGCAGGATGTCGTGGAACCGCTGCCACCAGCCGGGCTTGTTGGCCTCCTCGGCCAGTTGCACGAAGGCCTCGGCCTCGTCGTCGGGGATGCCGTAGGCCTTCAGGAGCAGTTGGAGGTACGGGATCTTGAGCGCGACCTCGGCTGTCTCCATACGGCGGATCGTGGCGGGGGCGACACGCAGGACGCGGGCGGCCTCCTCGCGCTTGAGTCCGGCGCGTTCACGCAGGTCCAGCAGGCGTCTGCCGAGGACGACCTGACCGACCGTCGGCGCGGACCGTGGCTCGCTCACGCTCCACCTCCACGAATGAGTCCCGACTGAACACGGACAGATCGATTGAATCCTGACAGGCCGACGGCGCCATTCGAAGACCTATTCGAAGACCTCGGTAGAACCGGTGGATCCTCGGTGATCCCAACTGGCGCCGTTCGACATGCTGTTGCGAGCAGTGTGCCACGGCCTTCCAAAGAGTCACACAGCACTCTGCAATTTTCAGAGTGACCCTTGCCAAGTGTTCACGGCGGGGCGATAGTGGCAAGCGTGATTCCGTCCCCGCCCTTAGGAACAGACGCCGCCGCGGTCCCCCACGGCCTCGGCGCCCCGGCCGTGGGCCCTCAGCGGGGCGCCGCCGCCGAGCGCCGGTTCCGCTTCGAGCTGGCCGCGCATCCAGGCTCTCCCGCGCGGGCCAGACACCTGACCAGGGCCCGGCTGAACGGCTGGTCGGTGTGCGAGGACACCTGCGACACGGCGGCTCTGGTCGTGTCCGAGCTGGTCACCAACGCGATCGTGCACACCGCGAGCGAGCACATCGTGTGTGAGCTGCACGACGGTGCCGAGCTGGTGCGCATAGCCGTGCGTGACGAAGGATGCGCGCCGGGTGAGCCGCATCCGTTGTCGGCGCGGCCCGAGGAGGAGCACGGGAGGGGACTGCTCCTCGTCGAGGCCCTGTGCCATGCGTGGGGCGCCCATGAACAGGACGCCGGGCTGGTGGTCTGGGCGGATCTGCCGCGCCGGGCCGTCTTCCCGGACGCCTCCCCCCGCGACCTCGAGCCGTGCGACGACCTTGGCTGGGGTTCCCGTCCCAAGCCGGGTCCGGCCGGGGGTTCCGGCGACGAGGACGAGGTACAGGCGCGGTACGGCGGGGGGACGGGGGCCGCATGGCAGTGAGCGGTGCGTCCGGCGGGGGCCAGGTGCTGAGCCTGGACACGCTGGTCCGGCTCCGTCGCGGCATACGGGGCGCTGCCGCTCCTAAGCGGCTGCCGGTCCCGGACGGGATGACGGCGCCGCTGGGCTGCGACGCGGTGGCGGTGCCCGCGCGGTTCGGGCCGTTGGTCCTGCCTCGGTTGCCCCGGGTGGGGTGTGTGTACGCCGACGACGCGCACTGGTGGTGGATCGTGCCGTCCGACTCCGACTACGCGCTGGAGTGGCCGGCGGGGGTGCGGTACGCGACCGGAGCGGTCGTCCTGGACACTCCTCGGCTGATCCACCGGCCGGAGGGGACGATTCCCTATACGCCGCCGATTCCGCTGTATCTGGTGCTGTGCCGGGTGACGGGGACGACGCCTACCTGGTCGCGGCAGCTCAGCGCGTGAGGCTCCGCCGGTGAGGCGGGTTCCATCGGGTTCCTGCGGGTGCCGCGTTTCGAGGAGCACCCCACCGCGTACGCCCGCGCGCACCCCTCACCCCCACTCACGCCCTCCGTCCAAAGCCCTATGCCTGCGCCTGGCCGGCACGCCTGATGCCACGAAGCCGCTGGTGGGGATGTGTGACTCGGCGCGCTGCCCGCAGGCCACCCACCATCCGTGTCACCGTCCCGTGTGGGCCGGGCAGGCCACCGCCATCGACGTGTTCGTTCAAAGCCCCCGGGTCGCCAAGGGCGAGAAGGCGCGGCTGCCCCCGAACGCGACCGCGCCCTGCGAGTCGTCGCCGAGATCGACGCCGCCCAGACCGTTTCCCTTGGAGAGGACTGAGATGGCCCGGCTCACCGAGGAATCCAAGACCCACAACGAGGCCGCGATCCGAGCCGCCATGGAACGGATCCTGAAGGGAGATCTCCCACCCGGCGGCAAGGCCGACCTGAAGACCCTCGCCGCCCTGGCCGACGTGACCCGCACCGGTTTCCATCCCAAGAAGAACCGCGACGGAACCACCCGACCCGGGGCCTACCAGCACCTCGCCGAGGAGTTCGAGCGCAGGTTGAACGAACTCCGCGACGCCGGAGAGATCGTCGATCCCCGGATCTCGCAGCTCACCGAGTTCAGAACCCTGGCGATCTCTCGCCTTGCCGCTCAGCACGACGAGATCGAGCGTCTGCGCAGGCAAGTCACCGACGACGGCGTCGTACGACGGCTGCCAGAAGCCACGAACCACATCGCGCCCTTCGGCTCGTGCAGTTAGGGCCGGTCGCGGTTCGTGACACGGGTCCGGTTCACCGCTTCACCGAAGCCTCGGCGGTCGCGGTTCAGGACCCGCGAGGCGGTGGCGGTTCCGCTCGCCCCCAGGTGGATTGCCGTTCGCGCCGTCGGCGGGCGGCGCGAACGGGACGCGGCTCAGCTGATCGGGCCGAAGATCTCGGTGCGGTCGAAGTCGGCGTCCATGCCGTCCAGCACCGCTCCCAGTTGCTTCTCCTCGTACTTGAAGTGCGTCTCCATGACCGCCTCGATCCCGTCCAGGTGGCGGTGCGCCACTTCCGGGTCGGTCGAGTCGGCCATCGCCTTCTGCAATCCACCGATGAGGTGCTCGATCATGTTGTGGTCCTGGGTCAGCTTCGCGACCACCGGCGCCAGGTCGGGTCGCGCCCGTACCAGTTCCGGGAACAGCGAACCGTCCTCGGCGCGATGGTGGCCGGACAGGGCAGCGCAGAAGCCGTGGCAGAACAACAGCAGGTCGGTGGCGGCGTCGGCGGGGTCGCCGCCGTCCAGTCCAGCCCGCGCCAGCGCCAACGCAGTGCGCAGCTTGCCGTGCACCCGCTGCAGTTCCCCGCCCCAGGCGGTGACACGGTCAGTCGGCAAGAACGCCCTCCCGTCGCAGCCAGGCCGCGCACGCGGTCGTCCAGGACGCGGTGTGCGGCTCGCGCGCAATGAACTTATGCGGCTCGCCGCCGTATTCCACGCCGTCGGCCAGGCCGATGCCGTGACTGCCGCCCGGGTAGACGTGCAACTCCACCGGTACCGCGGCCGCCGCCAGCGCCCGGGTCCACTCCAGGGCGTTGGGCAGGCCCGGCGGGTCCTGAGCGGTGGCCCATACGAAGGTCGGGCACACCGACGCGTCCACATGCTTGGCCGGGGATAGCTCGTCCTTGATGGGCAGCAGGTCGCCGAGCAGGTTCTCGACCACCGACGGCGGCAGCAGGTCGAGGTCGGCCAGCGCATAGGCCAGGATCGCGAAGTCCGGTCGGGGCGGGTCGGCGACGCCCTCCTCGATGGACAGGACCCGGCCGGTCATGAGCAGGCCGGCGAGTTGGCCGCCAGCGCTTGATCCGATGACGCCGACCCGGCCGACGTCGAGGCCGTGGTCGCCGTTGCGGATGTGGTCCAACCCGGCCCGGGCGTCTTCGAGCGGGGCCGGGAACCGGTCCGGCAGCAGCCGGTAGGACAGGACGAAGGCGTGGATGCCGAGGCCGGACAGCCAGCGCGCGTAGCCTTCGCCCTCGTGCGGTGGAAGTTCCCGGAAGCCGCCGCCGGGCAGGACGAGGACGGCGGGTCGGGGGCCGAGGAACCGGTCCTCGGCAGGGTAAAGCGTGATCTTCTGTGAGATTGGGGTGGAAATGGCCGGAGCCACCTTTCGATACGACGCCTCCATGCCTGACGATCCATCCGCCACCGGCACGCGACGCTGCCTGACTATAACCGCCAAGGCCAGATGGGCAGTTGCGTCGCTGCCGCAATGGCGTCAGGGCGAGCACGCAGTCTCCGAGGACCGCGAGTCGGCATCATCGCCTCACACTGCGTTCTCGGCAACGTCAAGCGCGCCTTGCTCATGCCGCCTTCTCAAGCAGCCGCGCGGCGGCCCCTCCGACCGCGCCGGCCACCTGATCAGCGGGCTGCTGACCGAGCCGGCCGCCGCGCCCGAGATCCGCCTGCACGGCGTCGGCCCCTTCCTGCTGCGCCACTACCGGGCCATGTCGGAGACCGCCGAGGCCGAGCAGGCCCGGCTCGCCCGGCTGGCGGCGCGCACGGGGCTGATCGCGGCGGCGTGGACGGGGCTCGCGACCGTCGCGACGTACGCGACACTCGGCGGACTGCTGCTCGCCGGCGCCATGGCACTGTCCGTGGCGGGTACGGCCGTCATCGCGATCCGCACGGGTTCGTCGAGCCTCGACACCCTCGTCCTGGAGGTCAACGCGCTCCACGAGGAGGCCCTCTTCGTCGGTGATCTCCAGCGGCTGTACGTCGAGGCGGCCGAACGGGCGATTCCGGTGGGCGGCGCCGCGCTGCCCGAGGACCCGCGAGAGATCCGCTTCGAGAACGTCAGCTTCAGCTGGGGAGGGTGAGCGTGACGTCGTCGAGGGCGGGGCGGGCGGTTTCACCTGGGTAAACGGCTCCGGCAAGACGACCCTGGTCAAGCTGCTGGCGGGGCTGTACACCCCCGACCGGGGCCGCATCCTGTGGGACGGCGTCGACGCGGCCACCGCCGACCGGCACCGCCTCGCCGAGCGCATCGCGATGGTCGCCCAGGACTTCAAGCGCTGGCCGTTCACGGCGAGGGTCAATGTCGCCGTCGGCCGTTCCTCCGCGCCCCTCACCGAGGAGCGCCTCGCCACCTCGCTCGCCGAGGCCGGCGCCGAGGAGGTGGTGGCCGATCTGCCGCGCGGCCTGGACACCCTGCTGGCCCGGCAGTTCAGCGGCGGGCACGAGATGTCCGGCGGCCAGTGGCAGCGGCTCGGGATCGCCCGGGCCGCCTACCGGCGCGGCCGCATCCTGATCGTGGACGAGCCGACGGCGGCCCTGGACGCTCGGGCCGAGCTGGAGGTCTTCGAGAAGATCCGCGCCCTGGCCTCCGCCGGCCAGACGGTCGTTCTCATCACCCACCGGCTGGCGTCCGTGCGCCACGCCGATCTGGTGCACGTCCTGGACCAGGGCAGGCTCGTGGAGTCCGGCACACCGGACGAGCTGCTGGCCACCGGCGGCATCTACGCCGAGCTGTACTCGCTCCAGGCGCAGCAGTTCACGGCGCGGGTGCCCGCCCCTGAGGCGAGCTGATCGACACCGGGGCCCGGCCGGCCACAAGCCGGTCCGAACGGCCCTGGTGTCACGCGGCCGCGTCGGCCGCGACCTCACCGCGGACGATCACCAGGAACGTGTCCGTCGCGAGGTCCATGACGACCTCGGCGGGCAGACCCTCCATCCGCCGCGCGTGCGCGAACTCCTCCGCCGGCCACGATCCCCGCGGCCCGCCCGCGGGAAAGCGTTCGAGCACTGTTCGCCCGTTCACCATCCTGCACCTCCAGAAAGCGTCGTGCTTGTAGGAGTTAACGCCTGCCGGAGGTGAAACGCCTCGCCCAGTGACGGGACTGAGACGTAGTTGACACTCGTTCACCGCTATGGGTGAGCAACCGCTCACTCTCGATGATCAACCCCTACGTTCCGTATCAGTCCTCGTACTCGTCGTGATACCGGACGCGCGCACTCCCCGCAGGCGCCCCAAGAGCCGACGCGCGCCCCTCGGGTTTCTCCCACTCCTCCTGCCGACCCAGCGCGGTGAGGTCCAGGAAGCTGGTGGTCGAGCCCAGCCCGTCCAGGCCACGCTCATACGTCGAGTAGGTGTGGAACACGCGGTCCCGGTCCCGCAGGAAACAGCTGACGCCGGGCCGCTCCACCCACTCGCCCTCCTGCATCAGGGTCACCTCGAAGTCGTGGTTGAAGTCGCTGCCGTACGACGAGTACCAGGGCACCGTCCACCCCATGCGTGCCTTGAAGGGCAGGAGCCTCGTGTACGGCGCCCGGGAGACGGCGACCAGGGTCGTCCCGCGCGCCTTCAGATGCGCCGGCTGCCCGATCTGGTCCAGGAATCCGGAGCAGCCGCGGCAGCCGGCATCCCATTCGGGGGCGAACATGAAGTGGTGGACGACGAGTTGGTGCCGTCCCTCGAAGAGGTCGAGCAGGGTGGCCTTGCCGTCGCTGCCCTCGAAGACGTACTCCTCCTCGACCTCGACCATCGGCAGTCTGCGGCGCTCGGCGTTGAGCGCGTCCCGCGCGCGCGTGGCCGCCTTCTCCCTGAGCAGCAGTTCCTCGCGTGCCGCGCGCCACTGTTCGCGCGAGACGATCTCCGGAAGCGACATGGGCGCCCCTCCTGTGCAGCGGTCCGTTCCGGGTGGTGACCGTCGGCGGGGGCAGAACTCATCGCCGGCCCGGAGACGTCCCGGGAGATGTTCACCAGGTGTCGTACTCCTGGATGCGCTTGCCGTGACTGCGGTCCAGGAGCGCGGGCAGGCGCTCCCCCAACTCCCCCACCACGGCGGCCACGTCGATCGTCAGCAGCCGCCGGTCGCGCATGAGGATCCGCCCGTCGACGATGGTCGTGCGCACGTCGGAGGAGCGGGCGCTGTGCACGAGGGTGGCGGCGAGGTCGTGGACCGGCTGGGTGTGCGGGCCCGTGAGGTCGACCAGGATGATGTCGGCGCGCCGGCCGGGCGCGATGCTGCCGAGGCTGTCGCCGAGCCCGACCGCGCGGGCGCTCTGGAGGGTCGCGTGGTGCAGGGCTTGGCGGGACGTCAGCCAGCGGGGGTCGCCGGTGGTCGACTTCTGGACGAGGGCGGTGAGGGCCATCGACTCCCAGACGTCGAGGGAGTTGTTGGAGGCGGCGCCGTCCGTGGCGAGGCCGACGGGGATGCCGAGGTCGTGCAGGGCGCGTACGGGTGTGGTGGTGGGCCAGGCGAACTTGAGGTAGCCGCGCGGGGCGGTGGCGACGGCCGTACGACCTGAGGCGTTGCCCAGGACCGGCAGGTCGCGGTCGAGGATGCCGGTGCCGTGGGCGATGAGGACGTCGACGTCGAGGAGTCCGGTCCGTTGAAGGACCTCGATGGGGGTCACGCCGTGGCGGGCGAGGCAGGCGTCGGCCTGGTCGCGGTTCTCGGAGGCGTGGAGGTGGACGGGGAGGCCGTGCTCCCGGGCGAGGTCGGCGGTGGCGGCCAGGTCGGCGTCGTCGACGGTGTAGGGGGCGTGCGGGGCGAGCGCGGTGGTGATACGGCCGTCGGCGCCGCCACGATGCCGGACCGCGAATTCCACCGACTTCTCCCGCCCTCGGTCCCCCTGCGAGGAGAAGAAGGCTTCGCCGAGGTGCGCCCGCATCCCGCACTCCGCGACGACGCCGGCCACGGCGTCCATGGAGAAGTAGTGGTCGGCGAAACAGGTGACCCCGCCCCGGATCATCTCGGCGCAGGCCAGCCACGCTCCCAACGCCACGTCCCTCTCGGTGAGGTTGGACTCCACCGGCCAGACGACGTCGTTGAACCACTCCTCGGTGGGCAGGTCCTCGGCGACACCGCGCAGGGCGACCATGGGGGCGTGGGTGTGGCAGTTGACGAGGCCCGGGAGGGCGACCTGGCCGGGCGCGTCGAGACGCTGGACGGCGGGCCGGTCGCGCACTGCGTCGGCGGTCGTGACGGACTCGACGACTCCGCCCCGTACGACGATCGCGGCGTTCTCCTCGAACCCGATCCGCTCTTGAGCGTCGTGCACGAGGACCGTGCAGCCGGTGATGACGAGGTCGGCGGGTGCTTCCGCGGGAGAAGGCGTCATCCCGCCAACGTACGGCGCGGTCGTCGGCTCGCGTGAGGTGAACCGCGCATCCGGTCACGGGTCCTCGGCGGGTCCGGGACTTCAGCCGGCGAGGGGCAGGTCGGGGGCCGCGGGCACCCGTAGCCTCGCCCGGTCACGCTCCTGCGTCAACTCTTCGAGCAGCTCGGCGAGTTGGGCGATGTCCGCCGGTATGAGCCGACCGGAGTCATCGAGGTGTACGGCGCACGCCGTTGTCGCGTCGACGAGCTGTTCGAGGGTGACGACGACCTCGTCCGCACCCTCCGTGTGCCGGGCGAGCGCGGGCAGCTCGGCGGAGGCGAGCGCGATGGCGGTACGGGCCTCGGCGAGCGCGCGGTACGCCTCGCGACGGAGAGTCCAGCGGAGGGCACGGTCGTCGGAGACGGCCGGGTCGCGGCCGTGCGGCAGGTCCGGGGCGTCGGGGGCGTGCGGGGGCTGGGTGCCGGGGTCGGGCGGAGGCTGGGGGGCGGGGTCGCGCGGCAGCCGGGCATCGGACTCGTGCAGGACATGGGCGAGGTAGGCGTACGCGGCCCGGGCGGCCGCGGTGAGGCGCGACCGTACGCCCCCGCCCCGCTGTCCCGGCATCGGAACGTGCCCCACGACGAGCACGATCGCGCAGGCCAGCAGGGTCTCCCCGATGCGGCTCACGGAGGCCTGCGGTTCGCCGCCCACCATCACCAGGGCGAGCACGAGGACGGTCACGACGAGGGTCTGGGCGGCGAAGTGCCGGGTGGCCACGGGGATGAGGGCACCGCTGAGGGCCACGAGCGCGATGAGCCCTTCCGGCCGGGGCAGCACGGCCGCGAACCCGGCGAAGAGGAGAGCCCCCAGCACGGTGCCGGCGGCGCGGCACAGCACCCGGGATGCGAGCGGCCCGAGGTCGGGTTTGACGAGGAAGACGGCGGTGGCCGGGAGCCAGTACCAGTGCTCGTGCTGCCCGTACCACTGGGCGTGGTGCAGCGCCTGGGCGGTGCCGGCGCTGGCCCCGAAGGAGAGCGCGACCCGCAGTCCGTACTCCCGCCCGCCGGCCCCGAACACGGCCCGGAACAGGTCCCTCGCCGTACGCCGCCGGGTGTGCAGATCGCCGCCCTCCCCGTCGTCGAAGGCCTCGGCGGCATGCAACAGGGCGTCGTCGAGGGCACGCAGGGCGGGCGCGGAGCGGTGGGGCGCGGGGAGGGGGCCGGAGTGCGCGTTTCCGCGTACGGCGGCGGCGAGCCGGCGCGGTCCTACGGCGGCCCGGGCGGGCACGGGTTCCGCGACCCAGGCGAGCGCGGCGGCGGCCTCGCCGAGCGGGAGCGCGGCAGCGTACTGCGCGTGCAACCGCCGCTCGGTCGACGAGGAGGCGTACCGCCGCAGCCGAGGCCCGGTGAGGGCGTCCTGCGCGTGATCGAGGGCCGCGGTGAGCGCGGCGCGACGGGCGGTGGCGTGCTCGCCGCCGACGGCGTCGAGGAGATCCGCGACGGCGTCGTACACGTCGGCGACGGCTTTCCGCTCCCCGTCGAACCGGAAGTCTCCGGCGAGCGAGCCGGGCGTGGGCAGCACGAGGCGCAACGCCAGCAGCCACGCGGCACCGGCGAGATAGCCGAGCGCCCGCTGCCACCCGGACTCGGGCAACGGCATCCCGGCCCCGATGGCGGCGGCGACGAGAAGCTGCGTGCCGGCGGCGGAGGCCACGGGTCCGACGGCACTGATACCGCCGGCGAGCAGGCCGAGGCCGGTGAGGAGGAGCGTGAGCGGGACGGCTCCGACATGATCCCCGGCGTACGTCCCGCCGAGCAGTCCGGCCGCCCCCGCCAGCGCCGGCACGCCGAGCCGCTTGACGGAGGCACGGCGGCTGCCGGGGCGGTCGTTGACGCCGGCGAGCATGGCGCCGACGGCGGCCACGACACCGAGGGTGGTGTGACCGGTGAGTACGGCGCCGAGCAGCAGCGGCCCGGCGGCCAGCGCTCCACGCACGACCGCACTCCAGGGGACCGGGCCGCCCTGGGCGCGCAGGGCGTGGGCGAGCCAGGGCGGGAGGGTGAAGGCCGGTGGTGCGGGGCGGGACACGGGGCTCCTGTCGTCTCGTCGAGGGCGAGGGGTGGTGCCTTCGGGCGACGGCGGCCGGGCTTCGGGCTGTGGTGTCCACGGTAGGGCGGGTTGTTGGAGGTGATGGGACGTGAACGTTTCGGGGATGTGACGATGCCCGGAAACGCCACGTTCTTTATGAACGCAATGGCGGCAGAGTGCGCGGAGAGGGGCGCGGTGTCAGTTCGGGGCCGGCGAAGCCGTGGCGTCGGCCGGGTGGTGGTCAGGTGACGCCGCCCGTTCCCATCGCCCGCTCGAACAGCGTCTGCGCCTGCGTGACCGCCTCGCCCAGTTGGTCGGGACGCGCACCCAGAGACCCGACGACGCCGTCGACGCCCCGCAGCCCGGCCCGCTCCAGCAACCGCTTCTCGTTCGTCACCCACTCCCCCCGCGCCGCCAGCACCGCGTGCCCCGTCTGCACGGCGGCCGTGGCGATGGCGCCCGCGACCTCGGTGAGGCGGCCCGCCGGGGCGTGGTTGGCCTCGGCGTACATGAGGGTGGCCCGGGCGGTGCCGTACCAGCGCTCGCTCGCCGCGCGACGCAGCTTCTCCGGGTAGCCGCAGGGCCGCGGCAGCGCACCGCGCAGCACCTGGTTGATCGCCAACTCCGCGACGACCAGATAGCTGGGGATCCCGGCGAGATGGAACATCAACGGCTCCACCCGGAAGCGGCCCGCCTCCGCCTCCGCCAACTCCCGCTCCACCACGTCGAGATCGCGGTAGTGAACGTCGACCCGCCGCCCCTCGATCGTCAGCCACGCTCCCCCGTTGAAGACGCCCCCGCCCCAGCCGCCGACCTCGGAGACCTCGCCCTCCCAGCCGACCGCGCGGAGGTCGGCGGGGTCGAAGGCGCCCCGGTAGTAGATCGCCAGGTCCCAGTCGCTGTCGGGCCGGTGGGCGTCCTGGGCCCGGGAGCCGCCGAGGGCGACGGCCCGGACGGTGGGGAGGGTGGCCAGGCGGTCGGCGGTGGTGTCGAGGAAGGTGCGGTCGTCCAGGGTGGGCATGAGTGCATGCTACGGAGATGTTCTCGTCCTGGAGAACCTCATTGTCAGTGCTGCGCGCTATCAATGAACTCGTCACGCTGTGTAAGGACGGGGGAATCGCGATGGCGGCACAGGATGCGCACGAGAGGGACCAGTACGAGGACGAGGCAGCCGCTGCCGATGCCGATGCCGATGCCGGTCAGCCTGCGCAGCCGGGCCGGACGCACCTTTCCGCCGCCGGGCTGCGTGCCCGCGGCTGGACCGTGGCCATGGTGCGCGAACTGCTCGGTGAGCCGGACCTGGTGCGCGCGAATGCCGTGTCCCGGTCGGCCCCGTGGACCCGCCTCTACCGGATCGAGCGAGTCGAGGCGGCCGAGCGGAGTGAGGAGTTCCGGGCCCTGTCCGCCGTCGCCGCGCGGCGCTCGCCCGGGGCGCGGGCCGCGTCGCAGCGCAGGCGGCGGGAGGTGGCGGCGCGGATCGCGGCGGAGCCCCTGGAGGTGCCGCGGCTGTCGGCGGCCAGGCTGACGGTGCTTGCCGTGGCTCATCATGAACGGCGGCTGGGGGAGCAGGGGTCGGGGAGCAGGGAGCAGGCCGGGGACCCCGCTCCGGTGGAGAGCTCCGGGAGCGGGATCCTCGATCGGTGGAAGGTCGACTATCTGCGCCATCGGCTGACCCGCCACGACGACATCCTCGGCGACCTGCGCGACAGCGCGGGGCGGGCGGCGGCCGAGGAACTGTTGCGGCGCAAGGTCTACGCGGCCATCGCCGAGGCGTATCCGGAGCTCACACAGGAGTGCGAGCGGCAGGCGCGTGCACTGCCCGACCGCGGCGGGGCCGACGCCGGAAATTCGGATGCGCGCACGGGTGCGGGCGCTCATGATCGGCAGATTGACCGCCGAGCGCCCCGCCATGGTCCTCAGGAGCCCCCATGATCCGTCGCGTCACCTCCCCCGCCCTCTTCCCGCCGCCCACCTACTCCCACGTCTCCGTCGTCGAGGCCGGCACGAAGCTCGCCTTCCTCGCCGGCTCCGTGCCCCTCGACGCCGACGGGAACCTCGTCGGCGAAGGGGACCCCGTGCGGCAGGCCGAGCGGGTGATCGCGAACCTGGAGGAGCAACTGCGGGTGGTCGGCGGGGACTTGGCGCACGTGCTGTCCACCGACGTGTACGTGGTGAGCGGTGACACCGCGGTGCTGTCCGCCGTCTGGGAGGTCGTCGAGGCGTCGGGGCTGAGCGTCGGTCCGCACTCCTCGACGCTGCTCGGGGTCGCCTGCCTCGGGTACCCGGGGCAGTTGGTGGAGATCACGGCCACGGCCGCCCTGCCGGAACCGGACGAGGGGCCGCGGTCATGACCCCGGTGGCGCTCCGCCGAGCCGTCGCGACCGACGCCGGCGCCGTCGCCGATGTCTGGCTGCGGTCCTTCGCGGCCGCGCTGCCGACGGTCGTGCGGCCCCGTTCCGACGACGAGGTGCGGACCTACGTCCGGGAAGTCGTGGTGCTGCTCCGGGAGACCTGGGTCGCCGAGGCCGCCGATCGCGTCGTCGGCCTCATGGTGCTCGACGGCGACCAGCTCTCCCAGCTCTACCTCGACCCCGACTGGCGCGGCCACGGCATCGGCGACCGGTTCGTCGACCTGGCCAAGCGGCGCCGCCCGGACGGGCTGAGCCTGTGGACCTTCCAGGTCAACAAGCCCGCCCACCGTTTCTACGAGCGCCACGGCTTCGTCGCCGTCGAGTTCACGGACGGAAGCGGGAACGAGGAGCGGGAGCCGGACGTGCGGTACGTCTGGCGTCCGGGTCAGCAGTGATCACCCCTTCGCCCGGCCCCAGACCCGCCGCTTCGGCAACGGCTTCGCATAGCTGCCGGCCCGGCTCGTCGTCAGATCCAACGCGACCAGCGACTCGGCGAGTTTGACGGCCGCCGCGACCCCGTCGACCACCGGAAGCCCCAGCTTCTCCCCCAGCGCCCGCCCCAGCCCGGTCATCCCGGCGCACCCCAGCACCAGGACCTCGGCGCCCGCGTCCCGCGCCCGTTCGGCAGCCGCCAGCAGCGCGGTTTCCGTGCGCTCGCCGTCCTCCAGCTCCAGCACCCCGAGCCCCGTACCGACCACGGCGACACAGTTGCGGCCCACTCCGGCCGTCTCCAGGCTGTCCTCAATCTGCCCGCACGACCGCTCCAGCGTGGTCACGACCGCGTACCGCCGCCCGAGCAGGCAGGCCAGATGCGCCGCCGCCTCCGTGATGTCGACGACGGGTACGTCCACAAGCTCCCGTACGCCTTCGCGCCCGTGCTCACCGAAGCCGGCCATGACGACCGCGTCGTACGGGGGCCCCTCGTACGTCCGCAGCGCGTCCATCACGGCCGCGGCCGACAGATAGCTGTCCAGCCAGCCCTCCGCCGACTCGGGTCCCCACGTGGGGGTCAGCCCGAGCACGGTGGTGCCCGGGCCTGCGGCGGCCCGGGCACCTCGTACGATCTCCTCGGTCATCTCCTGCGTGGTGTTGCAGTTGGTGACGACGATCCGCACGTCCTTCAGACCTCCCGCGTCAGGGTGTCGTTCGCCGAATCGATGTCGTTCACCGAGTCGGCACGCTCGCTTCGGCACAGCACCAGGTACAGCCCCGCCGCCATCGCCGTCCCGATGAACCATGAGTACGGCGCCACATAGCTGAACGTCTTCACCAGCGCCAGCACCGCCGCGACCCCCGCCGCCGGCAGGAACGCCCACAGCGCCTTGGGGTTGACGCCCTTGCGGTAGTAGTAGCGGGAGCCGGGCTCGGCGGAGAACAACGCGGCGACGTCCACCCGGCCGTGCTTGACGAGGTAGTAGTCGACCATGATCACACCGAACAGCGGGCCGAGGAAGGCGCCCAGGCCGCCCAGGAAGTAGTTCACGACCATCGGGTTCGAGAAGAGGTTCCACGGCGTCACCACCAGCGCCGCGACCGTGCTGATCATGCCGCCGACCTTGAAGGTGATCTTCTGCGGCCACACGTTGGCCAGGTCGTACGCCGGTGAGACGAAGTTGGCGACGATGTTGACGCCCATGGTGGCGATGGCGAAGGTGAGCGCGGCCAGGACCAGGACCCAGGTGTTGCCGACCTTGGCCACCAGTTCCGCCGGGTCCGTGATCGCCTCGCCGAACACCTCCAGCGAGCCGGCCGTGACGATCACCGATACGACCACGAACGCCGTCGAGTTGATGGGCAGGCCCCAGAAGTTGCCGCGCTTGACCGTGCGGTAGTCCGGCGCGAAGCGCGAGAAGTCGCAGAAGTTGAGCATCAGCGTGCCGTACGTGGCGAGGACCAGGCCGATCGCGCCGAACCACTGCCGCCACTGTTCGCCGACGGACACGGGGTGCGGGGTGGTCGTGAGCGAGATCGTCCAGCCGGCCTTGGCGAAGATCCAGACCGCCAGCGCGATCATCACCACCCAGATCGCCGGACCGCAGAAGTCCTGGAACTTCCGTACCGACTCCATGCCCTGGCTGATGATCAGCGCCTGGATCAGCCACAGGGCGAGGAACGACACCCAGCCGAGCGCGTGCAGACCCAGGAAGGAGCTGTGCGTCCAGGACTCCAGGCCCGGCCAGGCGGCCAGCAGCATCACGTTCACGGCGACGGAAGCCAGGTACGTCTGGATCCCGTACCACATGATGGCGATCACGGCCCTGATCAGCGCCGGGATGTTGGCGCCCCAGACGCCGAAGCTGATGCGGCTGACCACGGGGAACGGGACGCCGTGGCGCTGGCCGATGCTCCCCATCCAGTTCATGCCGATGTAGATGAGCACGAAGCCGACGAGCAGGGAGGTGAAGACCTGCCACACGTTCATGCCGAGCACCAGCAGACCGGCCGCGAACGTGTAGTTGCCGAGGTTGTGGACGTCGGACATCCACAGGGCGAAGAGGTCGAAGACCTTCCAGTTGCGCTTGCCCGCGGGTGCGAGGTCTTCGTTGGTGAGCCGGGGATCGGGGACGAACGCTGGTGTGCCGGTGGCTTCGGCACGGTCGGCTAGGGACACGGGGCCTCCAGGAGCCAGGGGACGGAGGACTGCTTGTGGAGGGGCGGCCGGATGGGTTTGGTATACCAAACTGCGCACATGGTCCTCCCGTCAACCGTTCTGGCCGATGTCCCTCTTGTTAACGCTCCGTAAATCACACCCGGAGTCGGCGAAGATGGCCCCATGAGCCCCACGACGAAGATCGAACCTCTCGGCGCGGTACGGGAACGCGTCCTGGTGACCCTGCGGCAGGACATCATCGCGGGCCGTCTGCGGCCCGGTGACCGGCTCGTCGAGCGGGAGCTGGCCGAGCGCCTCGGGGTTTCGCGCGTTCCGGTCCGCGAGGCGATCCGGGCCCTGGTCGTCGAGGGCTTCGTCCACTTCGAGTCGGCACGCCGCACAGTCGTGCGCCGACTGACCCCGGCCGACGTCAAGGAGCTGTTCGAGCTGCGCGAGGCATTGGAGGTGTACGCGGCCGGGCTCGCCGCGTCCCGGGCGACGCCCGAGGATCTCGCCGAGGTCGAGCAGCTCCTCGACCAGGCGGCCACCGCCACCGAGTCCGGGGACGCGGAAGCGATCACGGACGTCAACAGCCGACTGCACGACCGCATCGTGGCCATGGCTGGCAACAGCCTGCTGATCGAGGCCCTGGAACCGGTCGCCGGCCGTCTGCGCTGGATGACCCGCCGGAACGAGGAGTGGCGCCAACTCCTCGTGGAACACCGCGAGTTGTACGAGGCGATCGCCTCCGGCGATCCGAACCGGGCCCGCGCGCACGCCCTGGCACACGTACAGACCAACTACCGCTCGACGGTACGGCAACTGTTCGGCGAGTCCGAACCCACCGAGGAAGCGAGGTGCCCTTGAGCAGGCTGCTGGATGTCTTCGAGACCGTGGTTTCCCCAAGTTACCGCGTCTTTGGGCTGGTTGACACGGTTGGGCGTTCCTCGGGCAAGCGCTGCTCAGTGGTCCGGTGCGCAGGACGTGGAGGTGGAGCTTCCCGGCGGCGAACTCGCACTGGAAACCATCGACGGGGGGCAGAAAGAGGTCCCCTTGATCCTGCCCTCATCCGGCTCGTACCGGATGCGATGGCAGTGGATATTCAATCGCGCGGGCGGGCCTTTCACCTCTCCGTTGGCGGGACGCCGAGAACCCTTGCCCATGCCGCCGGGCCACGAAGAGAAACTCAACGGCGCAGATCAATACTGCCTGGTCCAGATCTGGCGCACAGCCGCCAGTGAAGAGACTGACTGAAACAGATGACCCCTCAGGCGCCGAGAGGGGCCGTGCGCAACGTGACGAACAGCCCCCGGGCGCGCGTACCGTCCGGCATGGACCAGGCGCCCGCGACGTGGCCCAGCGCGTCCGGCGCGGGGACGGACAGGGCGTCCGGGGCGGGCCGCAGGACCCGGTGCAGGCGGAGGGTCGCGCCCTGCGGTGCGGTGAGTTCGGTGCCCTCCCGGTCGTCGGTGACCGTGGGGAAGGCGGAGGGGAGGGCGCCGTCACCGGCGTAGGAACGCGTGACCTCACGGTCGGGTGTGTCGCTGATGCTCTGCGCCTGGGCCTGGACCCGGCCCTCAAGCAGGGCCGCCAACTGGGCGACCAGCACCGGGTCGTGGCAGCCGTCGTAGGCCCAGCGCGGCCCCAGCACCCCGTGCTCCATGGTGCCGACGAGGGCGTGCTCCGCGCCGTCGAGCGGTGCGCCGCGGTAGGTGAGCGGTACCAGGTAGGCGCCGGCGTGGGGACCGGACGTATCGGTGACCACCATGAACTCGATCCCGACCTCGCCCTCCGGGTCGTCCAGCCGGAAGCCGCCCGCCTTGGTCAGTCGCGGTTCGACCGCGCCGCCCTCGTACCAGGGGCGGGTGGGCAGCCAAGTGGCGAGCAGTTCCACCTTGGTCGGCTTGACGGTGGTGCGATGGATGACAGCCATGGAAACAGTCTCCTCAAACGTCTTCGCGCACGCGCGCGTACTTGTCCGTCGCCGCGATCAGGGCCTCGGTCATCCCCTGGGTCCCCGGGCCATGCCCGGCGTCGTCGACGATCACCAACTCGCTGCCCGGCCAGGCATGGTGCAGCCGCCAGACGACGCCCAGCAGGTTCCCGAAGTCGAGGCTGCCCTGGACGAGGGTGCCGGGGATGCCCTTGAGCAGGTGCGCGCCGCGCAGGACGGCACCGTCCTCCTCCAGGAAGTGGTCGTTGCCCCAGTAGTGGGTGACGGTTCGGGCGAAGCCCATGCGGAACACCGGGTCCTCGAAGCGCTCGACCGACCGGGGCGGCGCGGGAATCGTCGCCGTCTCCCAGTCCGTCCAGGCCCGCGCCGCCCGCTCACGGAGCTCGGGGTCGGGCAACTGAAGCAGCCGGTTGTACGCGGCGGCGAGGTCGCCGTCCCGCTCGCCGGCCGGCAGCTCACCCACGAACCGCTCGAACGCCTCGGGGAAGATCCGCCCCAAACCCCGCGTCAGCAGGGCGACTTCGGCGTTCGATCCGGTCGCGACCCCCGTGAGCACCAGCTCGGACACGACACCCGGGCGCGTCTGCGCGTACCGCAGCCCCAGCACCGACCCCCACGACACGCCCCACACCAGCCACCGCCCGATCCCCAGATGCCGCCGCAGCAGCTCCAGATCGGCGATGAGATGTGCCGTCGTGTTGACGCTCATGTCGGTCTCGTAGGCGCTCGCGTGCGGTGTGGAACGCCCGCACCCGCGCTGGTCGAGCAGCACGATCCGGTAGGCGGCCGGATCGAACAGCCGCCTGAAGTACGGCGTGGAGCCGGAGCCCGGCCCGCCATGCAGCACGACGGCGGGCTTGCCTCGCGGATTTCCGCAGGTCTCCCAGTAGATACGGTTGCCGTCGCCGACGTCGAGCAGGCCGTGGTCGTACGGTCCGATCTCCGGATAGAGGCCCATCCGGGCAACGTAACCCCGGTCGGGGCACGGCGTCGCCTCATTTTCCCAGCCCCGCCGGCTCCGCCGCCGTACCCAGCACCTCCCGCAGCATCGCGGGCGTGAGCCTGCCGGTGAAGGTGTTGCGCCGACTGACGTGGAAGCATCCGAAGAGGTGGAGCCCGTCGCCGCCGTCGAGCCCCTCCAGCTTGACCCGCGTGCCGTGCGCGAAGGCGGGCCGTGGCCGGGGCACGTTCCACCCCGCCTCCGCCAGCGCGGGCAGTGTCGCCTGCCAGCCGAAGGCGCCCAGGACGACGACCGCCCGCAGCGTGGGCCGCAGCAG
Source organism: Streptomyces sp. NPDC006385 (assembly GCF_040612485.1). NCBI lineage: Bacteria > Bacillati > Actinomycetota > Actinomycetes > Kitasatosporales > Streptomycetaceae > Streptomyces > Streptomyces sp. NPDC006385. The sequence goes on from NZ_JBEXQG010000089.1 coordinate 26,018, forward strand.
CCTCAGCTCCTGGAGCAGCCAGGGCCGGCAGGTCTCCCGCTCCCTTGGCGTGGGCTTGTTGGCGGGCGGGGCGCAGTGCACGGGGGCCGTGACGCGTACGCCGGACAGCTCCAGGCCGTCGTCGGCGGCGACCGAGGTGGGCTGCGAGGCGAGGCCCACGTCGTACAGCGCCTGGTACAGCACGTCCCCGGAGCGGTCGCCGGTGAACATCCGGCCGGTGCGGTTGCCCCCGTGCGCGGCCGGGGCGAGCCCGACGATCAGCAGCCGGGCGTCCGGCGGGCCGAAGCCCGGGACCGGCCGGCCCCAGTAGGTCTGGTCGGCGAAGGCGGCGCGCCTGGTGCGGGCCACCTCCTCGCGCCAGTCCACCAGCCGCGGGCAGGCCCGGCAGCCCGCGATCCGGCGGTCGAGATCAGCGAGGGCGTCCACTCCTCCACCGTACGGCCGCCCCGGCTCCGTACGAGAGCTAAGGTCGGGGCATGGCTTCCGAGGATGACGAGGAGAAGGCCGGCGGGGCCGGCGGCACGGCCGAGGGGCCGGCGGAGTCGGGCCGGGGCAAGGAAACGGGGAAGGCCGAGGAAACGGGGAAGGCCGAGGAAACGGGGAAGGCCGAGGAGGCCGTCGACCCGAAGATCGCCGCCGCCGTGGCAGCCGCCGAGGCCGCCGGTCCGCAGAGCGGCGAGACCGTACGGATCGACAGCTGGATCTGGGCCGTACGTCTGGTCAAGACCCGCTCCCTGGGCGCCGCCGCCTGCAAGGGCGGGCACGTGCGCGTGAACGGCCAGGCCGTGAAGCCCTCCCATTCCGTGCGGGTCGGCGACGAGGTGCGGCTGCGCCAGGAGAACCGGGAGCGGATCGTCGTCGTCAGGCGGCTCATCCGCAAGCGGGTCGGCGCCCCGGTGGCGGTTCAGTGCTACGTCGACAACTCGCCCGCTCCCCCACCGCGCGAGGCGGTCGCCCCGGCCGGCGTCCGCGACCGCGGCACGGGCCGGCCGACCAAGCGGGACCGGCGGGAGCTGGAACGGCTGCGCGGGCTCATGGGCGGCGGCGCGAAGCGCCCGGACGGACGGTGACACACGTCGGTGGCGTCCGGCGGACCGGGAAGACCCGGGCCGGACGCCACCGATGTCGTAGGGGTCATGCGCGCCCTCGCACCAGCCGCAGCAGATCCGCGTTGGAGCTCCGCCGCGCCCAGGCGATCAGGGCGAGCGGCACGATCAGGATGAGCGGTGTCGCCGCGTTCTCGCCCTCGAAGGCCGTGATCGTGACCACGAACGCCCCCACCATCAGCGCGCTCAGCGCCATGGCCGCCACCGACTGCAGCACCGGGATCAACAGCGCGACGGCACCGGCCAGTTCGAGCGCGCCGATGATGTACATCCCCGTGCTGCCCCAGCCCAGCTCGTCGAAGCCCTCCGACGCCGTCGGGTGCGCGATCAGCTTGGGCAGCGCGCTCGCGATCGCGTAGAAGAGGGCGAGCAGTATCTGCAGCCCGCGCAGCGCGATACGGGCCCGGCGGCCGCGCGGGGTCGTGGACTCGGCGATGACGGTGCCGGACGTGGCGGAGGCGGCGGTGGTGACGGAGGCGGTGGTCTCGGACATCGGGGTCTCCTGTGCGAAGCGGTGGTCCGTGGTGCTGTCACAGAGGTAGACCGGGGCTCGCTCCGGAACTCATCGCCGTGCGAAGGAAATTACCGGGCGAAGGAAATTACCGGGCGAAGGAAATCACCGTACGGGCGGATTCTCACCGCTCCCGTCCGACGGCAGCCAACCGTGCCCGATGTACCAGTGACCGCCCGCCCGCAGATGGTCCCCGACCGCCCGCTCCACGGCCGTTCGGCGCGGCAGGCTCTCGACCGGCAACTCGGGGTCACCGAAGACGAACTGGACGGGCTCGGTGTCGGCCGGTTCACCGTCCTTGCGGGCCACGCGGAAACGCGCCTGGAACCGCACGATGTTGGAGTCCTCGGGAAGGTACTGCGCGAGCTGCGGGTCCAGCAGCCAGGAGTGGCAGGTCACCGTCCCATACCGCTCCCCCGGAAAGTGCAGCGGGAAGAACTCCCGGGCCAGGGCCAGGGACCGGTCGACGGCGGCCGGGGACAGCGGCCCGTGGAAGTCGGGGATGTGCAGGTTCAGACAGGGCGCGCCCGGCCCCATGTCGAGCCCGGCCGCCGCGAGCGCCGCCCTCGACCGCTCCCCGAGCCGTGCCCGCTCGAACTGGAGCCGACCGAGCTGGTACAGCTCACCGCGGAAGTGATGGACGAGCCACCACGGAGCCTGCACCCCCACCCGGCCGTGCCGCCTGCGGTGCACGGCCATGTTCCGCCCGAGATCGGCGAGCGTGCGCCGGGAGACGTCGGCCGGGATGCCGCGCTCGCGGTGGTACGCCCGTGTGTACGGCAGCGCCGCGACGAACACGTACACGGGGAAGCAGCGTTGCAGCGCCCCCGAGGCCCAGTCCAGGTCCCAGTCCAGGTCGGGCCGGTCCGCCGGGCCGCCGACCTCCCCCATCCCCCGGACGAGCTCGCCGACGGACCGCTCCAGGAACTGCCGCAGCTCCGGGTCGTCGGTCACCCGCCGGCTCATGCGTACGAGGTCGTTGACGTCCTCGTGGGGCACGGCGAGGTCGAGCAGCACCTCGCCCAGGTCATCGGTGTCCGGCAGCACGAAGCCCCCTTCGAGGAGTACGTTTCAAGGAAGAGTGGTGATGTCGATGCGTACGGGCAGTGAGCCGATCACAGCGCGCAGTGCACTGCGGGTCCGCTTCTGGCTGTGCGTGTGGGGCGTGGTCTGGACGGTCTTCGGTACCGCCGCGTTCGCGCTCGCCGGGCGCCCCGGCTGGGCGGTGGCCTGCGGGGCACTGTGGCTGGTGATCACGATCGACCTGGCCGTGGTCCTGCGGCACATCCGCCAGGGCCCGCACTACCAGCCGGGCCGCGACATACCGCCGTACCGCCCGCCCGAGAACCCGCCCCACCCCTAGGGCCTGTCGTTCGGCGGAACCGCCGCCCCGACTCGCCGCTCACGCGTCGAACCGTGCCGCCCTGAGGTACTCCGGGTTCGGGTCGAGCGCCGCCGCCAGCCGGAAGTGGCGCTTGGCCTGGTCGGGTCTCGCCTGGCGCTCGTAGGTCCGGGCGAGCGCGAAGTGCGCGAAGGCGTTGTCCGGCTCGCGCTCCAGGACGACGGTGAACTCCAGCTCGGCGGGCCGCAGTTGCGCGGCGGCGAAGAAGGCACGCGCGCGCAGCAGCCGGGCGGCGGTGTTCTCCGGGTGCGCGGCGATGACCCCGTCGAGCAGCTTCACCGCGCCCCGCGGGTCCCGCGCGGCGAGCAGGTGCTCGGCGGCGCGGAAGTCGATGACATGCGTCTCCGGAGTACGTCCGGTCGAACCGCTGGTCTCGGGCACGGCGAAGTCCTTCCCTCACTGGGAGAGTTCAACGCGCGAACGCCGTGCCGCTATTCCTGGGACGACCGGGGCCCAGGGCTCTGCTGGGTCCCCTGGGCTCTGCGCACGAGTTCCTCCCACACGTCCTTCACGCGCCGCTGAAGCACTTCCAGGGGGACGTCGTTGTCGATGACGATGTCCGCGATCTCCAGGCGCTTGTCACGCGTCGCCTGTGCGGCCATCCGCGCGCGTGCGTCCTCCTCGGTCATGCCGCGCAGCCGGACCAGCCGGTCGAGCTGGGTCTCGGAACTGGCGTCGACGACGACCACGACGTCGTAGAGCGGCGCGAGGCCGTTCTCCGTGAGGAGCGGGACGTCGTGGACGACCACGGCGTCCTCGGCGGCGGCCTCCTGGAGCGCTCGGGAGCGGGCGCCGACGAGGGGGTGCACGATCGAGTTCAGTACGGCGAGCCTGTCCGGGTCGGCGAAGACGATCGAGCCCAGTTTGGGCCGGTCCAGGCTGCCGTCCTCGGCGAGCACGTCCTCACCGAAGGCCTGGACGACGGCGGCGAGGCCGGGGGTGCCGGGCGCGACGACCTCGCGCGCGATACGATCCGCGTCGATCAGCACGGCCCCGCACTCGACGAGCAGCCGCGACACCTCGCTCTTGCCGGCACCGATGCCGCCGGTCAGGCCTACGGACAGCATGGCCGCGCCTCCACCTCATGAACCCCCGCGGACGCGGGGACAACTTGCCGACTCCGATACCGCCGGTCAGGCCCACCGGATCACCTCCGCGTCGGCGGAGACGGGCGGGGCTCGGCCGTCCCGCAGCCTAGCGGATCAGTTGTCGCCCTCGCGCTCCGCCAGGAACCGCTCGAACTCCTGACCGATCTCGTCCGCCGACGGGATGTCCACCGGCTCGGCGAGCATGTTGCCGCGGCTCTCGGCACCGGCGACCGCGTCGTACTGGTGTTCAAGACCTTCGACGAGGTTGGTCAGCTCGTCGTCACCCTCGCGGATCTGGCGGTCGATCTCGTTCTGCGTGCGGTGGGCCTCCGTGCGCAGGGAGTGCGCGATACCGGGCAGGACGAGTCCGGTGGCCGCCGTGACGGCCTCCAGGACGGTCAGGGCCGCGTCCGGGTACGGGGAGCGGGCGATGTAGTGCGGGACGTGCGCGGCGACGCCCAGGACGTCGTGCCCGGCCTCCATCAGCCGGTACTCGACCAGCGACTCGGCGCTGCCGGGTACCTGCGCCTCCTCGAAGGGGCTGCGGTGGCCCGGCACGAGCTCGGTGCGGTTGCCGTGGGGGGTGAGGCCGACCGGGCGCGTGTGCGGGACGCCCATGGGGATGCCGTGGAAGTTCACCGACAGGCGCACGCCGAGCCGCTCCACGATCTGCTTGACGGCCGCCGCGAAACGCTCCCACTCCACGTCCGGCTCGGGCCCGGACAGCAGCAGGAAGGGCGCCCCGGTGGCGTCCTGGACGAGCCGCACCTCGATGGCGGGCTCCTCGTAGTCGGTCCAGCGGTCGCGCTTGAACGTCAGCAGTGGGCGGCGGGCTCGGTAGTCCACCAGCCGGTCGTGGTCGAAGCGGGCGACGACCTGGTGGGGCAGTGTGTCGAGGACCCGGTCGACGATCTGGTCGCCGGTCTCGCCCGCGTCGATGTATCCGTCGAAGTGGTAGAGCATGACAAGACCGGCCGAGTCCTGGGCCAGCGCCATGTCGACGACCGCCAGACCCTTCGGCTCCCACGCGTACAAACCCTGCGGATCAAGCACTGTGACCGCTCCTCCTTGTGTCCGTACGTGACAACGCCCTTACGGGCGCGGGCATTCCCGCACGAGGGACCCATGATCTTGAGCCCCGGCCGGCCCGCAGCCGGACGACAGCCGGACGACTGTCTTTCCCGGCAGACGGCTGACGCACCGCGGGGTGAGCGAGCCGGCGATCACCGACACCACGCCCTGGACGCCGAAGACCAGGCCCGTCTCCCAGGCCGACAGGCG
>NZ_JBEXQG010000090.1:0-30741 GCF_040612485.1 Streptomyces sp. NPDC006385
CAGGCGCCGCCAGTGTCCTGACTGCTCCCGTCGTTTCACGACCGTGGAGACGTGCTCGCTGATGGTGATCAAGCGGTCCGGAGTCACCGAACCGTTCAGCCGTACCAAGGTCATCAACGGCGTGCGCAAGGCATGCCAGGGGCGACCTGTCACCGAGGACGCGCTCGCCCAGCTCGGCCAGCGGGTCGAGGAGGCGGTGCGGGCCACCGGAAGCGCCGAGCTGACCACCCACGACGTGGGGCTGGCCATACTCGGCCCGTTGCAGGAGCTCGATCTCGTCGCTTTTCTGCGATTCGCCTCCGTCTACCGGGCGTTCGACTCGCTCGAGGACTTCGAGGCCGCGATCGCGGAGCTCAGGGAGGCGACGGGACGCCCCCGCGCGGACGACGACGACCGCGAGGACGACGCAGGAGCTGTAGCGGGGGGCCGGGAAGACGACCGCGGGTCCGGAGGGGCTGCACAAGTCCCCGTGCCCGCCAACGCCGCCGACTGAGGGCGGGCCGGATCCGTTCTCGGAGGGCGGATCCGGCCGTGAGGCGGCGACACAAGACCTGTTGCGGGTGGCGATCAGAGGGTGCCCGCGACATCAGACAGAACACCGTGCCACGGGGAACATCGGGGCACTTCAGGGCGTTTCAGCCCGTACAGGGAGGCGGCATGACAGAGACGGCGAGCGGTCCGGCACGGAGTTCCCGCGCCAAGGGCACCAAGGCGGCCAAGGGACTGCGTATCGAGCGCATCCACACGACCCCCGGCGTACACCCGTACGACGAGGTGGCCTGGGAGCGCCGTGACGTCGTCATGACCAACTGGCGCGACGGCTCGGTCAACTTCGAGCAGCGCGGCGTGGAGTTCCCCGACTTCTGGTCGGTGAACGCGGTCAACATCGTCACCAGCAAGTACTTCCGCGGTGCCGTCGGCACCCCTCAGCGCGAGGTGAGCCTCAAGCAGCTCATCGACCGCATCGTGAAGACGTACAGGAAGGCCGGCGAGGACTACAAGTACTTCGCCTCGCCCGCCGACGCCGAGATCTTCGAGCACGAGCTGGCCTACGCCCTCCTGCACCAGATCTTCAGCTTCAACAGCCCTGTCTGGTTCAACGTCGGCACGCCCCAGCCGCAGCAGGTCTCCGCCTGCTTCATCCTGTCCGTCGACGACTCCATGGAGTCGATTCTCGACTGGTACAAGGAAGAGGGCATGATCTTCAAGGGGGGCTCCGGCGCCGGCCTGAACCTCTCCCGCATCCGCTCCTCCAAGGAGCTGCTGTCCTCCGGCGGCAACGCCTCCGGTCCCGTCTCCTTCATGCGCGGCGCCGACGCCTCCGCAGGAACGATCAAGTCGGGCGGTGCCACTCGCCGCGCCGCCAAGATGGTCATCCTCGACGTCGACCACCCCGACATCGAGGACTTCATCGAGACCAAGGTCAAGGAAGAGGAGAAGATCCGCGCCCTGCGTGACGCGGGCTTCGACATGGACCTCGGTGGCGAGGACATCACCTCCGTCCAGTACCAGAACGCCAACAACTCGGTCCGAGTGAACGACGAGTTCATGAAGGCCGTCGAGCAGGGCGGCAAGTTCGGCCTTCGCGCGCGGATGACCGGCGAGGTCATCGAGGAGGTCGACGCCAAGGCCCTGTTCCGCAAGATGGCTGAGGCCGCCTGGGCCTGCGCCGACCCCGGCATCCAGTACGACGACACCATCAACCACTGGCACACCTGCCCGGAGTCCGGCCGTATCAACGGCTCGAACCCCTGCAGCGAGTACATGCACCTGGACAACACGTCCTGCAACCTCGCCTCGCTGAACCTGATGAAGTTCCTGAAGGACGACGGCAAGGGCAACCAGTCCTTCGACGTCGAGCGCTTCGCGAAGGTCGTCGAGCTCGTCATCACCGCGATGGACATCTCCATCTGCTTCGCGGACTTCCCGACCCAGAAGATCGGCGAGAACACGCGCGCGTTCCGCCAGCTCGGCATCGGCTACGCCAACCTCGGCGCCCTGCTGATGGCGACCGGCCACGCGTACGACTCGGACGGCGGCCGTGCCCTCGCCGGTGCCATCACCTCCCTGATGACCGGCACGTCGTACCGCCGCTCGGCCGAACTCGCCGCCGTCGTCGGCCCGTACGACGGCTATGCCCGCAACGCGCAGCCGCACCTGCGCGTGATGAAGCAGCACGCCGACGCCAACGGCGAGGCCGTCCGCATGGACGACCTGGACACGCCGGTCTGGGCCGCCGCCACGGAGGCCTGGCAGGACGTGCTGCGTCTCGGTGAGAAGAACGGTTTCCGTAACTCCCAGGCGTCCGTCATCGCCCCGACCGGCACCATCGGTCTGGCGATGTCCTGCGACACCACCGGTCTCGAGCCCGACCTCGCGCTGGTCAAGTTCAAGAAGCTGGTCGGCGGCGGCTCGATGCAGATCGTCAACGGCACCGTCCCGCAGGCCCTGCGCCGCCTGGGCTACCAGGAGGAGCAGATCGAGGCGATCGTCGCCCACATCGCCGAGCACGGCAATGTGATCGACGCCCCGGGCCTCAAGCACGAGCACTACGAGGTGTTCGACTGCGCCATGGGCGAGCGCGCCATCTCCCCGATGGGCCACGTCCGCATGATGGCCGCGATCCAGCCGTGGATCTCCGGCGCCCTGTCCAAGACGGTCAACATGCCGGAGTCGGCGACCGTCGAGGAGGTCGAGGAGATCTACTTCGAGGCCTGGAAGATGGGCGTCAAGGCGCTCGCCATCTACCGCGACAACTGCAAGGTCGGCCAGCCGCTCTCCGCCAAGACCAAGGAGAAGGAGAAGGCCGAGATCACGGAGAAGGCCGAAGCCACGATCCGTGAGACGGTCGAGAAGGTCGTCGAGTACCGCCCGGTCCGCAAGCGCCTCCCGAAGGGCCGTCCGGGCATCACGACCTCGTTCACCGTGGGTGGCGCCGAGGGCTACATGACCGCCAACTCCTACCCGGACGACGGTCTCGGTGAGGTCTTCCTGAAGATGTCCAAGCAGGGCTCGACGCTCGCGGGCATGATGGACGCCTTCTCGATCGCCGTCTCGGTGGGCCTCCAGTACGGCGTGCCGCTGGAGACGTACGTCTCGAAGTTCACGAACATGCGCTTCGAGCCGGCTGGCATGACGGACGACCCGGACGTGCGGATGGCGCAGTCGATCGTCGACTACATCTTCCGCCGCCTGGCGCTCGACTTCCTGCCCTTCGAGACGCGCTCAGCGCTCGGCATCCACTCCGCCGAGGAGCGCCAGCGTCACCTGGAGACGGGTTCCTATGAGCCCGCCGATGACGAGGTTGACGTCGAGGGCCTGGCCCAGTCGGCGCCGCGTGCCCAGGAGCTGAAGGCCGTCGCCACCCCGAAGGCCGAGGCCGAAGCGGCCAAGCCCGCCCCGCAGCAGGCCCACACCAGCGCCGAGCTGGTGGAGATGCAGCTGGGCATCCAGGCCGACGCCCCGCTGTGCTTCTCCTGCGGCACGAAGATGCAGCGGGCCGGCTCCTGCTACATCTGCGAGGGCTGCGGTTCGACCAGCGGCTGCAGCTGATTCTGAGCGCCGTTCAGGCGTGAACAGCCGGTCAGAGCGGGGGGTCGAGAAACTCGGCTCCCCGCTCGACTGCCGTGATCACTGGGGCTTCGGGTCGCCCGGATCCCCCAGTGTTCTGGCTATCAGCTCGGTATCGCAGTACTCGGTCAGTGCTTGCAGCTTTCCGTCTTTGACGTGGCAGACCCAGCAGTACGTGTTGTCGTAGCGTTTCCCTTCCACGGTTGTGGCACGGCCGCTGCACTCGACCACCACGTAGTCGTCGGCGGCGATGAAGCGTTGTGCGGTGTTCGTGTATCTGTCCGAGAACTGGGCGAGCAGTGGACGAAAGAGTTCGTTGAGGACCACCTGCTTGCCTTCGTAAGTCCCGGACCATTTCGTCGTCCCGATGATCGTCCAGCGGAAGTCGTCGGCGAGACTCTCGGCGAGAGGCCGGCCGTCCCCCTCCGCCAGCCCGGCGAAGATGTGCCGCATCAGGCGTGTGCCCTCGGTTTCACCCATGGTCGCTCCGTCGCTTCGTGTATCAAGGTCCACAAGGAGGGGCGCCGACCATATGTCGGCGCCCCTCTTTGCCCTATGTCCCCGCGAACGTACGGGCGGCTCTCAGGGCCGGCGGGGCCTGCCCATGGTGGCCGTGAACGTCGCCGGGTCGTCCTCGAAACCGTGGATCCCCGGGTGGAAGTCCCACGTCGACCCTTCGCGTACGAACTCCGCGACGGTCGCCGCCGTCGACCCGAGGACGGCGCCGAAGTCGTCCTCGGCCAGGACGGTGTAGCCCTCGCGGATGCGCAGCGCCGGCTTGACGACGCTGACGAAGGTGCGCTGCGCGGGGCGCTGCTGGATCACCACGCCGACCACCACGCGCGCGTACCGGCTGTCGATCCGTTCGAGCTCCACGGTGAGGACCTCGTCCCAGCCGAAGCCCTTGCCGTCCTTGCTGTCCCGGTTGAGATAGATGGTTCCGTCCGGAGAACGGCTGTCGAAGTGCACGACGTGGGCGGGATCGCCGTACGGATCGTCGGCCAGGTAGGTCGCGGCGACGAGGTCCAGGTCGGTGGGCGGCTGCCCGGCCGGACTCGGGTCCCACTTGACCGAGATTTCGACTTTCCGGATCCCCTTGTTGATGGCGTTCACCAGGCTCCCCTTCCCCGTTCCGCGAATGCCCTCTGCCCGAACTGCCCAGCAGGCGAGGCCGGTTGCCCATCCTGCCACGTGAGCGGGCGCGTACGCCGGGGAGCTCTGCGGCCGAGCGTGACCGGCGCCACGCTCCGTGGCCTTACGATGGCGCGGTGCTGGTCAAGTGGATTCGCTGCACCGTGGTGGACCGCCGCGGCTTCGAGCGGGGGCAGCGAAAATGGGCGGGGCTTCTGGGGGAGCCGGGGTTTCGGGGACAGGGTGGTGGTTGGAGCCGGGGGCGGCAGGGGGTGGCGCACATCTTCTCGTTCTGGGAGAGCCGTTCCTTCTACGACTCCTTCATGGCCCGTTCCCACGACAGACTGGCCGCGGCCCAGTCGGGCACCTACAAGGACTTGCAGGCGAAACTCTTCGACTACCGCTTCGACGTGAAGACGGGCTTCGAGCCGCGCTTCACCGACGCGGACCTCGTCAGGGTGGCCCACTGCCGTGTCCATGAGGACCGCGCCGAGCACTTCACGCTGATGCAGGAGAAGGTCTGGAATCCTGCGATGGCGGGTTCTCCCGGCATGATCCGCGGCCTGTTCGGGGAGGCGCCGGGCCATGAGTTCCTGGTGCTGTCGATGTGGCGATCGGCAGCCGAACACGGCAAGTACCGCACGGAGCGCGTGGAGCGACTGGCACTGCGGGCCCAGACGGAGGCGGACGTGGCAGCGCTCACGGGTGACATCGTGGAGCTCGAGCCGACCTGGATAGTTTGAATTCCAAACCATTAATCGTGCGCCTCCATGTGGCTGGTGGTGCAGGAAATGTGTGACCTACGACGTACAAGGCCGGTACCAGTGCTCGAAGTGCCGTCACCCGATCTAGGGTTTTGGCATGGCACGACCACGGCGCATCGTCCTTGTCCGACACGGAGAGTCAACGGGCAATGTTGATGACACCGTCTACGAGCGTGAGCCCGATCATGCGCTGGCCCTGACCGAGCGGGGCTGGCAGCAGGCCGAGGAGACGGGTAAACGGCTGCGGGAGCTGTTCGGCCGTGAGCGCGTCAGCGTGTACGTCTCGCCTTACCGCCGCACGCACGAGACGCTGCGCGCGTTCCATCTTGATCCCGAGCTCATACGGGTGCGCGAGGAGCCCCGGCTGCGCGAGCAGGACTGGGGGAACTGGCAGGACTGCGACGACGTACGCCTCCAGAAGTCCTATCGGGACGCCTACGGCCACTTCTTCTACCGCTTCGCCCAGGGTGAGTCCGGCGCCGACGTGTACGACCGGGTCGGCGGCTTCCTGGAGAGCCTGTTTCGCAGCTTCGAGGCGCCCGACCACCCGCCGAACGTGCTGCTGGTGACCCACGGCCTGGCCATGCGGCTGTTCTGCATGCGCTGGTTCCACTGGACGGTCGCGGAATTCGAGTCGCTGTCCAATCCTGGGAACGCGGAGATGCGGATGCTCGTTCTCGGGGACGACGGCAAGTACACGCTTGACCGGCCGTTCGAACGCTGGCGAGATCCGGAACCGTACGGGATCACCGGATAGGGTGGCAGAGCGATGACCGCTGATTCCTCTCCCGAAGGGCGCCTGGAGCGCGCCCTCGCCAGCCTGCGTGGACTCGCGGTGGGGGACGCGCTGGGCTCGCAGTTCTTCGTGCCGGTGAACTACCCGCTGCTGAAGCGCCGAGAGTTGCCGTCCGGCCCCTGGCAGTGGACGGACGACACGGAGATGGCCTGCTCCGTGGTCGCCGTCCTGGCGGCCCACCACCGCATCGACCAGGACGCCCTGGCCCGCTCCTTCGCCGAGCACCACGACTTCGACCGGGGGCTACGGCCCCGCGGTCAACCGGCTGCTGCGCCTGATCAGGGAGGGTGCCGACTGGCGCGAGCTCTCGGCCGCGCTGTTCAACGGACAGGGCTCCTGGGGCAATGGAGCGGCAATGCGGATCGCGCCCCTCGGCGCCTGGTTCGCCGACGACCCGGAGCAGGCGACCCACCAGGCCGAGATCTCCGCCTATCCCACGCACCAGCACCGTGAGGCCGTGGTCGGCGCCATGGCCGTCGCCGCGGCCGCCGCGCTGGCCGCCGCTCCCGGTGGCCCGCCCAGCCCTGAATCGCTCCTCGACGACGTCATCGCTCTGGTGCCGAAGAGTGCGGTGGGAGCGGGCCTGCGGCGCGCTCGGGACATGCTCGACTACGGCGACGCGGCCACCGTCGCGGCCGTGCTGGGCTGCGGGCGGCGTACGACGGCCCACGACACCGTGCCCTTCGCGCTCTGGTCGGCCGCGCGGTCCCTGGGCGACTACGAGCGGGCCTTCTGGACGACCGCGCAGGTCGGCGGTGACGTGGACACCACCTGCGCCATCGTGGGCGGAGTGATCGGCTCCGGGAAGGCCGGGTCGGTGCCGGCCGAATGGGCGGAGCGGACCGAGGCCCTTCCGGAGTGGGTGCCGACGTCGGTGTAGGCCGATCCCCTGCCTCGCCGACGCCGACGCCGACGTGCCGATTCTCCGTCCTGCCGCCATGGGGAGAGGCTGATTCCTTCGTCGCGCCGGAATCGTAGATAACTTTCTGTGCCTGTCGGGAACTCTGCGTGATCGGCGGTCCGTTGTCGTGGCAGTTGGTGTGCGGCGGCTGGAGCCGCGCGCTCAGGTGAAGCGCGACGGGCAGGGGGGTGGAGCCATGGGGCTCATGTCGGTGCTGGGCGTGCTGTGCGTCGTGGTGGCTGCCGAGTGGGGCGGATCTCGGCTGTCCTTTTCCTTCGCCGCCGTGGTCCGTCTGACGTCGGCTGCCTGGCTGGTGGTGCGGGTGGCCGGCTCGTGGCCCTCGCCCTCGGTCCCCCGGACACGATCCGGTCACCTGCGGCCCTTCGTGCGTCCGGCCAGGTCAGCCGGCCATCGGCCCCGCCGTCCCGGCAAGAGCCTCCAGATCGCTCTTACGGACCCGTATCACCAACCACGCGGTGGCGAGGGCGAGTACGGCCATCGCGGCGGCCGCCACGAAGCCCGTCGAGATGCCCTGTGCCAGTACCTCGTGCCCCCACGGACCGGGCAACTGCTGGGTCCTGGCGAACTCCGCCTTTTGTTCTGTCGACGCCTCGGCCATGAAGGCCGGCACCTGTTTCTCCGCCTCGTCCCTGCTGGCCGATCCGAATACCGTCGTCAGGATGGACAGGCCGAGCGAACCACCCACCTGCTGGGTGGTGTTGAGCAACCCGGACGCGGCGCCGGCCTCGTGCTGGGCGACGCCGGAGACCGCCGTGATCGTCAGCGTGACGAAGTTCAGGCCCATACCGAAGCCGAACAGCAGCATCGGCCCGAGCACTCCGCCGACGTACGAGCTGTCGGCGCTGATCAGGGTCTGCCAGGCCAGCCCGATCGCCGTGAGTGCCGAGCCCACGAGCATGAACGGCTTCGGGCCGAGCACCGGCAGGAAGCGCTGCGACAGGCCGGCGCCGAGCGCGATCACGACCGTCACCGGCAGGAAGGCGAGACCGGCCTCGATCGGGCTGTACTGCAGCACGTTCTGCACGAACAGCACGATGTAGAAGAACATGCCGAACATCGCCGCGGCCAGGCTCAGCATGATCACATACGTCCCGGAGCGGTTGCGGTCGGCGAACATCCTGAGCGGGGTGATGGGCTCCTTGGCCCGCGACTCGATGAACGCGAAGGCCAGCAACAGGATCACCGCAGTGACGAAGGACCCGATGGTCAGGTTGTCCCGCCAGCCCTCGTCCGCCGCGCGGATGAAGCCGTAGACCAGGGACGCCATACCCGCCGTCGAGGTCACTGCGCCCGCTATGTCGAAGCGGCCGGTGTGCCGTTCGGACTCGTTGATGTACAGCGGCGTGAGCACGGCTATCACGATGCCGATCGGCACATTGACGAAGAGCACCCATCGCCAGTCGAGCCACTCGGTGAGCATGCCGCCCGCGAGCAGACCGATGGCGCCACCGCCTGCGGAGACGGCGGCGAAGACGCCGAACGCCCGGTTGCGTTCCGGGCCTTCGGGGAACGTCGTGGTGATGAGCGCCAGCGAGGTGGGCGACGCGATCGCACCACCCACGCCCTGGAGCACACGCGCGGCAAGCAACTGCCATGGTTCCTGGGCGAGTCCGCCGAGCAGGGAAGCGAGGGTGAAGATCAGGATGCCGGTCATGAAGACCCGGCGCCGCCCCAGGATGTCACCGGCACGGCCGCCGAGCAGCAGCAGACCGCCGAAGGTGAGCGTGTAGGCACTGACGACCCAGGTGAGGTCGGTGGTGCTGAAATTGAGCGCGTTTTGAATGTGCGGGAGCGCGATGTTCACAATCGTCGCGTCGAGTACCACCATGAGTTGGCAAGCCGCGATGACGGTGAGCGCGACGCCGGGATGCCCCGCCCGGCGAGCCGCACCTGGTTTTTGGTCCTTGATCAACTGAGAGGTCGTCACTATGGGTCCCCCACAAGAACGTTAGTGAACGATCGCGTTCACTGTCGCGTCAACCGTAGTGAGTCCCCGGTAGTGAACGCAAGCGTTCACTGGCATTGTTGCCGCGCGGTGTGTCCTGTCCCCCCAGATGCCGCGTGGCGCTCCCGCAGTCCCCGTAATTCCCCCGCTCCCCTTGTTCGTTGGAGACGCTCAGATGGTCACCTCGCGTTGGACGGCCACCCCCGCTCAGACGGCCTCCCTTCGCCGGCGCGGCGCCGTACTGGAACGCGCGATTCTCGACGCCGCGCTGGACCAGCTCAGTACGGTCGGCTGGAAGGGCCTCACGATGGAGGGCGTCGCCGCCGGTGCCCAGACCGGGAAGGCCGCCGTCTATCGCCGTTGGCCGTCCAAGGAGGACCTTGTCGCCGATGCGCTGCGGGCCGGGCTGCCACGTTTCGAAGCGGCTCCGGATCTGGGGAGCGTGCGCGAGGATCTGCTCGCACTGTGCCGGCAGGTGCGGGAGGCGATGTTCTCGCGCCCGGGTTCCGCCCTGCGGTCCGTGATTCACGAATGCGACAGCCTGCAGGCCGAGCGGTTTCACGGCGTGATCTTCGAGGGGGTGGTGGAGCCGACGATCAAGCTGCTCAGAGAGGTCATCACCCGCGGAATCGAGCGGGGAGAGGTGCGGGCCGACGCGGCGAACGGTTATGTCTTCGATGCCATTCCGGCGATGATGATGTACCGATCAAAGATGTGCGCCAGCGAATGGAATGACCAGGATCTTGAGGAGATGATCGACCAGTTGATGGTTCCGCTGCTCCGCCCGACGGGCGCGTGAACCGGCGCTTCGCCGGCCTGGTGGCCGCTTCGGCGAACCGGGGTGTCGAAGCGGGTTCCGGGCGGCGTACGCTAAGGGCGCCATGCCGTACGAACCGCCTACTCACACCGTCGAGCGCTCCCTTCGAGCCACGACCGGAGCGAAGATCATTGCCGGTGTCGACGAGGTGGGGCGCGGCGCCTGGGCCGGCCCTGTCACCGTCTGTGCGGCGATCACCGGACTGCGTCGGCCCCCCACGGGCCTCACCGACTCCAAGCTGCTCACCGTCAAGCGGCGCACCGCGCTCGCCGAGGAGCTACGGACGTGGGTGACGTCGTACGCCCTGGGGCACGCCTCTCCGGAGGAGATCGACGACCTGGGGATGACTGCTTCGTTGCGGCTCGCCGCGGTGCGGGCCCTGGAAGCCCTGCCGATCCGCCCCGACGCGGTGATCCTCGACGGGAAGCACAACTACCTCGGGGATCCGTGGAGGGTCCGTACGGTGATCAAGGGTGACCAGTCGTGCGTGGCGGTCGCGGCGGCCTCGGTGATCGCTAAGGTTCAGCGCGACAAAATGATGGCCGAACTGGGTGTCGACCATGCAGACTTCGGTTTTGCGGACAACGCCGGGTATCCGTCACCCGTGCACAAGGCCGCACTGGCGGAGCGGGGACCCACCCCGTACCACCGGTTGTCGTGGGCGTATCTTGATGCGCTGCCCCAGTGGCGGCACCTCAAGAAGGTCCGCACATGGGTGGAAGGAAGCGTTCCGGAGATCGAGGGGCAGCTCGGCTTCGATTTCTGACGATTCCGCTCGCATTTGTGTGCCACCCGCCGACGCGAGTCGCACCAGCGTTTGATAAACATCAGCTCATGCCTCTCATTCCCGAGGAGCCTCAGATTCACGAGAGTGCCCAGGGTCCCCGCGCCACTCCGGCCAGCGGCCGCACCGCGCCGACCCCCCGCCCCGTACCAGGACCCCGCCCCGCGGCTCCGTCGCGTCCCGGCCGACCCGGGCCCCCGCGGCCCGCGCCGCCGGTGCAACGTACGCCGCGTGACGTGGCCGTGACCAAGCCCGGACCGTCGGGTCCGGCTACCCCCGCCGCCTCCGCCCAGGCTGTGGCGACCCCGCAGATCCAGCTGATCCCGGCCTCGCCCGAGGGTGCGCTCGACGCTGCCGAGGAAGCCGTCGACCTGCTCCTGGAGTCGGGCCGCGCCCCCGGCGACGTGCTGGTGATCACCACCGGCGAACAGCATCCGTGGGCCGCCCACGAGCTGTCCTTCGGTGAAGCCTCGTACTGGGCGCAGCATGACGCGGGTGACGACGTGTTCTACGCCGATGCCTCGGCTGCGGCCCGTGCAGCGGCACGCCCCGTGGTCGTGGTCGCCGTCAACGGCGGTCCCGACACCGCTGCCGCCACCGCGCTGCCGCTGGCCCTGAGCCAGGCACGTGCGCTGCTGATCGTCTGCGGGGACCCGCAGCGGATCAACTCGGTGCTCGGCGCGGGCGTCTGAGTCAGTACCGGCTCGTCCGGTGGAGCGCTCCACAGGACAGTGGGGGACAGGGTGCCGCTGTGGTGGCGTCCGCACGGCGAGGTCTTCGAGTGCGCAAAGGCGTGGGGGAACTCGGCGTGCGCATGCCGCATCCATTCGGTTCCCGCGCGCGTGCCCGTGCGGGGGAGCGTGAGTCCATGACGTGCGGATGAACCGACGTGGGCGGCGTCCGGAGGCGCGTCAGGTCGCCGACGCACGGGCTGCTGCGACGTGCCGGTGAGGCACTGCCCGGCGGTTGATCGAGTGACCTGATCGTGAGCCCTCTCGCCCCACACAGCCCCGGCGGGCAAGGCCCGCGGGTGCTCGGGAGATGGCCGTGGTCATCGTCGTACGTCAGACCGCCGTATCGCGTTGGCGCTACGGCGGGTGTGACCGTGCCGCCGGGCTGGGAACTCCCGTCGGCGTCCTCAGCGGGCCGCCGCGCGTCGCATGACCTCCGAGGCCGCGCCTCCGGTGCGGGGTATCGGAAGCGGTGCCTCGGATGTGGCGAAGGGCTCTGGCGACGAGTCGGCGTGGGGACGGCGGCCGCCGCGACCCTCGCCGAGGACCTGCCAGCCGTCGCGGGTCAGCGTGATGTACGCGCCGCAGCGCAGGCCGTGCAGCGTGCAGGCGTCACGCAGGCCCCACATCCACGCGCCGTCCTCCTCCGTCCAACGGCCGTCGCCCTCACGGCAGTAGAGCAGCACCGCGGTGCGCACCGGGGTGCGGCGCCGCAGGTCGTGCGGGATGACGCGACGCAACTGGGAGAGCAGCGCGTTGCGGAACATCCAGCCGTCGGCCGGAGCCGGGCGGCGGATGAACGAGGCGCTCGCCCGCAACCGCTCGTCAGGGTCCAGTACGGCCACGATCGCGGTGGCCGGTCTGGGGCGGTGCCGTGAGTGCAGACCACTGACGACCTCGCGCGGGTTGCGCAGCAGGGGGATTCCCGCGGCAGCCCACTCGGCGGGTTCGAGCATGCGGGCCAGAGGGTTGGCGGAAGCGGCGGACAGGTCGGCTGACGTCGACATGGATGCCGCGGAGGACGGAGCGAATCCGAAGGTCACGGTCCTCCCTTCGGCTACGCGCCCACACTGCGGGGCGGGGTCGGATCGGGGGAGCGCGCACCGCAGCAGAGCCCTACCGGATCACGGACGAGCCGTGCGGGGAGCGGACTTCAATTCTTCCTGTCGAACCTGAATGCGGCAACGAGCAAATGGGGCCACCGCCCGAAATCTCATGGTGCGCGGGTTATATCCCTACCCAGTGCGTGACTGTGCGATGCCTGGAGCAGCCGCGGCCCGTGCCGCACGGCCGTTCTCGTACGGGCGTCTCATAGGGGACGTACTGGATCGACGGCACCAGCGGCCGGGCCCTGACCTGGGAGAACACCACAATCCGGGGTCGCCGTGGGCGAGCGCTCTGTCTGGGGCCGCGGGGTGGAGTGGGCGATTGTCAGTGCCATCCGGTTGCATGGGGGCATGGACGTTCTGGAGCTGCGCGCTGAAGCCGATGCCATTCTCGCCGAGCTGGTCGGTGCCCCTGGGGGTGCGGCACGGTTGCGGGAGGACCAGTGGCAGGCGGTCGCGGCTCTGGTGGAGGAACGCCGGCGGGCCCTGGTCGTACAGCGCACCGGCTGGGGGAAATCGGCGGTGTACTTCGTCGCCACCGCGCTGCTGCGCCGGCGCGGCTCAGGCCCCACGGTGATCGTCTCGCCCCTGCTGGCACTGATGCGCAACCAGGTCGAGTCGGCGGCGCGGGCCGGTATCCGGGCGCGCACCATCAACTCGGCCAATCCGGAGGAGTGGGAGGTCATCTACGAGGAGGTCGAGCGCGGCGAGACCGACGTTCTCCTCGTCAGTCCGGAACGTCTCAACGCCGTCGACTTCCGCGAGCAGGTACTGCCCAAGCTCGCCGCGACGACTGGTCTGTTGGTGGTCGACGAGGCGCACTGCATCTCCGACTGGGGCCACGACTTCCGTCCGGACTACCGTCGGCTCCGGACGATGCTCGCCGAGCTGCCCACCGGTGTGCCGGTCCTGGCCACCACCGCGACCGCCAACGCACGGGTCACCGCCGATGTGGCCGAGCAGTTGGGTACCGGTGGCGGCGAGGCTCTGGTGCTGCGCGGTCCGCTGGACAGGGAGAGTCTGCGGCTGGGCGTGGTCCAACTGCCGGATGCCGCGCATCGCCTCGCCTGGCTCGCGGAGCACCTGGACGAGCTGCCCGGCTCCGGGATCATCTACGCGCTCACGGTGGCCGCGGCCGAAGAAGCCACTGCCTTTCTGCGGCAGCGGGGCTTCCGGGTGGCCTCCTACACGGGGCGTACCGAGAACGCTGACCGGCTGCAGGCCGAGGTCGATCTGCAAGAGAACCGGGTCAAAGCGCTGGTCGCGACCTCGGCGCTGGGCATGGGGTTCGACAAGCCGGATCTCGGCTTCGTCGTCCACCTCGGCTCGCCGTCCTCGCCGATCGCCTACTACCAGCAGGTGGGGCGTGCGGGGCGCGGCGTGGAGCATGCCGATGTGCTGCTCCTGCCGGGCAAGGAGGACGAGGCGATCTGGCGTTACTTCGCCGATACGGCGTTCCCGCCCGAGACCCAGGTGCGCGAGACTCTGTCGGCCCTCGCCGATGCGGGACGGCCGCTGTCCGTGCCGGCCCTCGAAGCTCTGGTCGACCTCCGGCGCACCTGGCTGGAGAGCATGCTCAAGGTGCTCGACGTGGACGGAGCCGTGAAACGGGTCAAGGGCGGCTGGATCCCCACCGGGGAGCAGTGGGTCTACGACTCCGAGCGGTACGCCTGGGTCGCCCGGCAGCGGGCGGCCGAGCAGCAGGCCATGCGCGACTACGTCACCACGTCGCAGTGCCGGATGGAGTTCCTGCGTCAGCATCTGGACGACGGTGGCGCGGCCCCGTGCGGCCGTTGCGACAACTGCGCGGGCGCGTGGGTCGATTCCCACGTCTCGGCGGAGACGCTGACCGGGGCGGAGAAGGAGCTGGATCGCCCAGGCGTTGAGATCGAGCCGCGCCGAATGTGGCCGACGGGAATGCCCGCGCTGGGCATCGACCTCAAGGGCCGTATCCCGGTCAAGGAGCAGTGCTCCACCGGGCGGGCCCTGGGGCGGCTCTCCGACATCGGCTGGGGCAACCGGCTGCGCCCACTGCTGGCCGACAACGCGCCCGACGGGCCGGTACCCGACGATGTCCTGCGGGCCGCGGTGGCGGTCCTCGCCGATTGGGCACGTTCGCCGGGCGGTTGGGCGCCGAACGTCCCGGATGCCTCAGCCCGGCCAGTGGGGGTCGTCGCCGTACCTTCCATGACCCGCCCGCAGTTGGTCGGTTCGCTCGCTGAGGGCATTGCGTCCATCGGCCGTCTGCCCTTCCTGGGCGCGTTGACGTACGGCGGACCGAGCGGCGCGCACGCGGCACGCCGCAGCAACTCCGCCCAACGCCTCAGGGGGCTTTCCAGCGCCTTCACCGTCTCCGAGGAGTTGGCCGGAGCACTGGCTCGCTCTCCCGGCCCTGTCCTGCTCGTGGACGACTACACCGACTCTGGTTGGACTCTCGCAGTCGCTGCCCGCCTGCTACGGCAGACAGGCAGCGAACAGGTGCTCCCGTTGGTCCTCGCGGCTGCAGGCTGACCCTTCCCCTGCTGTGGGTATGGCGTTGTCGTTCGGTGTCGAGGGCGTCGAGGGCGTCGAGGGCGTCGACGGCCGTCTCCGACGCCGCACGAGGATGCCTTCGACCAGGATTCTCCGTCGGTTGATTGACCGACTACCGGCGCTAGGTGCCGCCCGACTTGTCCGCAGCGGCGGCCGCGCAGCCCATCCCCAGCGACCCGATGGCGCTGGTCGGGCAGTCCCGCGCTCATGCCCATGATCTGGTGCCTTGGTCAACTCTCTTCCCGACCTGGTGCCACCCAACGCGTTGAACCGTTCCGGAGCCGGGCGGCTCCGAAAGCTGGCCCCGACCGGAGAGGGTTCTCTCCAACTGGCCGAAAGTCACTGGCGCTTGACGAGACAGGACGGGAGTCGGGCCCGCGTATGCGCCCGGTTGTCGTGCCCCTGATCGGACTTATCCACAGGTCAAAGCGGAGTCTGGCGATCCGCGAGATCGTCGGCGCATGACGAAGCACAGCGAAGCGACTGGATCTCCCGAGAACGAGGACGCCGCGGTTGGCGAACAGCGACTCGTGCCTGGAGCGACTGACCCGAACACCATGAATGGGGCGCAGGAGGCATGTCAGGGACATGAGCCTGAGGCCGGTGAGGCACATGAGGGCTGTGAGGCGGTGGAGGGGCGTGACGCCCGTCTGGGGCACTCGGGACGAGTGGATCAACTCGACTCCACCGAGTACGACGGGCACCCCGCCGAACACCAGGTCACCCTGCGCACGCCGGCCGAACTGGCCGACGCGCTGCCCTATCTCCTCGGGTACCGCCCCGAGGACAGCATCGTGCTCGTCGCCCTTCACGAACGAGACGGCCGTGGCCGGTTCGGTGGTCGCGCACGGCTGGGCATCCCCGCGAGCGCGGACGACTGGGAGTCTGCTGCCAGGCAGTTGGCCCACGGACTGATGAGGGGCAGCGAGCGTAGGGGAGCCCGGCCCGAGCAGATGGTCGCCTTCCTCTGCCAGGAACCGGCGCGTGGCCAGACGGGCCGACAGGTCATGGAACGTCTGCGCCCATTGGCCCAGCAGATGCGTGTGGCGTGCGGCAGCCTGGACGTGCCGGTGATCGAGGCCCTGTGCATCTCGGACGGCCGTTTCTGGTCCTACTGCTGCGACAAGGCGGAGTGCTGCCCGCCCGAGGGCCGGCCTATGGGCCTGCCCGGTACGTCGGTGCTGGCCGCCGCGGCCACGTACGCGGGACTTCAGGTGCGGGGCTCGTTGCGCGAGTTCCGGGCCAGGCTGCTGCCCTGGGAGAACGACGCAGCCGTGGACCAGGAGATCGCCCTGGACACCGTCGGCATGGCACTGGTCCCCAGGATCCTCGACGACTCGGCACGTGCGGGAGTGGCAGAGGAGACGCTGCGGCTGGCCGAGCAACTCATGAGCCGGTTCGCCGCGGCCACGCCCGTGTCCGGGACGCTCACTGCGGATCTGCGTGACGACGAACTGCTCGGGCACGACGAGGCCGCGAGGCTCATTCTGGGCTTGCAGGACCGCACGACTCGCGACCGGGCGGCCGAGTGGATGGAGGGCGACGAGGCCGGCCCCGCCCTTCGGCTCTGGCGGGCGCTGGCCCGCCGCTGTGTCGGACCGTACAGCGAGCACGCCGCGCCGCCGCTCACCCTCGCAGGCTGGGTCGCCTGGTCCACCGGCGACGAGTTGGAGGCCCGAGAAGCCCTCGCCATGGCAATCGGCGCCGACTCCGACTACCTCTTCGCCCGCCTCCTGCACCAGGCCTGCAACGAGGGGCTGGACCCCGAGTCGATCCGCCGCTGCCTGCGCGCGGAACGCTTCAACCGCGAGCGGACTGAGCGAGTTGAGCGAGCCGAGCGGGCTGAGAGGGCCGAGCGAACGGACATCGAGCGAATGGACGCCGGGCGGCTAGGCAAGTCGGAGGACGCCGAAGAGTCGGTGCAGGGCGAGGCGGTGAAAGCCGCGCCGGAGGCGTACGACGTGGGTGGCTGTCGAAGGTCCCGGCAGTTCGCTGGCTCGACCGGCAGTCAGCCTCAGTCCGCCAGGGCAGCCGGGCGTGCACAGGCCACGCGCGGCCCCCGCACGCGTACGCCGGCGGGCACACAGGTCGCCGCCCCACGGCCGGGTGGCGGCACGGCTGCGCGCGCCTCGAAAAGCGCGGCTCCGCGCAGTGCCAAGAAGGGGGCCATGCGTCGGAGCGGAGCCCGTCCGGACGATGTCCGTGCCAAGAACGTTGGCGCTGAGGGGGACAAGTGAGCGGTTGCAGCCGGGGCCCGGACGGATGCCGTCGACGTCGCGGGTGCTTGGTGCCACGCCCTGACCGATGTCGTCGAGGTGACGGTCGCCGCGCGCCGGGGCCTGATCGATGCCGCGCAAGATGGCCGTGGGGCGAGGCGGGGGTGCGGGCCCGGAAGCGGCGTCCGCGGTTCGTGTGGGGACCAGTGTCCGTGGTCAGGGCCTGGCGCGGCGTCCGCGCTCAGGGTCGCCTTGAGCAACTCCCTGATCCGAGCGGCTACGAACAGCAGGTGTCGGCCGACGTCCTCCCCTTGGACACGCCGGAGGGGCACTGTTCGTCCGGCGAAGTTGCTGCATGCGGAGGCCTGTCGGCGGGGTCACCCCATCCTGTGCGTGACCCGAAGGAGTCCCTCCCCGTTCACCTGAGTGGCGGAACGCCCGGACCGGCCATGCCGCCGCACCGCCCCTGTCACTCAGGATCCCCCAGCCGGCGCCGCGCACGCCCGAGGCGCAATGAGCGCAGAGGAAGCCGCCCCATGCCACAGCCGACTCCGACATCCCCGGCCGCCGACGATCGCTCTGCAGTCGGCGGGGCGATGACGTCCCTCAAGGTGGATACGGGACCGCCTCCGGCGGGGGGCAGCCCGGGGCGGCTCATGCCGAGGCGCCCGAGCGACCCGCCTCGTGGTTCTGCGCCGACCGGCCAGGGCTGGCCCCCGCCGGAGGCGGTGGAGCGGGGACGGCCCGATGCCGCATCGGTGGAGCAGCGGCGGCTCGCTGACGGGCGGGCGGAGCTGGGGCGGCTCGTTGCCGGATCGCCAGACCAGAGCCCATCTCCGGTCTGGCGGCCGCCGGCACGCCAGGAGGGCCGCCCGCAACCCTGGGAAGCACGGACGACGCTCCCTGTGCAGCCGACGGGGCCGACGAGCCCGACGAGGGCAGCCACACCAGTCACTTCACTCACATCAGTCACACAGGCCACGTCAGTCACGCCAGCCAGTCCACCCATGCCAGCCAGTCCACCCATGCCAGCCACTCCACCCATGCCAGCCAGTTCGACCAGGCCCGCCAGGCGATTGGCCCCACCGCCCCCGCCGCCCCCACTGTCCCCGACACCCTCGTCGCCCGCGCTCCGGGGCAAGACATCGCCGCCGCCGGCCGACCACAAACGGCGCTCCTCCCCGCCTCATGGCGCCCCCTCACCGACCCACGCGTCAAAGGCTCACCCCACACCGCCCCAGCCCACACCGCCTCACCCATCGCTTACACGTCGCCCCGCCGCCCTGCCTTCCACTCACGACGCCATGGTCTGCGTCGCCCTTCCGGGCCTCGCCATCTCCACGGAGCAGGGGCAGTTGACCGGCCGCGGGTGGGAGGGGTTCTACCGCGCGGGGCGACGCGTGCTCTCCCGCTGCCAGGTCCGGGTGGCCGGCCGTGAACCGCTCGCGGTGCAAGCACGGATGACCTCGGCCGACAGTGCCCGGTTCGTGGGCACCCTGCGGGTCTCCCCTCAGACGGGTCCCGACCCGGACATCGTCGTCGAGCGAACTCGTCGCGCGGACGGCACCGAGCGGATCACGCTGCACAGTGCGGGCGTCCGCCCGCTGCGTGTGCCGGTCGAGGTCGCCCTCGGCACGGACCTGGCCGACCTCGGTGCGATCGCGTGCGGCAACACGGGACCGGAACTGCCCGCCACCGTCCACGACTTCGGCCTGCGCTGGTCGTCTGTCGGGGGCGGCGCTGCCGTGACGGCCGACCCGCCGCCCGCCGACGCGCTGGCCTCCGCAGGACTGCTGCGCTGGGAGTTCGAACTGCCCCCGGGCGGTAGCGCGACCATCGAACTGCGAGTGCGTCCGGACGGGGCGGGCCCCCTGCGCGCCGCAGGCCGAGCGGCGACCAGCCCACTGGCTTCCGCGCGGGCCGTCGGCGACGACCCCAGAGCGGAGGCGCTCCTGCGGACGAGCATCGAGGACCTCCAGGCCCTTCTGCTGCGCAACCCGGCGCACCCCGCCGACACACACCTGGCCGCCGGGGTGCCCTGGCGCTGCGGCCTGGCCCCGGCCGAGGCCCTCGCCGCGGCCCGGATGACCCTGCCCCTGGGCACCCGGCTCGCCGTGGGCACGTTGCGCACCCTCGCTCGCAGCCAACTCCGGGGTCCGGGACCCCAGTCCGGGATGATCCCCGGACCGATACGGGACGCCGGCACGCATCTGCCGCCGGGCTGTACGGGCACGGAGGCCACGCTGCTTTTCCCCGCGCTGCTCGCGGAGGCCCGGCGCTGGGGGCTGACCGAACCGGAGGTCGAGGAGCTCCTCCCCGCGGCCGAGCGATGCCTGACCTGGCTGCGGACCACTGCGACCGACGGCTTGTACCTGCGGGACCCGCTCCCCGGCGGCCCCGTCCGCTGCGAGACCCAGGCCCACGCCCATCGTGCGGCTCTGCTCGGTGCCGATCTCCTCGACGCTTGCGACAGACCGGGCAGTGCCGAGCTGAGGCAGTGGGCCGGTGCGCTGCGGACAAGGTTCCGCCGGGACTTCTGGATCGACGACGTGGGCGGCGGGCGACCCGCGGCTGCCCGGGCCCCCGACGGCCGCCTCGTACCGCATCTGGGCGCTGCCGCCGTCCATCTCCTCGACACCGGCCTGCTGGGCGGGGGAGAACACGCGCCCGGGCTGCTCGACAAGGTACAGACCGAACAGCTCGCTCGCCTGCTCGGCGGTCCGGCCATGGACTCGGGCTGGGGCCTGCGTGGACTGGGCGCGAAGGAGGCGGGGCACAACCCGTTCGGTCATCGCAGCGGTGCGGTGCGGGTCCACGAAACGGCCCTTGCCGTCGCGGGTCTGGCCGCGGCCGACTACGAGAAGGAGGCGAGCGCACTGCTGCGGGGCGCACTGGCGGCGGCGGAGGCGTTCGGCCACCGGCTGCCCGAGATGTACGCGGGAAAGCAGCGCACCGACGGGAGCGCCCCTCTCCCGCACCCCGCGGCCTGTCGGCCGGCGGCCACGGCGGCGGCGGCCGGGGTGCTTCTGCTGACCACGCTCGCGGGCATCCGCCCGGACGCCCCTGGGGGAACGGTGACGTTGCGGCCCATGCGCAGCGCACCACTGGGCGAGATCGTCCTGACGGGCCTGCGGGTCGCCGGCGCCCCCTTCGCCATACGCGTCAGCAGGCTGGGCCTCGCCATGGTCGAGGAGGCGGCCGACGGGCTTCAACTGCGGGCGTGACCTCGTACGACGCCACCTGGCACGACACACGGGCGGGACGGCGAGGCGCAGGCCGGGCCGAAATGGATCAGAGTCGATGAGGCCGGCGAAGGGAGTGTTTATCGTCAAGCAGACGACTATGATCGCCACATGCCCTACGACCCGTCAGCCTTTCCGCCCTTTGCCGTCACCGTGGACCTGGTCGTGCTGACCGTGCGCCGCGATGCCCTGTGCGCGATGGCGGTGCGCAGGGGCGAACCGCCGTTCCAGGGGCGCTGGGCACTGCCCGGCGGGTTCGTGAGGGCCGACGAGGACCTGGCGCAGGCGGCCGCTCGGGAGTTGGCCGAGGAGACCGGGCTGCGTGCCCACGACCCGTCCGTCCCCGCGCAGGACAACGGCGCCCACCTGGAGCAGCTCGCGACGTACGGCGACCCGAAGCGGGACCCCCGGATGCGCGTGGTGAGCGTCGCCCACCTCGCGCTGGCTCCCGACCTGCCCGCGCCCCGCGCGGGCGGTGACGCCAGCAACGCCCGCTGGGCGCCCGTCGACGAACTGTTGCAGCAGGGCGGGTACGGCCGTGACGGCGAACCGGTGGTGCCGCTCGCCTTCGACCATGCCCAGATCCTGGCCGACGGCGTGGAGCGAGCCCGTTCCAAGATCGAGTACTCGTCGCTGGCCACGGCGTTCTGCCCCACCGAGTTCACCGTCGGCGAGCTGCGCCGGGTCTACGAGGCGGTGTGGGGCGTGGCGCTGGACCCCCGTAACTTCCACCGCAAGGTCACGGGCACGCCGGGCTTCCTTGTTCCCACCGGCGGCACCACCACGCGCCAGGGCGGTCGTCCCGCCCAGCTTTTCCGGGCCGGCGGAGCCACGCTGCTCAACCCCCCGATGCTGCGCCCCGAGGTCTGACGCCGCAGTCCAGGACACACGCCGGGCCCGGACCGGACGGCGCCGATCCGCGCTCAGGAATGTCACACGCGACGGCAGCCGGCGCCGAGCAGGCATCCGACCGGACAGACTGCCGTCCGGGCAGCGGGCCTTGCGCTGCCCGGAAAAACGGACATAACGCGCTATCTTGCTGAGGGTGATCCAGGCCATCGGACTGACCAGTGACCCCCGCAAGGAGCTTCCTCCCGCCGTCGACGACGTCTCCTTCGAGGCGCGAGCGGGTCATGTCACCGCGCTGCTCGGGGCGTCGGGAGCGGGCAAGACGACGGCGCTCAGACTCATGCTCGAACTCCAACGGGGCCGGGGGATCACGTACTTCAGAGGCCGCCCGCTGCACCGCATCGCCCATCCGTCGCGCGAAGTCGGCGTGCTGCTGGGCGACGTCCCCGGCCATCCTGCCCGTACGGTCCGCGGCCATCTGCGCATGCTGTGCGCCGCCGCGGGCGTTCCGGCGCGGCGCGCCGACGAAGTCCTGGAGGTGGTCGGCCTCGTCAGCCTGCGCGACGAACGCCTCGGCACCCTCTCCCGTGGCATGGACCGCCGCCTCGGCCTGGCCTGCGCCCTGCTGGCCGACCCGCACACCCTCGTGCTCGACGCGCCCGCGGACGGGCTCTCCACCCGCGAGAGTCGTTGGCTGTACGGCATGCTGCGCGCGCACGCCGCCCAGGGCGGCACGGTGCTGCTGACCACGACCGACCCGAAGGAGGCCGCACGCACCGCCGACCGGGTCGTCACCCTGGAACAGGGCAGACTGGTCGCCGACCAGGAGGCCGCCGACTTCGCCCGCACCCGGCTGCGCCCCCGCGTCGCCGTGCGTACCCCGCATGCCTCCCGCCTCGCCGCTCTGCTCACCAAGGAGGCGCGCACCACACGGCGCAGCGTCGAGGTCGTACGCGAGAGCGGCAACCGACTCTCCGTGTACGGCAGTACATGCGCCGCCGTCGGCGAGACCGCGTTTCGTCACGGCGTCCTGGTGCACCAACTCGCCGACGAGGTCGGTGACATGGGACCGGCCCCCCGGGCGGACCTCTCGACGGAGCCTTGGGCCGGCGAGGCGTCGCAGACGTCGGGCGGTGCGTCGTTCGCGGCTCGTGATCACGGGCAGGAGGCCGCCGTGCCGCCGCAGGGCGACGGGTCGTCCACAGCCGATGATCTCGCGGCGTCGCCGATGCCGGACGGAGCGCCGGCCGCTGCGCAGGCACTCACGGATGAGCCGCGAGCGGCAGGCGCCGCCGCAGCGGGAGACGAGTCCTCCCGGGCCGCTGGCCCGCGCCCGTCGGTCTCCGCTGCCGATCGCTTTCCCGATAGCCTTCCGGATCTCCCACCCCCCATCTCCGTCCGCCCCGCCCCCAGCCCCCTGCGCCCCCTCCGCTACGAACTCCGCCGCGCCGCCGGGGTCGGGACGGGGTTCCTCACCTGTGCAGCCGTGCTCGTGGTGTCCGCCGTCACCGCCGTACTACTGGCCCGTATCGGGCACACCC
The DNA here is from genome assembly GCF_040612485.1 of Streptomyces sp. NPDC006385. Classification (NCBI taxonomy): domain Bacteria; kingdom Bacillati; phylum Actinomycetota; class Actinomycetes; order Kitasatosporales; family Streptomycetaceae; genus Streptomyces; species Streptomyces sp. NPDC006385. Next base: position 22,947 of record NZ_JBEXQG010000090.1, read on the forward strand.
CGCGGCCGCGCCTGTTCGTGGCGTGGCCGCAGGAGCTGCCGCTGCCTCCCGCGGCGCTCGGGGCGGGGTTGCTCGGTGCGATCGCGTTCGGCGACGAGTTCCGCCACCCCGCCCTGGCCGCGGATCGCGGCACGGTGCCCCGCCGTCTGGGGCTGCTGGCCGCGAAACTCGTCGTCTCCTCCGCCACCGCGCTGGTGCTCGCCGTCCTCACCGTGGGCTGTGACATCGAAGTGCTCTACCTCGTCTACGGACGGGAGCTCGCGGAGGTTCCCGCGGACTGGCTTTCGCTGAGCGCGAGTTGGATCGGGCTCACGGTCGGCTGTGCCTGGGCCGGCGTGCTGGCCGCGGGCCTGTTCCGGTCCACCACGGCCGGGCTCGCCGCAGTGGTCTCCGTGCCCGTCGTCCTCGTACCCCTGGTGCAGAAGGTCATGGAAGGGCCGTCCGTGCGGACGGCGGCCGGCTTTCCGCTGCGGGTGCGGGAGCTGCTGCTGTCCCAGTGGCCCTTCGGGGGTGAGCGCTACCTGGCCGCCGTCGCGCGCGTGATCGCCCAACCCGTCGGCGGGGCACTGACGTTGTCGCTGGCCGCCCTGCTTGGCGCTTATCTGCTCACGACCCTGCGGAGCAGGGTCCGATGACGACCGTCCCTGCCCTTCCTGGTTCCGTCCTGTGCACAACTTCCTGGGGAAAGCCCATTTCTTTCCGATAAGGCGTCAATTGCGACGGGGTGAGCGATCACCCTTTCGTGTGCTTTTCACCAAAGACCTCAAGGGAGTTGAGGACGGCGCCGACAAAGGATCCGTGAGTACCCTTGCGCACACCATGATGACCGCCGCCCGCGCCGCCGACTCCGGTCTCGCCGGCCCGGGCGAACTCGACCGCTACCCCTACGCCGAGGCCCCCGTCGCCGACCGCGTCGGAGCCTCCGCCTGGGAGACCGCGGACCCGGAGCTGGGCCGTGTCGGCCGACGCGCCGCGGGCAGCCGCGGACGCGGGCTGCACGGCCAACTCGTCCAGCAACTCGGCCAGATGATCGTCTCCGGTGACCTGGGCGCCGACCGTCCGCTCGTGCCCGAGGAGATCGGCCAGCGTTTTGAGGTCTCCCGCACCGTCGTCCGTGAGTCGCTCCGCGTCCTGGAGGCCAAGGGCCTGGTCAGCGCCCGGCCGAACGTCGGCACGCGCGTGCGCCCCGTCAGCGACTGGAACCTCCTCGACCCGGACATCATCGAATGGCGGGCATTCGGGCCGCAGCGCGACGATCAGCGCCGGGAGCTGAGCGAGCTGCGTTGGACGATCGAGCCACTGGCCGCCCGCCTCGCCGCCGGGCACGGGCGCGACGACGTCCAACAGAGGCTCGCCGACATGGTCGAGATCATGAGCCATGCGATGGGGCAGGGCGATGTCCTCACCTTCTCCCGAGCCGACACCGAATTCCACACGCTGCTCATCCAGGTGGCGGGCAACCGCATGCTGGAGCACCTGCAGGGGATCGTCTCGGCCGCCCTCCAGGTCTCCGGTGGTCCTGTCACGGGATGTGACCGGCCGAACGAGACGTCGCTGGCGCTGCACAGCAGGATCGTCGACGCCCTCGCCACCGGCGACGGAGCGGCCGCCGAGACGGCCATGCGGCAGCTGCTGACCGTCCATCCCGAGGTCGAGCGCGTGGTGCCCGCCCCCCGCGAGCACTGACCGCGCACCCGGGGCGCGGCTGAAGGACGCCTCCCCCCTCCTGGGGCGTCGATCGGTCTGCGTACCCTCTCCCGTCGGACCCGCAGGATCCACCACGGATCCTGCGGGTCCGACGGTGCGACGAGGCGGCGGATTCGCCGTACAGTGCACGGGGCCAAGCGCGGTCGTCCACTTCTGCCCGTATCTGACCGTTTTTGATCGGTTACGAGATGTGACTCGGGCCACGCAGATTGGGCGTAACGCTCGGGGAAACAGCGCGATGACCTAAGAGGTGACAGCCGAGGAGGGAATACGGACGCCGCTCAAGGCGCTGTGCATCTTCCCGGCCCCCGCCCGCACCGTCGGCCCATCCCCAAGCCGGTGGTCGGCTCCTGTCCGCCGTGGACGGGGCCGGAAGCCGTTTTTCAACGTTCCGAGAGGTTGTTCGTGTCGGCCAGCACATCCCGTACGCTCCCGCCGGAGATCGCCGAGTCCGTCTCTGTCATGGCTCTGATTGAGCGGGGAAAGGCTGAGGGGCAGATCGCCGGCGACGATGTGCGTCGGGCCTTCGAAGCTGACCAGATTCCGGCCACTCAGTGGAAGAACGTACTGCGCAGCCTCAACCAGATCCTCGAGGAAGAGGGTGTGACGCTGATGGTCAGTGCCGCGGAGCCCAAGCGCACCCGAAAGAGCGTCGCAGCTAAGAGTCCGGCCAAGCGCACCGCCACCAAGACGGTCGCGGCGAAGACGGTGACCACCAAGAAGGCCACCGCCACCGCCACGCCGGCGGCGCCCGCCGCCGACCCGGCCGTCGAGGAAGAGGCCCCCGCCAAGAAGGCCGCTGCCAAGAAGACGACCGCCAAGAAGGCGGCCGCGAAGAAGACGACGGCCGCGAAGAAGACGACGGCCAAGAAGACCACCGCCAAGAAGGACGACGTCGAGCTGCTCGAGGACGAGGTTCTCGAGGAGACCAAGCCCGGCGAGGAGCCCGAGGGCACTGAGAGCGCGGGCTTCGTGCTCTCCGACGAGGACGAGGACGACGCGCCCGCGCAGCAGGTCGCCGCGGCCGGTGCCACCGCCGACCCGGTCAAGGACTACCTCAAGCAGATCGGCAAGGTCCCCCTGCTCAACGCGGAGCAGGAGGTCGAGCTCGCCAAGCGCATCGAGGCCGGCCTGTTCGCCGAGGACAAGCTGGCCAACGCCGACAAGCTCGCCCCCAAGCTCAAGCGCGAGCTGGAGATCATCGCCGAGGACGGCCGCCGCGCCAAGAACCACCTGCTGGAGGCCAACCTCCGTCTGGTGGTCTCCCTGGCCAAGCGCTACACCGGCCGCGGCATGCTCTTCCTGGACCTCATCCAGGAGGGCAACCTCGGTCTGATCCGCGCGGTCGAGAAGTTCGACTACACCAAGGGCTACAAGTTCTCCACGTACGCCACCTGGTGGATCCGTCAGGCGATCACCCGCGCGATGGCCGACCAGGCCCGCACCATCCGTATCCCGGTGCACATGGTCGAGGTCATCAACAAGCTCGCGCGCGTGCAGCGCCAGATGCTCCAGGACCTGGGCCGCGAGCCCACCCCGGAGGAGCTGGCCAAGGAACTCGACATGACCCCCGAGAAGGTCATCGAGGTCCAGAAGTACGGCCGCGAGCCCATCTCGCTGCACACTCCGCTGGGCGAGGACGGCGACAGCGAGTTCGGTGACCTCATCGAGGACTCCGAGGCCGTCGTCCCGGCCGACGCGGTCAGCTTCACGCTTCTGCAGGAGCAGCTGCACTCGGTCCTCGACACCCTGTCCGAGCGCGAGGCGGGCGTCGTCTCGATGCGCTTCGGTCTCACCGACGGTCAGCCGAAGACCCTCGACGAGATCGGCAAGGTGTACGGCGTCACGCGTGAGCGCATCCGCCAGATCGAGTCCAAGACGATGTCGAAGCTGCGCCACCCGTCGCGGTCCCAGGTGCTGCGCGACTACCTCGACTAGTCGCTTTCGTACGACGCGAAGGGCCTGGCCCCCCGAGTGGGGACCGGGCCCTTCGCGTCGTTGCGCGGGTGCGGGGTGCGGCGGGCTGAATCACCCTGGGTGTCCCATGACCACCCCAGAGTGAGGAGTGCGCATGCGTCGTCCCTTTGCCCGGGCGCTGACCCGGCCGCTGGCCCTCGCGGCCGTCGCGGCCGCCATACCGTTGGTGTCCGCCGCTCCTGTGGCTGCCGACAGTGTCGTCGTCGGCGGGTTCCCGGTCGATGTGTCCCAGAGTCCGTGGACCGTTGCGCTGTCCAGCCGTGACCGGTTCGGGGGTACGCGGGCGGGTCAGTTCTGTGTCGGTGTGGCGGTGGGTCGGTCCACCGTGCTCACCGCCGCCCACTGCATGAGCGAGGAGGTCCTCGGGGCCGCGCCGAACCAGATCCGCGACCTCAGCGTCATCGCGGGCCGTACGGATCTGTTGTCGAGTCAGGGGCAGGAGATCCGTGTGCGCGGCACCTGGGTGAACCCGGCCTACGACAGCGCCACCAACGCGGGGGACTTCGCCGTGCTCTCCCTCGCCCAGCCGCTCCCCGCGAGCTCGGTCATCGGTATGGCCGGCACCGGTGATGCCGCCTATGTGCCGGGGACCGCGGCGCTGGTCTACGGATGGGGGGACATCACGGGCGCAGGGGACTACGCGCGCAGCCTGCGGGCGGCACGCGTGCGTGTGCTGTCGGACGCCCTGTGCAAGGAAGCGTATCCGGGTGGCGGCGACGGCAGGTTCATGGCGGAGAGCATGGTCTGTGCCGGGGAGCCGCAGGGGGGCCGGGACGCCTGCCAGGGGGACAGCGGAGGGCCGCTGGTCGCTCGGGGAAAGCTGATCGGGCTTGTGTCCTGGGGGAGCGGCTGCGGTCGCGCGGGCAGCCCCGGTGTCTACACGCGGGTGTCCGAGATCGTGCGAGCCATGAGGTGGCGGGCCGCGGCCGACCGGCCTGCGGGCGGCTGACGAGGGCTGGGAGCCCGCGGGCATGAGCGCGGGCGGCCGCCCCTGTTCCTCAGGGGCGGCCGCCCGTCAACCGGCCTGTGCCGGAGCTGGCTCGTCGTGATGCGAGGTGTCAGCGATCTTCTTCGGACGCCGATGCGGGAACGGCCGTCAGCCGCTCCGTCTCGTCCTGTATCTCAGCGGCGATCTTCTTGAGTTCCGGCTCGAACTTGCGGCCGTGGTGGGCGCAGAAGAGCAGTTCTCCGCCGCTCAGCAGGACGACGCGCACGTACGCCTGGGCGCCGCAGCGGTCGCAGCGGTCAGCGGCCGTCAGCGGGCTCGCGGGGGTCAGAACAGTAGTCACGTCGCCTCTTCTCTAGCTCGACGAGCTGTCGTACCAGGGTCAACATCCAACCAGCCCCAAAACGTTCCCGCTCGCGGCTTCTCCCAGAGAGAAATTTTCCGAGGCGGCTGGCTGCTGCCGGTGTGGCGGCGAATGTGCCGTATTGCGTGTCTGTCTTGCTTACGGTTTCGCGCTGTCGGTCAAGGTCGGTCCCTCCGGCTGGCTTGCCGGTTTGTTCATGAGGACGTGCCCGGAGCCTAAATGGTTCATGCCTGGAAGGGAACGTGATATGTACTTCACCCCATCGAGGGATCGAACAAGTATGCGAGTCTGGACTAGTCTGTGTTTCGCACGAGGGTGGCGTTACACCGGCTCTACCAGGCCTCGGTACCCTCTTGACGGCGACCGAAGCCGCGCCCTTACCCATCAGGGCGTCACCTGAAATTCAGCGAGGAGCGAACCGCGTGACCGCCGAGACGTCCGTGCCGTCCACAGCGCTGCTGGCAGGAGCAGACCGGGACGGTTCCAACTACACCGCGCGGCACCTGCTCGTCCTCGAGGGCCTCGAGGCCGTGCGCAAGCGCCCGGGCATGTACATCGGTTCAACCGACAGCCGCGGTCTCATGCACTGCCTGTGGGAGATCATCGACAACTCCGTCGACGAGGCCCTCGGTGGCTACTGCGACCACATCGAGGTGATCCTCCACGACGACGGTTCCGTGGAGGTCCGGGACAACGGCCGGGGCATCCCGGTCGACGTCGAGCCCAAGACCGGACTGTCCGGCGTCGAGGTCGTCATGACCAAGCTGCACGCCGGCGGCAAGTTCGGCGGCGGTTCGTACGCCGCCTCCGGCGGTCTGCACGGCGTGGGCGCCTCCGTGGTGAACGCCCTGTCCGCGCGGTTGGACGTCGAGGTGGACCGTAGCGGCCACACCCACGCCATCAGCTTCCGCCGCGGTGTCCCCGGCGCCTTCGCCGCCGACGGCCCGGACTCCAAGTTCGACGCCAAGGGCGGCCTGCGCAAGACCAAGAAGATCCCCAAGACCCGCACGGGCACGCGCGTGCGGTACTGGGCCGACCGCCAGATCTTCCTCAAGGACGCCAAGCTCTCCCTGGAGAACCTGCACCAGCGTGCCCGCCAGACCGCCTTCCTGGTGCCCGGCCTGACCATCGTCGTCCGTGACGAGTTCGGTCTCGGCGAGGGCGGCAGCAAGGGCGAGGAGTCCTTCCGCTTCGACGGAGGCATCAGCGAGTTCTGCGAGTTCCTGGCCACCGACAAGCCGGTCTGCGACGTCCTCCGGTTCTCCGGCCAGGGCACCTTCAAGGAGACCGTCCCGGTCCTCGACGACCACGGCCAGATGACCCCCACCCAGGTCACCCGTGAGCTCGACGTCGATGTCGCGCTGCGGTGGGGCACGGGGTACGACACGACCCTGAAGTCGTTCGTGAACATCATCGCCACCCCCAAGGGCGGCACCCACGTCGCCGGCTTCGAGCAGGCCGTGGCCAGCACGATGAACGAGGTGCTGCGCGCCAAGAAACTGCTGCGCGTCGCCGAGGACGACATCGTCAAGGACGACGCCCTGGAAGGGCTCACGGCGGTCGTCACCGTACGCCTCGCCGAGCCGCAGTTCGAGGGGCAGACCAAGGAGGTCCTCGGTACCTCGGCGGCCCGCCGGATCGTGAACTCCGTGGTCACCAAGGAACTCAAGGCGTTCCTGACGTCCACCAAGCGGGATGCCGCCGCGCAGGCGCGCGTGGTCCTCGAGAAGGCCGTCGCCGCGGCCCGTACGCGCATCGCGGCCCGCCAGCACAAGGACGCCCAGCGCCGGAAGACGGCACTGGAGTCCTCGTCGCTGCCCGCCAAGCTCGCCGACTGCCGCAGTGACGACGTCGACCGCAGCGAGCTGTTCATCGTCGAGGGAGACTCCGCGCTCGGCACCGCCAAGCTCGCCCGGAACTCCGAGTTCCAGGCGCTGCTGCCGATCCGCGGCAAGATCCTCAACGTCCAGAAGTCGTCCGTGACCGACATGCTCAAGAACGCCGAGTGCGGCGCGATCATCCAGGTCATAGGGGCGGGGTCCGGCCGGACCTTCGACATCGACGCGGCGCGTTACGGCAAGATCATCATGATGACCGACGCCGACGTGGACGGCTCCCACATCCGGACCCTGCTGCTGACGCTGTTCCAGCGCTACATGCGGCCGATGATCGAGGCGGGCCGGGTGTTCGCCGCGGTGCCGCCGCTGCACCGGATCGAGCTGATCCAGCCCAAGAAGGGGCAGGACAAGTACGTCTACACGTACTCGGACCGCGAACTGCGCGACACCCTCATGGAGTTCCAGAGCAAGGGCATCCGCTACAAGGACTCCATCCAGCGGTACAAGGGTCTCGGCGAGATGGACGCCGACCAGCTGGCCGAGACGACCATGGACCCGCGCCACCGCACCCTGCGCCGGATCAACCTCTCCGACCTGGAGGCCGCCGAGCGGGTCTTCGATCTGCTGATGGGCAACGACGTCGCTCCGCGCAAGGAGTTCATCTCCGGGTCGGCGGCGACGCTGGATCGGTCGCGTATCGACGCGTAGTGGCTGCGCTGGGCTCGGCCGTCCATTCGGCTTCGGGTTCGCCTTCGGTTTCCGGCTCGCCTTGGGCCTCCGACTCGGATGAAACCTCCGATTCGCCTTCGGCCTCGGATTCGGATTCGGGTTCCCACCCGCACCACCGGGCGGCTTTCGCCGTCGGGTGCGCCGGCCCGCCAGTCGGGCTCCCCGGTGAAGAAGCTGTAGAGCCTCACCATGTCGGGGTGGTCCAGTTCCTCGTGCTTCTTGGCAATCACGGAG
>NZ_JBEXQG010000091.1:0-30394 GCF_040612485.1 Streptomyces sp. NPDC006385
GAAAGCCCGAGTACGCCCAGTACGAGGGCTTCCGGGCGGCACGCCGAGAGAGCGCACCGGACGCCGCGCGGCCGCCCTTCGGGCGACGACGCCACCTTCGCAACAGGCCCTAGGTGTGCTGTCGTTCGGACTGGGGGGCTTGCCGGTCGATCGCGGTACGCATTCGTTCAAAGGCGGTGGGCCCGGTTCTGTGGCTCACGAAGTCCTTGATGCGGCGGGCGCATTCCTGCGGTGCCGTGTCGCCGGTGTCGCACTCCAGGTCGTAGACGCCGTGTGCGTGCACGCGCTTCAACTGGCCGACGGCGAGACCGGGCGGCCTGTCGCCCCGCAGGCGTTCCCGGCGTTCCAACTCTTCCGGGCTACAGTGCACTTTGACGAGAACGACGTCCTGCGGCACAAAGAGCGACAGGCAGTCCCTGAGCCGCCACTCGGCACTCAGCACGTGGTCGACGACGACGTTGTTGCCGGCGGCGGCCATGCCGGCGACTGCGCGGTGGAAGCCTTGCCAGGTGCGGTGGAGGACGGTGGCGAGCTGGTCCGGTGGGACGGGGGTGCGGGAGCGCATCGCGTGGAAGGCGTCGACGGGCATGTGGAAATACGGCTCGTCGAGGATCCGCAGCAACTCGCCGGCGATGCTCGACTTGCCCGAACTGGACGTGCCGTTCAGGAAGATGACGACGCCACGACGGGCGGGGACGTGATCCAGATGCTCCACGGAGTGAATCCTACGAACAGGGCCCGCGCCTCAGGCCGCCTCGACGACCTCGTCGCGGATGGCGGCCGCCCACTCGACCACCAGCAGTTCGTACTCCGCGCGCTCCTGGGCCGACAGTGAGCCGCCCGCACGCAGCCACAGGGCGCGTATCTCCTCGTTCACCTCGGCAGCAGACCGCACGGAACCAGGGCCTAAGGAATGGGGGGACATGCGGACAAGCCTAGGGGCAAGGACTGACCGTGCGCTACCGGGCGGCTACGCAGAACGTATGTGATTGGTCACGGGTTCCGGGGCGGGCTGGTCGTACTGACCGGCCAGTCAGTGGCGGAGGCATGCCCGGCCGGGCGGTGCGGTCACCCCGGCGCGTCCGTCCGTCAGTGCGCCGATTCCGCCGCGTGCGGGCTGAGGACGCCCGCCGTCACCAGGACGATGATGACGATGCCGAGCGCGATGCGGTACCAGACGAACGGCATGAAGCTCTTGGTCGAGATGAACTTCATGAACCAGGCGATGACCGCGTACCCGGTCACGAAGGCGATCACCGTCGCGAAGATCGTCGGTCCCCAGGAGACGTGGTCGCTCTCCATCGCGTCCTTGAGCTCGAAGAGGCCGGAGGCGAGGACGGCCGGGATCGCGAGGAGGAAGGAGTAGCGGGCCGCGGCCTCGCGCTGGTAGCCCATGAAGAGGCCGCCGCTGATGGTGGCGCCGGAGCGGGAGACTCCGGGGATGAGCGCCGCGGACTGGCACAGGCCGAAGATCAGGCCGTCCTTCACGCTCAGGTCCTCAAGGCCCTTGCGCTGCTTGGCGGCGCGGTGCCGACCGCCCGACTCGTCCCGCGCCGCCAACCGGTCGGCGATGCCGATGATGATGCCGACGACGATCAGCATCGTCGCCGTGAGGCGCAGATCGCGGAAGGGGCCCTCGATCTGGTCCTTGAGCGTCAGGCCGAGCACACCGATCGGGATCGAGCCGACGATCACCAGCCAGCCCATCTGGGCGTCGTGATCCTGCCGCATCGCCTTGTCGGTCAGCGACCGCGTCCACGCCGAGATGATCCGACCGATGTCCTTGCGGAAGTAGATCAGTACCGCGGTCTCCGTACCGATCTGGGTGATCGCCGTGAAGGCCGCACCCGGGTCCTCCCAACCTGAGAACGCCGCGGTCAGCCGCAGATGCGCGCTGGAGGACACAGGGAGGAACTCGGTCAGCCCCTGGACGAGTCCGAGGATGAGCGATTCAAACCAAGACATGAAGTTACGGAGTCCAAGTGCTGATGGTGGCAAGGAGTGGTGAGGACACCGCGCCGGCGGGACAGTGATCGCGCGTGTCGAGGGGCAGCGTAGCGCCCCGCGGTGACACGTCCGCCACAGGGGGCTCGGCGGGCACGCGCCGATCGCGGCCATACCGGTGTTGACCTGCTGCGGGGCCGCCGCTTACGTTGCAGCGAGCGGAAAGCGCTTGCTGCAAGGAGCGGTGGTCCCCCGGCCCGTCGCCCGTCGTCCCCGAGGAGTCCGATCCCGCCCATGGCCACATCCGAGACCGCTCCCGGGACGCCCCACCGCCATCCCCACCCCAACCGCCGTCCCCGTCCCACCCCCGCCCCGCTCACCGGCCGCCGCGTCAGGGCCGCCGTGATCGGCACCGGCGCCGTCGCGCGCGACTCCCACCTGCCCGCGCTCGCGAGGCTCGCCGAGGAGGGTGAGACGGAGCTCGTCGCCGCCGTGGACATCGACGCCGCGTCGGCCGAGGGCTTCTGCGCGGTCGCGGGCGGCGCCGGGGCCGGGGCGCCCCGCGCCTACACCGACCTGGACCGGATGCTCGCGGAGCAGCGGCCCGACCTCGCCGTCATCTGCACCCCGCCCACCCTGCACCGCGACCAGACCGTCGCCGCGCTGCGTGCCGGCGCCTGGGTCTGGTGCGAGAAGCCGCCGGTGCCGAGTCTCGCCGACTTCGACGCCGTGAAGGCGGAGGAGGGCGAGGAGGGCGGGCCCTACGCCGCCATCGTCTTCCAGCACCGCTTCGGCTCGGGCACCCGGCACGTGCGGCGGCTGCTCGCCGAGCGGGCCATGGGCCGGCCGCTGGTCGCGCACTGCCAGACGACCTGGTACCGCGACACCGCCTACTACGCCGTGCCCTGGCGCGGCCGCTGGCGGACCGAGGGCGGCGGTCCGGCGATGGGGCACGGCATCCACCAGATGGATCTGCTGCTCGATCTGCTCGGGCCGTGGAGCGAGGTGCGCGCCATGGCCGGCCGGCTGGTGCACGACGTGGAGACGGAGGACGTCTCGACCGCCCTCGTGCGCTTCGCGAACGGCGCGATGGCGACCGTCGTGAACAGCGTGCTGAGCCCCGACGAGGTGAGCCGCATCCGCATCGACTGCGAGCGCGCCACCGTCGAACTCACTCATCTCTACGGCCACGGCAACGACAACTGGCGCGTCACCCCGGCCCGCGGCGTGCCGACCGCCGAGGCCGCGGCCTGGCAGGACTTCGGTGCGGACGTGCCCAGCTCGCATCTGGAGCAGTTGCGGGAACTGGTCGCGAGCATGCGCGCGGGGCAGCGGCCGCGCGGCAGCGGCGCGGACGGGCGGACGAGCCTGGAGCTGATCGCCGCGCTGTACAAGTCGGCGTTCACGGACGCGACGGTGAGGGCGGGGGAGATCGGCCCCGGAGATCCGTTCCACTCGTCGATGCACGGGGACGCCCCCGGCTGGGCGCCCGTCCGGGCGGAGCGTGCCGGCGACGGCGGACCGGTCGCCGCGGGTGAGGAGGCCGCCGCGTGAGCGGGCTGCGGGTGGTGCACGAGTACGGCGACCGCGTCACGGTGACCGAGTCGGACGGTGGCGTGGAACTGCTGGCCTACGTCTACCGGCCGGAGGCCGCCTGGGAGGCTCCGAAGCCGTACGCGCACCCGCTGCGGACCCTCGCCGGCCACGTAGTCACCGACTACCGGCCCCATGACCACCGCTGGCACAAGGGCCTGTCGCTGACGGCCTCGCATCTGTCCGGGGCGAACCTGTGGGGCGGCAACAGCTACGTCCACGGACAGGGTTATCTCGAACTGCCCGAACGGGTCGGGTCGATGGCCCATGTCGCCTTCGACGAGGTCGCCTCGGACGGCGAGCGGGTCGTCATCGCCGAGCGGCTGACCTGGCATCCCCACAGCGGGGAGCTCTGGGCCGACGAGCGGCGCCGGGTCGAGGTGCACGACGTCGAGCCGGAATCGGGCTCATGGGCGCTGACCTGGACGAGCGCCGTGACGAACCGGCGCGACGAGCCATTGCGGTTCGGCAGCCCCACCACCGCCGGGCGTGACATGGCCGGTTACACGGGCCTGTTCTGGCGCGGCCCGCGTGCCTTCCAGGGCGGCCGGATCCTCGCCCCGGACGCCGAGGGCCCCGGCCTGATGGGCGAGCGGGCGCCCTGGCTCGCCTACTGCGGGGAGCACGACGGCACCGACGGTCACGCGACCCTCGTCTTCGCGCACGCCCCCGAGAACGACCACGCCGGCGATCGGGGCACCCACCCCGCCCACTGGTTCGTACGCAACGAGCCCTTCGCGGGCGTGGCCCCCTCCTGGGCGTTCCACGACGAACTCGTGCTGGCCCCCGGCGACACCCTCACCCGCCGCTACCGGGTCGTCGTGGCCGACGGGGCGTGGGAGCGGGAGGAGATCGCCAAGTACCTGCGGACGCATCCTTGGTGAGTGGCGGGGAGCAGCTCATCGACGCCCTGGCGTTCAGGGGCGTCCCGGCGTGACTCACGCGGCCGTCGGCCCCGACACCGTCCATCCGGGCATCTGGGGGTGGGCGGTCAGGTCCTCGTGGCGCACCGCGCCGCCGCATTCCCGGCAGGTGACGACGGGGACCAGTTCGTTGCCGCAGACGTGCTCGATCACCATGGGACGGTCGTCGTCCGTGCGCAGATGGCGGTCGCCCCACGCCATGAGGGTCATCAGGACCGGCTCCAGCTCGAGCCCCGCCTGCGTGGGCCGGTACTCGAACCGCTGGGGGCGCTCGCTGTAGGTGCGCTTGGTGAGGATGCCGGCGTCGACGAGGCGGCGCAGCCGTGTGGCGAGGATGTCGCGCGGGGCGCCGATGTTGCGGACGAGCTGGTCGAAGCGGCCGTTGCCGAGGCACACCTCGCGCAGGACGAGCAGGGAGTACTTCTCGCCGACGAGCGCCAGGGCGTCGGCGATGGAGCAGGGGCGCGGGTCTTTGGTGGCGGCCATGGCGCTCAGTCTAGGGGAGGGTTGGATTTTCAAACCTGATGGGTTTGATTTTCCAACCCGTCGGGTTATGGTGAGTTTGGATTTCCTACTCACCGGTAGTTCGTGCCGGTCCCCGCACCGGCCCGCGCGCCGGTCGTCGCCCGGCGGCCAAGGAGGCCCGCACCATGCGTGACGCAGTCATCGTCGAAGCCGTACGCACCCCGATGGGCAAGGGCAAGCCGAACGGCTCCCTCGCGCACGTCCATCCCGTCGAGCTCCTCGCCCACACCCTGCGCACCCTCGTCGAGCGCTCGGGCGTCGATCCGGCACTGATCGACGACGTCATCGGCGGCACCGTCGACCAGGTCGGCGAGCAGGCCATGAACACCACCCGCTACGCCGCCCTGTCGGCGGGCTTCCCGGAGACGGTCCCGGCGACCACCGTGGACCGCCAGTGCGGCTCCTCCCAGCAGGCCGTGCACTTCGCCGCCCAGGGCGTCATCTCGGGCGCGTACGACCTGGTCGTCGCCTGCGGTGTCGAGTCGATGAGCCGGGTGCCGATGTGGTCCAACGTGCCGCCCGGCAAGGACCCCTTCGGCCCCGGCGTCGCCGAGCGCTACCCGGAGGGCCTCGTCCCGCAGGGCATCAGCGCCGAGCTCATCGCGGCCAAGTGGTCGATCACGCGCGAGCGGATGGACGCGTTCGCCGTCTCCTCGCACCGCAAGGCGGCCGCGGCCTGGGAAAAGGGCCTGTTCGACGCCGAGGTCGCACCCCTGGACGGCGTCGCCCGCGACGAGTGCGTACGGCCGGGCAGCACCCCCGAGATCCTCGCCGGCCTCAAGCCCGCCTACCACGACCCCCTGTTCGCCGAGCGCTTTCCGCAGATCGAGTGGAACGTCACCGCGGGCAACGCCAGCCCCGTCAACGACGGTGCCTCCGCCGTGCTCATCACCTCCGGCGAGACCGCCGCCCGCCTGGGCCTGCGCCCCCTCGCCCGGCTGCACAGCTTCGCCGTCACCGGATCCGACCCGCTGCTGATGCTGACCGGCGTCATCCCGGCGACCGAGAAGGTGCTGCGCAGGGCAGGGCTGGGCCTCGCCGACATCGACCTGTTCGAGGTGAACGAGGCGTTCTCCAGCGTCGTCCTGGCCTGGCAACAGGAAACCGGCGCCGACCTCGCCAAGGTCAACGTGCACGGCGGCGCGATCGCCCTCGGCCACCCGCTCGGCGCGAGCGGCACCCGGCTCACGACCACCCTCGTCCACGCGATGCGGGAGCGCGGTGCCCGATACGCCCTGCAGACGATGTGCGAGGCGGGCGGCCTCGCCAACGCGATGATCCTGGAGACGGTGTGACCGGGTCCCCGGGCGGCGGCACGGTCAGCGGCCACGCAGGTGGTGGCGCTTGCGCCAGGCCACCACCACGCCCGCCAGCGCCGGTACGGCGATGCAGGCCAGCGCGATCAGGAAGGCGGGCGACGTCGGCGTGGAGGCACGCGCGCCGGCGACGACGTACGCGGCGGTGTTCGGGATCGACCCGAGCGCCGTCGCGAGGAGGAACGGGACGTAGCCCATGCGGGAGACGGAGGCGGCGTAGTTCGAGGCCCAGAACGGCACACCCGGGAACAGCCGGACCGCAAGCATCGAACGGAAACCGTGCCGGCTGAACTGGCCGTCCGCCGCCGTCAGCACCCGACCGCGCAGCAGCGGACGCAGCGCGTCCTGCCCGAGCAGCCGGCCAAGACCGAAGGCGATCCCGGCCCCCAGCACCGTCCCCGCCAGGGCCGCGCCGAGCCCCCACTGGGAGCCGAACAGCGCGCCCGCCGCGAGGTTCAGCAGGGGCCGCGGCACGAACGCCACCGTGACCAGCCCGTACGCCACGGCGAACAGCACCACCGCGGCCGCGCCCTCGACCTGCGGCGGCCAGCCGTTCGTGAGGAGTCTCTGCGGCTCGAACAGCAGCACGGTCGAGGCACCCGCCGCGAGCAGGACGACCAGCAGGGACAGCCGCGACCACGGCGAGAACAGCACACGCGAGCAGCGCGCGGCGAAGCCGGTGGGCGCGGGTGCCGGCAGCGGCGCCCGGGCGGCGAGCTCCGTGGCGGCGGCCGGAGGAGGAGCCGTTGCGGTGCCGCCAGGGCGGGTGGTGGCATCGAGCATCCGGTGACACTAACCGACAAAGATGTGTGATCGCCGTATGGTTCGTCTCATGCGCGTCACAGATGCGGGAACGCCGGAAGTACCCCGCAGTGCTCTGGCCGACACGGTCCTGGAGCGGGTCACCGCCGCGTACTCCGCCGCCGCGGACCCGGAGCGGGCCGCCGCCGCCCAGGCGTACATGAAGGACGTCGCCCCGTTCCTCGGAATCCCCACACCCGAGCGCCGCGCCCTCTCCCGCACCGTCCTGCTGGGCACCCCGCGCCCCGACGAGGCCGACTGCACCGCCCTCGCCCTGCGCTGCTGGCGGCTGCCCGAGCGCGAGTACCACTACTTCGCCGTCGACTACCTGCGCCGCCATGTCGGGCGCTGCTCCTCCGGCCTGCTGCCGGTGACCCGGCACCTCATCACCACCGTCTCCTGGTGGGACACCGTCGACGCGCTCGCCGCGCACGTCGTCGGCGGGCTCGTCGCGGCCGATCCGAAGCTCACGGCGGACATGGACGACTGGATCGCCGACGACGACCTGTGGGTCGCGCGCACGGCCCTGCTCCACCAATTGCGCTACAAGGAACGCACCGACACCGAACGCCTCTTCGCCTACTGCCTGCGCCAGTCCGCGCACACCGACTTCTTCATCCGCAAGGCCATCGGCTGGTGCCTGCGCGAGTACGCCAAGACCGACCCGGACGCCGTACGGGACTTCCTGGCGCGGGAGCGGGGCAGGTTCGCGCCGCTGTCGGTGCGGGAGGCGCTGAAGAACATCGGAGCGTAGATCGCAGGACACCGGGCGCGGGCCGCGAACTCCCCGTCCACGGAAAACCATTCGACGCCGGGCCCGGCTTCGACGATGATCGACGTCATGTTCCGGTACGCCTTCGTCCTCGCAGCATCCGCGGTCGCGGATGCTCCGAAGGCTGCCGTCCCCGTCTTCCTGGCCGCTGTCGACGGCGCCCGAAGCTGACCCTCTCCGGACACTCCGGCGGACCCCGCAGGGGGAGGGTCGGCAAGTCCTTGGGGTCCCCGTCTCCCACGTGGAGATCTCCTGCGAAGAGACTTCGAGGTACAGCCATGTCCAAGACGGCATACGTGCGCACCAAACCGCATCTGAACATCGGCACCATGGGTCATGTCGACCACGGCAAGACCACGTTGACCGCCGCCATCACCAAGGTCCTCGCCGAGCGGGGTTCGTCCACGTTCGTCCCCTTCGACCGCATCGACCGCGCGCCGGAGGAGGCCGCGCGCGGCATCACCATCAACATCGCGCACGTCGAGTACGAGACCGACACCCGGCACTACGCGCACGTCGACATGCCGGGCCACGCCGACTACGTCAAGAACATGGTCACCGGCGCCGCGCAGCTCGACGGGGCGATCCTCGTCGTCTCCGCGCTCGACGGGATCATGCCGCAGACCGCCGAACACGTGCTGCTCGCCCGGCAGGTGGGCGTCGACCACATCGTCGTCGCCCTCACGCACGCCGACGCGAGTGACGAGGAGCTCACCGACCTCGTCGAGCTGGAGGTCCGCGACCTGCTCACCGAGCACGGCTACGGGGGCGACGCCGCGCCCGTCGTACGGGTCTCGGGGCTGAAGGCCCTCGAAGGCGACCCGAAGTGGACGGCGTCCGTCGAGGCACTGCTCGACGCGGTGGACACCTACGTGCCGATGCCGGAGCGGTATGTGGACGCGCCGTTCCTGCTGCCCGTCGAGAACGTCCTCACCATCACCGGCCGGGGCACCGTGGTGACCGGGGCGGTCGAGCGGGGCACCGTGCGGGTGGGGGACCGGGTCGAAGTGCTCGGGGCCGGGCTGGAGACCGTGGTCACCGGTCTGGAGACCTTCGGCAAGCCGATGGACGAGGCGCAGGCCGGGGACAACGTGGCGTTGCTGCTGAGGGGGGTTCCACGGGACGCCGTCCGGCGGGGGCATGTGGTCGCCGCGCCGGGCAGCGTGGTGCCGAAGCGTCGGTTCTCCGCACAGGTGTACGTGCTGTCCGCACGCGAGGGCGGTCGTACGACGGCGGTCGCCAGTGGGTACCGGCCGCAGTTCTACATCCGTACGGCGGATGTCGTGGGGGACATCGACCTCGGTGAGGCGGGGGTCGCGCGGCCCGGGGAGACGGTCACGATGAGCGTCGAGCTGGGGCGTGAGGTCCCGCTGGAGCCGGGGCTCGGGTTCGCCATCCGCGAGGGTGGCAGGACCGTCGGGGCGGGGACCGTGACGGCCGTCGAGTGAGGGTTGTGGCGGTTCGTGGGGGACTGCGGGTCCGTTGTCGGCTTGGTCGCGCCCACGCGGCGGAGCCGCACGTCGACACGGCCCCGCGCCCCTGGAGGGGCGCTTCACATGGGCACAATGAGAAGGTGAACGAGCCCATACCTGTCACCCGCCCCGTCGACCACGGCACCGCCAAGCTGATGCCCGACATCGATCGGAAGCGGGCCTGGTTGCTCACCGTCGACGGGGCGCCTCAGTCGTACGTCGATCTCGACGAGCCCACGCATCTGGAGTTCGAGTACGCCCGTCGGCTCGGACATGTGCTCGACACCGTCGCCGAGGCCGGGCGGCCGCTGGACGTGCTGCATCTCGGGGGCGGGGCGCTCACCCTGCCCCGCTACCTGGCGGCCACCCGGCCCGGCTCACGGCAGGACGTCGTCGAGGCCGATCGGGGGCTGATGGAGCTGGTCGTCGAGCATCTGCCGGTTCCCGACGGGGACTGCGTCCGGCTGCACGCCGGGGATGCCCGGGCCTGGCTGGAGCGGGCCCCGGACGACTCGGCCGACGTGCTCGTCGCGGACGTCTTCGGTGGGTCACGGGTGCCGGCGCATCTGACGTCGGTGGGGTACGCCCGTCACGCCGAGCGGGTGCTGCGGGATGACGGCGTCTATCTGGCCAACCTCGCCGACGCCGCGCCCTTCGCCTTCCTGCGCTCCCAACTGGCGACGCACGCCACGCTGTTCGAGGAGCTGGCGCTGATCGCCGAGCCGGGCGTGCTGCGCGGGCGGCGGTTCGGCAACGCGGTGCTCGTGGCCGCGCACCACCCCGTCGACACAGCGGCCCTGGCCAGGCTCACCGCGTCCGACGCCTTCCCGGCCCGGGTCGAGCACGGGCCCGCCCTGCGGGAGTTCATCGGCGGCGCGCGACCGGTGCGGGACGAGGATGCCGTACCGTCACCCGGGCCCCCGGACGGCGCTTTCGGCATCGGCTGAGCCGACCCGGCTCGCCGCGACCACCCGCGCCCGGTCCAGGCGGGGCGGCGGGAACGGCGTGGGGATCGTGCGGCGACCGTTACGGCCGACTGTCGCCGCCGTACCTCTTTCTGCCAAAGCAAACGCAGGTCACGGGCCGGACGAGGTCATTCGGCCCCTGTGCGTCCCGGCGGTGTCGGCCGCGACGGTACGACGCTCGTCACATCGTCTGGTCCCGGGATCCTACTCATGGGTAACATGACTGGCATGAGCGCAGACCAGATGTCGATCGGCGAGATGCTCGCCGCCACCGTGCCGATGGCCCGGACCCTGAACCTCGAGTTCCTGGAGACCACGCCGGACAAGGCCGTGGTGGCTCTGCCGGACCAGGGCGAGTACCACAACCACGTGGGCGGACCGCATGCCGGTGCGATGTTCACGCTGGGCGAGTCCGCCAGCGGCGCGATCGTGCTGGCCGCGTTCGGTGACCAGCTCTCGCGGGCCGTGCCGCTCGCCGTGCGGGCGGAGATCGCCTACAAGAAGCTCGCCATGGGCGCCGTCACCGCCACCGCGACCCTGGGCCGCCCGGCCGCCGAGGTCGTCGCGCAGCTCGACGCGGGGGAGCGCCCCGAGTTCCCCGTGACCATCGAGATCCGGCGTGGGGACGGGGCCGTGACCGGAGAGATGACGGTCGTCTGGACACTTCGGCCGAACGGCTGAGCCAACCGATCGACGGCAGGCAGGGGCCCGGCGAGGGGCCCCTGCGGCATACCTGGGCCCCTCAAGCCGCGAACCGCTTCCGCTCCGGCTCCGGTCCGGTCCGGTCCGGCAGCCTCCAGGCCCGCCCGCGAACTCCTTGAGCCAGGCGGTGAACTCCGGCCCCGGGTCCGCCCGGTCGCACGCCAATCGCACCACGGTGCGCAGGTAGTCCGCCTTGTCGCCGGTGTCGTAGCGCAGCCCCGGGAGAAACCTCGGAGCTTGCTGTGGTACATGCGGAATTGAAGATTCCGTGGACCAATTGTCTTTGCCTGCGCACAACTTGGCCGCCATCTCGGCGCTGATTTCGAATGCCGGTGCGGATACCGGTGGTAACTTTTTTGAATTTCCCGCGTTTTGAATCCAGGTCACTCGCACTTCTTGTTTCCTGTGCGGCGCTTGTGCGAAAGTGAGCGGCCCCGCCCGGTCGGTCCACAGGTGACGCGGCCCAGGTATGCACCAATCACGCCCCTGCTTTCCGATGGACGCGCATTCCCCATGCCGTCCTGCGGCTGGGAAGGAAATGGTTCAGTGCGCTCTCCTTACCCCCCACGACCGCCGTACCCGCCACGACCCGGGGTGAGCCCCGGAGGATCGGACCGTGACCTCCTCGCGAGCCTGGGCAGGACCGGCACGGACCACCACGCCGTCGCGCTGCTGATGGCGCGGCACTGGCGTGCCACCCATGACTACGCGGCCATCTGCCTTGCCTCCACCGCGAGTTCCGCCTCCATGGTGGCCGCGGCGGCCTTCCGTCGCGTGCTCGGCCGACCGGCCGACGGCGCACTGCGTCCCCAACTCCTCACCGCCGTACGGGATCTGGTGAAGGAGTGGGCCGCGGACGGTGCTATTTCCGCCCTGCTGCCGGAACTCGGCAAACCGACCGGCGGGCGCGGACTGCGTGCCGCGCGATCCGCGACGCCCGAAAGGCGGCATATCGCCGAGCGCGCTTTCCGGGCGCTGCCGGGGGCCTCGCAATGCCTCCTGTGGCACACCGAGGTCGAGGCGGAACCGATAACCGTACCCGCCGGTCTGCTGGGGGTGGACACGGGCACCGCCTCGGCGGCGCTGGACGGAGTGCGGGAACAATTCCGGGCGGGTTGCGTCCGCGCCCACCGCGAACTCGCGCCCACCCGCGAATGCCGCTACTACAACCGCCTCCTCGATGTCCCCCTCCGCCGGGGCGGTGCCTTGTTGCCCGATGTGCAGCAGCATCTGGGGGAGTGCCGTTACTGCCGTCACGCGGCCGAGCAGCTCAGCCATTTCGAGGGTGGCCTCGAAGCGCTCCTCGCCGAAACGGTGCTCGGCTGGGGCACCCGGCGCTATCTCGACTCACGGCCCGGGCGAGGCGGCTGTGGACCGCAGTCGTCCACGCGCTCGCGCCGCGGCGGCCGGCACCGTCCGGCGCTGCCTCCGCCGCGCGGGCGGGCGAAGGCCGTCGCCGTGGGGGTCGGCCTGACCTCCCTCGCCCTGCTCGTCACCGCGCTCACGGCCAGGGGATGGTCCGAGGAGAACGGCGTTCCCGACGCGACGGCCACCTGGGGGGCGCCCAGTGGCCGGTCCGTCCACCCGGGCGCGGTCTCCCCGCCCGCCTCCGGCGGCTCGCCGTCGGCCGCCTCGGCCGAGGTCCCGGTCGGGATCGCCCAGGGCAGGCTCCGCAACCTCGCCCGCGGCCGGTGCCTGGACCTGCGCGACGGCGAGGTCCGCACCGGTGCCCGAGCCGAGCTGGCCGCGTGCTCGTCCGCCGCGTCCCAGCAGTGGTCGTACCAGGACAGCGGACTGCTGCGCAGCGCCGCCGATCCCACCCTCTGCCTCGACTCGGACCCCGACAAGGGCACGGTCACCCTGGCGAACTGCCTCGCGCACGCAGGCGAGGTCCGCTACGACCTCACCGTCCACGGGGAGCTTCTGCCGCGCCGGTCCGAGGGGCTGGCGGTGGCGAGCGGCGAAGGCGAGGGCCTGGTGCTCGCGGAACGCGACGGGTCCGAGGGTCAGCGCTGGCTGCTCGACGGCGGGCTCGCGGGCGCACACGAGGCGAAGCCCGAGAAGGAACAGGACAAGGGCGCGAAGGAGGAAGGGGAGTCGCGCGACGAGAAGGAGACGGGTGGCGTGGCCGGGGAGCCGGAGCGCGACTCGCCCGAAACGGTCGCCACCGGGTCGCCCGAGGCCCCGCCCCCGCAGGGCGATCCGGGCCGGCCGGAGGAGCGGCCGGAGCCGGAGCCGCGGTACGGGACGCGGTACGCCCAGGGCGACGACGGCGACGAAACCGAGCCCGCCACCCCGGTCGGCACCGTCGGGGCACTCCCGGCCGCGGTGCCGGCGACCGTGTCGACCGCCGTCGGCACAGGGCCTACGACACTCGACTCCGCCCTGCGCTGATCGGCAACGACTCCGACCACGGCGCGACCCACGTCAACGACCTGCGGTACCGCTTCAGTGCGACCTGTTCCAGCGCAACCTGTGGGACTCAGAGACCGTCACTCTGAACGGGTAGGCTGCCCCGGCGCACCCTCACAGTCGAGCGTGCGCCGGGAACACACACGGTCCAGGACATGGGAGGAAGCGGCGTTGCACGTCCAGGAATGGCTCGAAACGGTGCCCCCGCTCGCCATCTATCTGCTGGTCGGCGTGGTCATCGGACTGGAGAGCCTGGGCATTCCGCTGCCCGGCGAGATCATCCTGGTCTCCTCGGCGCTGCTCGCCTCCCAGCACGGTGAGATCGACCCCTTCGTGCTCGGCGCCTGCGCGAGCGCCGGCGCGATCATCGGCGACTCCATCGGTTACGCCATCGGCCGCAGGGGCGGCCGCCCGTTGCTGGCCTGGCTCGGCACGAAGTTCCCCAAGCACTTCAGCGAGGGCCACATCGCCACAGCCGAGCGGTCCTTCCAGAAGTGGGGCATGTGGGCCGTCTTCTTCGGCCGCTTCGTGGCCCTGCTGCGCATCTTCGCCGGCCCCCTCGCGGGCGTCCTGCGGATGCCGTACTGGAAGTTCCTGATCGCCAACGTCTTCGGCGGCATCCTCTGGGCGGGCGGCACGACCGCGGTCATCTACTACGTCGGAGTGGTCGCCGAGTCCTGGCTGAAGCGCTTCTCGTGGCTGGGTCTGGTGGCGGCGGTCCTGATCGGCCTCGCCTCGATGCTGATCATCAAGCGCAAGGCGAAGAACGCGAATGCGCAGACGGCACACCGGGAGCCGGAACCGGTAGGCGCGGGGGAGTAGGACGCCGCCAGGGGCGCGGGGCTGTGTCGATGTGGCCGACATGCGGCTTCGCCGCGTGGGCACGATCAGCCACGCACCGTCAGCCACGCACCGCCTGCCTACCGCGCCCTACTCGCGCCCCTCGTACTCTTCCCGGTGCGCCTTCGCCAGCTCCGCGTACATGGTGCCGTTGAGCGTGACGCCCTGACGCTCCTCCTCCGTCAGCTCCCGCCTCACCTTCGCCGGCACTCCCGCGACGAGCGACCCGGGCGGCACCCGCATCCCCTGCGGGACCAACGCCTGCGCGGCCACGAGCGAGCCCGCCCCGATCACCGCACCGTTCAGCACGGTCGCCCCCATTCCGATCAGGCAGTCGTCCTCCACGGTCGCCCCGTGCACCACGGCGTTGTGCCCGACCGAGACCCGCGCCCCGATGGTGACGGGGAAACCGGGGTCGGCGTGCAGTGTGCAGTTGTCCTGGATGTTGCTCTGCGCGCCCACGGAGATCCGCTCGACGTCGCCCCGTGCCACCGCGCCGTACCAGATGCTCGCGCCCGCGCCCAGGGTCACGTCCCCGACCACCGCGGACGTGGGCGCCACGAAGGCCTCTCCGTCGATCTTCGGCTCTCTGCCGCCGATGCCCTTGATCAGCGCCTGATGCGTCATCACCGTTCTCCCGTCGTCCGCGGTACACAGAACGCTACCGCCACCCGGTAGGGCGAAGATCACAGGCCCCGCACCTCATAAGGGCGCCGCACGGTCAGTACGGTGAGCGCGTGCCGAAGCGCAAGAACACGTTCTCATCCTGGCGACGCCGACTGGCGCAGCGCGCCGTCCACGCGGGCTGGGCCTGGGTGCAGCGCACGGGTGCGGTGACGGCCGAGCACCCCGGCCGCTTCCGTTTCGGCTCGATCGGCGAAGCCACCCGCCTCGCCTTCCCGCTCGGCACGGTCTTCGGCGAACCCTGGATCCACCTCGGCTCCCACTGCATCGTCGGCGAGCAGGTGACGCTCACGGCCGGTCTCATGCCCGACCTCGATCTCGGCCCGGAGCCGATCCTGCGCATCGGGGACGGCGTCGTGCTGGGCCGCGGCAGCCATGTCATCGCCGACACGACGGTCACCATCGGCAGTGACTGCTATTTCGGGCCGTACGTCTACGTCACCTCCACCAACCACTCGTACGACGATCCGCACGAGCCCATCGGCAAGCAGTGGCCGCGGATGGAGCCCGTGCACATAGGCCCGGGGTGCTGGATCGGCACCGGGGCCGTGATCCTGCCAGGCGCGCGGATCGGGCGGAACGTCGTGGTCGCGGCCGGTGCGGTGGTCCGGGGCGCGGTGCCCGACCATGCCGTGGTGGCGGGGGCGCCCGCCCGAGTCGTACGGCGCTGGACCCCCGACGACGGCTGGCAGCCGCCCCTGCGGACACCGGCGCCGGTGCCGATCCCCGACGGGATCACCCCCGAGCAGCTCCAGGCACTGGCCGGGCTCGACGAGGAGACGGCGGCGAGGCCGGCCGAACTGGACGAGGACGCGGCCGCTCACCTGGCCCAGCCGGCCGCGGAGTCCTGAGGCAGCCGGCCCAGGAGTCCTGAGTCAGCGGGCCGAGGAGTGTTGAGTCAGCCGGTCGCCAGCAGCAGCGTGCCCACCAGCGCCAGCCCCGCGCCCGCCGCCTGCACCCCGCGCAGCCGCTCCCTCAGGAAGCCGCGCGCCGCCAGGGCGGTCACCACCGGGTAGAGCGAGGCCAGCACGGCGGCCACGGTGACCGGGCCGTGCTGGGCGGCGACCACATAGGTGCCGTTCGCCGCGACGTCGGCGAGGCCGACGAAGGCGAGCGCCGGCAGCGTGCGCCAGGGGAAACCGCCGTCCGGGAGGGCCGCGGCGCCGCGCCGCACGGAGGCGTACAGCGCGAGGCCGCCCGCCGCGACGTTGACCACGCGCTGCACGAAGAGCGCGAGGAACAGGCCGGTGACGGTGGTCGACGACTCCGCGATCAGTGCGAACACCGCGCCGAACCCGAAGGCCGCGACCAGCGTGAGCAGGATGGCCTGCCGCTGTACGGGAGCGCCCCGTAGGTGCGGTCCGCCCGCGAGCACGACACCGGCCACGGCGACCACGATCCCCGCGACCTGCGTCAGGCCGGGCCGCTCGCCGAGGAAGAGGCCCACAGCGACCGGCACGGCCACGCCCACGGTGCCGAGCGGGGAGACCACGCCCATCGGGCCCAGCGCGAGCGCCTTGTAGAAGCAGAGCAACGCGACCGGGCCCACGACGCCGGCCACGGCCGCGAACCACAGCTGCGGGCCGGCCTCGCTCCAGCCGCCGGTCGCCATCACGATCACACCGAGCACGACAGCGGCGATCCCCTGTGAGACGACGACCACCGTGAGCGCAGGGGTGCGCCGCGTCAGCAGCCCGCCCCCGAAGTCGGCCAGCCCCCACAGCAAGCTGGTGGCCAGGGCGAAGAATGCTGTCACGGTCGCCTCGCAGTACAGTTCGGTGCACGATCAGGTGCACCTCACGGTAGTGCAGTGAGATGGACTCTGTCATCCAGAATATTGACCTCACCTTGTGGATGGAATGTGTCGGACCTCGACCTGCTGACCCAGTCCCTGGCACGGAACGTCAAGCGCTGGCGTACCGAACGCGGCTTCACCCTGGACACGCTGGCCGCCCGTGCCGGGGTCAGCCGCGGCATGCTGATCCAGATCGAACAGGCCCGCACGAACCCGAGCATCGGCACGGTCGTCAAGATCGGCGACGCCCTCGGGGTCAGCATCACGACCCTCCTCGACTACGAGCGGGGCCCGAAGGTGCGCGTCGTCCCGCCCGAGCAGGTGGTCCGGCTGTGGCACACCGAGGCGGGCAGCTACAGCAGGCTCCTCGCGGGCACCGAGGCGCCCGGCCCGCTGGAGATGTGGGACTGGAAGCTGATGCCGGGCGACAGCAGCGGATCCGACCCGCACCCGGTCGGCACGGTCGAGATCGCCCACGTCACGGCCGGCGAACTGGCCTTGACGGTCGAGGGCGTGGAGTACCGCGTCCCGGCCGGCTCCAGCGTCACCTTCGAGGCCAACGCCCCCCACATCTACGCCAATCAGGGCGATGTCCCGATGGAGATGACCCTGACGGTGTCGGTCCCGCTCGCGCACTGAGACGCCGGGCCCGCGGCCCCGGGCGGTGCTGTTAGCGTGCGTCCATGGACGCACCCATCGGACACTTCGACAGCGCGGTCCCCGCCCCCGACTGCCTCGACGAACTCATTCGCCCGGTCGCCGACGCCGTACGCCACTGGCACGGCAGCGTCCCCGCCGACCAGATCGTCTACGTCGAGACCGATCCGCAGTGGGCCGACACCGCCGTCTTCGTGGAGCACTACGGCCGAGAACTGCTGGAGCAGTCCGCGAACTGCGTGGTCGTCGCGGGCAAGCGGGGCGGTGAGGCGACGCTGGCCGCGTGCGTCGTGCTCTCCACCACCAGGGTCGACGTGAACGGCGTCGTGCGCCGCCAACTCGGCGCCCGCAAGGCGTCGTTCGCCTCGATGGACACGGCGACCGGCGAGACCGGCATGGAGTACGGCGGCATCACCCCCATCGGCCTGCCCGACAGCTGGCCCGTACTGGTCGACTCGGCCGTCATCGACCTGCCGTACGTCCTGGTCGGCAGCGGACGCCGGCGCGGCAAGCTGCTGGTACCGGGGAAGGCGTTCGCGGAGCTGCCGGGGGCGGTCGTTCTGGAGGGGCTCGGCGTCGCGGTCTGATGCCGGGGCGGCGTGGACGAGGCTGCGGAGTTGCCGGGGCGGTCGTTCGGGTAGGGCTCGGCGTCGCGGCTCCAGGGCTCATGCCGCTTTGTGGTGGGCGAGTGCCAGGTGCGGGTCCGCCTCGCCCGGTGCCGGCGCGGGATCGGCATGGACCAGGGCCGCGGTGAGCCGGGGCACGGCGTGCAGCAGGGCGTGTTCGGCGTCGACCGCGATGGCGTGTGCCTGCCGTACCGTGGCTTCGCCGTCCACGACGACCGCCACCTCGGCCCGCAGCCGGTGTCCGATCCAGCGCAGCCGCAACTCGCCCACCTCGCGCACGCCCGCGACCTCCCGCAGCGCCCGCTCGGCGCGGTCCACCAGAGCCGGGTCCACGGCGTCCATCACCCGCCGGAACACCTCGCGCGCCGCGTCCCGCAGCACCAGCGTGATGGCCGCGGTGATCGCCAGACCCACGATCGGATCCGCCAGTTGCCAGCCCAGTGCCGCCCCGCCCGCGCTCACCAGGACGGCCAGTGAGGTGAACCCGTCCGTACGGGCGTGCAGTCCGTCCGCGACGAGCGCGGCCGAGCCGATCGAACGGCCGACCCGGATCCGGTAGCGGGCCACCCACTCGTTGCCCGCGAACCCGACCAGCGCGGCCACGGCGACGGCCGGGATCTGCTCCACGGGGCGCGGATCGAGGAGGCGGTCGACCGCCGTCCACGCCGCGAAGGCCGCGGACGCGGCGATCGTCAGCACGATGACGATGCCCGCGAGGTCCTCGGCCCGCCCGTAGCCGTAGGTGAAGCGACGCGTCGCCGCGCGCCGGCCCAGCACGAAGGCGATCCCGAGCGGTACGGCCGTCAGCGCGTCCGCGGTGTTGTGCACCGTGTCGCCGAGCAGAGCCACCGACCCGGAGGCGACCACCACGACCGCCTGGGCGAGCGCCGTCACGCCGAGCACGGCCAGCGAGACCCACAGTGCGCGCATGCCCCGGGCCGAGGACTCCAGGGCGGAGTCGAGCTTGTCGGCCGTCTCGTGGGAGTGGGGTTTGAGGAGGTGGGCGAGACGGTGGCGGACGCCGGTGGGGGAGTGGGGGTGCGGGTGGCCGTGGGCGTGGGCGTGGGCGTGGGCACGGGGCGGGTCGTTCCGGGGCTCGTGCTGGTGCCCGTTCTCGGGACCGGGCCCGTGCCGGTGCCGGTGGTCGTGCCCGTGGTCGTGCCCGTGTGCGTGACGGTGCTCGTGGTGGTGCCGGTCGCTCACGCCGTCCCCTTCCGATGCCGCGGGAGTGGACGAGTGACCGCCCACGACGCCATTATGTGCGTATGAGCGCACGCATGCACCTGTCATCTGCGCACGATGCGCATCCGCGCACCCCGGGCGAGGAGCAGTTCGCGCTCGCCGCCGAACTGCTCGCCCTGCTCGGCGACCGCACCCGCCTCACGCTGCTGCACGCCCTGACGGCGGGCGAGGCGGATGTCACGACGCTCACGGACGCCTGCGGCGCGGCCCGGCCCGCCGTCAGCCAGCACCTGGCCCGGCTGCGTCTGGCGGGGCTGGTGAACACGCGCAAGGAGGGCCGCCGGGTCATCTACTCCCTGCGTGACGGCCATCTGCGCCGTCTCGTCGACGAGGCGCTGAACGTGGCGGACCACCGGCTCAGCGACCAGCCGCTGCACGACTGAGGGACGGCCGCCGTGACAGCCGGGCGGGGCCGGTTCAGAAGGTGGCGTTGCCCAGGTACTGCTCCGCGAACGCCCTGGCCGCCGTCCGGGAGCCGAACAGGCGGCGGAGGCGGGCGAGGGTGGTGCCCGCGCGGTACGGGTCGCCGGAGGACGTGCCGTGGTACACCTCCGACAGCCACATCGAGAACTCCTGGTAGTCCCACACCCGGCCCAGACAGGCCGCCGAGTAGCCGTCCAGGCCGGTGCCGTCGCCCTTCGTGAGGTACGCGACGAGCGCATCACCGAGCACGAAGGCGTCGTGCAGGGCGAGGTTCATGCCCTTGGCGGCGATCGGGGCGGTCAGGTGCGCGGCGTCGCCGGCCAGGAAGAGGCGGCCGAACACCATCGGTTCGACCACGTAGTTGTGCATGTCCAGGACGCGCTTCTCGATCAGCCGCCCCTCCGTCAGCGGGGGTGCGCCGTTCGCCCCGAGCCGCTGCTGAAGTTCCGTCCAGACCCGGTCGTGCGACCAGTTCTCCGGGTCGTCGCCGGGCGGGCACTCGAGGTAGTAGCGGGTCACCTCGGGGCTGCGCGCCATGTGCCCGGCGAACCCGCTCGGATGCATGCCGAACAGGACACAGTCGGCGGACGGCGGCGCCTCGGCGAGCAGTGCCAGCCAGCCGACGCCGTAGTCACTGCGGGAGACGAGGGCCCGGCCGGCGGGCACCGCGCCGCGCGTCACCCCGCGCGCCCCGTCGCAGCCGGCGACGAAGTCACAGTGCACGACCTGGCGTTGCCCCGTCTCCGGGCAGGTGTACGACACCGAAGGGCGGTCGCTGTCGAGGTCGTGCAGTTCCACGTCCCGCACGCCGAAGCGTACGGCCCCGTCGCGTACGTCCGCGTACTCGCGCACCAGGTCCGTCACCAGCAACTGCTGCGGATAGATCCAGTGGTGCAGCCCCGTCAGTTCGGCGTACTCGAACCGGTAGCGCTCGCCGGCGAACCGGAACTCGCACTCGGTGTGCCGCTGCGCCCGCTCCACCAGGCTGTCCGCGAGGCCCCGCTGCTGAAGTCCGCGTACAGCCCACTCCTCGATGACCCCGGCACGCGGTCGCTGCTCGATGAACTGGCGAGTCTCGGTCTCCAGGACCAGACAGTCGACGGACG
Source organism: Streptomyces sp. NPDC006385 (assembly GCF_040612485.1). Taxonomy (NCBI): domain Bacteria; kingdom Bacillati; phylum Actinomycetota; class Actinomycetes; order Kitasatosporales; family Streptomycetaceae; genus Streptomyces; species Streptomyces sp. NPDC006385. Next base: position 20,799 of record NZ_JBEXQG010000091.1, read on the forward strand.
CCGCCCGCAGGATGTTGCCGAGGGTGAGGCCGGCCGGTCCGGCGCCCACGATGACGACTGGAAAGCGTTGCGAGGCACCGGAGTTGGGACGGTGGGAGGTGGAAGTCACCCGAGCATTATGGAGGCGGCCCGCACGGGAGGGGAGGGTTCCGGGAGCTCCCCGCTAGCCCAGGCGCGGTATCTCGATCGCCGGGCAGCGGTCCATGACCATCTCCAGCCCCGCCGCGCGGGTGCGGTCGTACGCCGCTTCGTCGATGACGCCCAGTTGGAACCAGACCGCCTTGGCACCCTTGGCGACCGCCTCGTCGGCGACTGGGCCGGCCAGGTCGCTGTTCACGAAGACGTCGACCACGTCCACCTCGAAGGGGATGTCCGCCAAGGAGGCGTAACCACGCTCGCCGTGCACCGTCTCCGCCTTCGGATGGACCGGGACGATGCGCTTGCCATAGCGCTGCAGCACCTCGGCGACGCCGTACGCCGCTCGCCGCTGGTTCGACGACAGACCCACGACGGCCCAGGTGTCGCCCAGGTCGGTGAGGATCTTGCGGACCGCTGCCTCGTCGCCGTACACCGCCGGCCTCCTTGCGTCTCGTGAAACCGCTGCCGGACTGTCGTCCGGACGTGCTGTCGGGCTGTCGTCGCTCCGTCGTCACCCCGCACAACGGCCGACGGCCCACCAGGATTCCCGCCGTGCCCAGCGGGTCGGATGGCTGCGGACGACCGCGTCATTGCCTACGCTCGCTCCGTGCTGCGCATCATCGACGCCCGAACCGGCGAACCCGTCGACGCCGCGCCCGCCCGCCGGGGCCTGACCCGCGTCGAGGCGCATACGGGGGGCTTCGACGTCACCGCCCTGCGCGTCCTGCTGGTCGCCGATCTGCTGGTCCGTGCCCTGGAGCTCGGCGGTACGCCGGTCTGGGCGCTGCTCGACGAGGAACGGCAGCGGGCGGAGCTGCGGGCTGGCGCCACGGCGCTGGGCGTCCGGCCCTTCGAGGACGGCCGGGACGCGGCGGCGGGACTGGGCGAGGCGCAGGTTCTGCACGTCGTGCGGGAGGGCGGCGCGGAACCCGACGGCGTACGGGTCGTCGTCGCGCCCGTGCACGCGGCGGCGCCTCCCGAGGAGGCCGACCCCGCCGCCCTGCGCCTCGCGCTTCTCTCCCGGCGCAGGAGCGTGCCCGCACAGCTCGACGCGGCCGCCCTCGCCGACGCCCACGACACCCTCGTACGCTGGCGCCGGGCCGTCGCCGACTGGGCGCGGCGGCCGTCGCGGCCCATCCCCGACGAGGTGCGCGGCGAACTGCGCACCGCCTGGGAGCACGACCTCGACCTGCCCGAGGTCCTCGCTGTCCTGCGCCGGGTGGAGACCGCCTCGGACGTGCCGGACGGCGCCCGCTTCGAGACGTACGCCTACGCCGACCGCCTCCTCGGCCTCGACCTCACCCGCGATCTGGGGACCCCGGCATGACCGCGCGCCGCGGAGCGGGACCGCTGCGCCGGCTGGTCGTCCTCAGGCACGCCAAGTCCGCCTGGCCGGACGGCGTCGCCGACCACGAACGACCGCTCGCCCCGCGCGGCCGCCGGGACGCCCCGGTCGCGGGCCGCATCCTCGCCGCCGCCGACTGCCTGCCGGACTTCGCCCTGTGCTCTACCGCCGTACGCGCGCGGGAAACCTGGGAACTGGTCTCCGCCCAGTGGGGCACGCCGCCGCCCGTGCGCCTCGATCCACGGCTGTACGCCGCCGACGTGCCCGACCTGCTGGCGGTGGTGCACGAGACGCCCCCCGAGATCGAGACGCTGCTGCTGGTCGGGCACAACCCCGGCCTGGAGGAACTCGTCCTCGACCTCGCGGGGGACGGCCTCGACGACACACTGGACGCGGTCCGCACGAAGTTCCCCACATCGGCCATCGCCGTCCTGGCCTGGTACGGCGCCACCTGGCAGGCCCTCGCACCCGGCACGGCACTGCTGACGGGCGTGATGGTGGCGCGGGGCAAGAAGACGTGAGCGCCTCCCGCGCGGGCGGGCACGGGTGCTGCGCACAGACACCTCACCTTGCGGCAGCCGATTCTGCGGCTTCGAGCGGGGGATCAGCGTCGTCGACCACGGATTAGGCTGGCCGGATGCAGCACGAGTACCGCACAGTCGCCCGACCGGGCGTGCACGAGACGGAGGTCAACCGCTCACGCTTCCTCTGTGCGCTCGCCCCGGCCGCCACCGAGCGGGAGGCCCAGGACTTCGTCGCGGCCGTGCGCAAGGAGCACGCGGACGCCACGCACAACTGCTGGGCCTACGTCATCGGCGCCGACGCCTCCGTCCAGAAGGCCAGCGACGACGGTGAACCCGGTGGCACGGCCGGCGTCCCCATGCTCCAGATGCTGCTGCGCCGAGACATGCGGTACGTCGTCGCCGTCGTCACCCGCTACTACGGCGGCGTCAAGCTCGGCGCGGGCGGGCTGATCCGGGCGTACGGCGGAGCGGTCGGCGAGGCCCTGGACACGCTCGGCACCCGCACGCGCCGCCGTTTCCGGCTGGCCACGGTGACCGTCGACCACCAGCGCGCGGGCAAGGTGCAGAACGACCTGAGGTCGACCGGGCGCGAGGTGCGGGACGTGCGGTACGCGGAGGCGGTCACGATCGAGGTCGGCCTGCCGGATGCCGACGTGGAGGCGTTCCGTGCGTGGCTCGCGGATGTGACGGCGGGGACGGCGGGGTTCGAGCTCGGGGGAGAGGCGTACGGGGACGCGTGACCTGGGTGCCTGACCGGGGCCGTGACGGGGGCCCGGGGTCTCCCACCATGTCCGACCTCGCACCACCGGCTGTATGCTGCGGCACCACACACTGTGGCTGTCAGGGGGGGGAGCGGACGTGTCCATCACGCTCGCAAGCGCAACGAACTACGGCATCCCTTTTCTGATCATCTCCGTGCCCTTCGGCGTCACGTCCCTGCTGTTCATCCCGAAACAGCTGCGTGAGCGACGGCTCAGAACGCGGGGCTTGGAAGCCTCCGCCGTCTGCGAGGAGCGCATACGCAGGGGCGGTACGACGGTGGAGAAACTGAACTGCTCGTTCCGCTCGGCCGACGGTCGGGAGACCTGGGCGATCGTCACCGCCCCGAAGCCGGCGCCGTACCTGGGCGACGAGTTTCCTGTCGTGTTCGACCCGCATAGGCCCGAGATCGTTGAGAGCAAGGACTACCTCTCCTCATTCACCTCTCGCGCCGGAGTGGTCGTACAGTCCCTCTTCGGCCTGCTCCTCGCGGCTGCGGTCGTGGCGAGCGCCCTTTCCTGAGCCCACCGCGGCCCTCAACCGATCCACGGAAAAGCCGCAACTCGGCCAGCACCTCCTTCGGTGGCCGCTCGGTCCCTGAGGTGACCGCCGACGAGCCGGGCACGCGCGTCACCGTGCTGATCCTGATCCGCCGGCTGCGATCCCGGCTGCGAGCCTCACCGGGACCGATCACGGGGCGTCAGAGTCCCGTCAAAGCCGTAGGCGTGCCCGTAAGGGAGCCGTCAACGGACGGCCTGATCCGGTCAAAGAGGAGCTTTCCTCTAATCGTCCGTTTCACCGCACCTCACTCCAGGAGTTCGCGATGGCCGATCTGGCCTTCGTCGTCACCACGATCGCGGGTTTCGCGTTGGTGGCTCTCGTCGCCAAGGGGGTGACGAAGCTGTGACCGCCGAGAACGTCGTCGGCCTGGTCGTGGCCGTCGCCCTGCTGGGCTATCTCGTCCTCGCCCTGATCTTCCCGGAGAGGTTCTGAGAGCAGACATGGGTCCCGTACCGGCCGGCGTGCTCCAACTGCTGGCCCTCATAGGCGCGCTGGCGCTCGCCTACCTTCCCCTCGGCACTTACATGGCCAAGGTCTACTCCTCGAAGAAGCACCTGCGCATCGAGAAGTGGATCTACAAGGGCATCGGCGCCAACCCCGACACGCAGATGCGCTGGACCGCCTACCTGCGTGGCGTCCTCGCCTTCTCGGTCGTCGGTGTCCTCTTCCTCTACGTACTGCAGCGGCTCCAGGGTGTCCTGCCCGGTTCGCTCGGCTTCGCGTCGATCGACCCGGACCAGGCGTTCAACACCGCCGTGTCCTTCGTGACCAACACCAACTGGCAGTCGTACTACGGCGAGCAGGCCATGGGCCACGTGGTGCAGACCGCCGGGCTGGCCGTGCAGAACTTCGTCTCCGCGGCCGTCGGCATCGCCGTCGCCGTCGCGCTCGTACGGGGGTTCGCGCGCTATCGTACCGGTGAACTGGGCAACTTCTGGGCCGACCTGGTGCGCGGTGTCGTGCGCATCCTGCTGCCGGGCGCCTTCATCGCCGCGATCGTGCTGGTCGCCTGCGGGGTGATCCAGAACTTCTCCGGCATCCACGAGGTCGGGCAGTTCCTGGGCGGCTCGCAGCAGTGGAACGGCGGTGCGGTCGCCTCGCAGGAGGCCATCAAGGAACTGGGCACCAACGGCGGCGGCTACTTCAACGCCAACAGCGCCCACCCCTTCGAGAACCCGACCCCGTTCACGAACCTCTTCGAGATCTTCCTGATCCTGGTGATTCCGTTCTCGCTGACCCGCACCTTCGGCGTGCTCGTCGGGAGCGTGCAGCAGGGCTACGCGATCCTCGCCACGATGGGCACGATCTGGGTCGGATTCGTCGCCCTGATGATGTGGACGGAGTTCGCCCACCACGGCCCGGCCTTCGACATCGCCGGAGGGGCGTACGAGGGCAAGGAGGTCCGGTTCGGCGTCGGCGCCTCGTCGATCTTCGCGACGTCGACCACGCTCACCTCGACCGGTGCGGTGGACTCATTCCACTCGTCGTTCACCGGACTCGGCGGCGGCATCGCCATGCTCGGCATGATGCTGGGCGAGATCGCGCCCGGCGGTGTGGGGTCCGGCCTCTACGGCATGCTGATCATGGCGGTCATCGCGGTGTTCATCGCCGGTCTGATGGTCGGCCGTACGCCCGAATACCTCGGCAAGAAGATCGGCACCCGCGAGATCAAGCTCGCGGCCTGCTCCCTCCTCGTCACCCCGGCGCTCGTCCTGGTGTTCACGGCCGCGGCGATGGCGCTGCCGACTCCGGCGCACTCCATGACCAACTCCGGCGCGCACGGATTCTCCGAGATCCTGTACGCCTACACGTCCGCTTCGAACAACAACGGCTCGGCCTTCGCCGGTCTGAACGCGGACACCCAGTGGTTCAACACCACGCTGGGCCTGTGCATGCTGCTCGGCCGCTTCGTGCCGATGGTGTTCGTGCTGGCGCTGGCCGGTTCGCTCGCCGAGCAGACGCCGGTCCCGGCCACCGCGGGCACCCTGCGCACCGAGAAGCCGCTGTTCACCGGCCTGCTGGTGGGAGCCATCCTGATCATCACCGGTCTGACGTACTTCCCGGTGCTCGCGCTGGGGCCGCTGGCCGAGGGACTGGCGTCATGACCACCGACCTTCGGAAGCAAGAGGACTCGATGTCCACAGCCACTCCCACCCGGGCGCCGCACAGCGACGTCCCCACCGGACACAAGTCCCCCGAGGGCCGTGTAGGCGCGGGCCTCTTCGATCCGAAGCAGTTGGTCAAGTCGCTGCCGGATGCCTTCCGCAAGCTCGACCCGCGGGTGATGGTCAAGTCGCCCGTGATGTTCGTGGTCCTCGTCGGCTCCCTCCTGACGACGGTCTTCTCCTGCACGGACCCGGCCGACTGGTTCGGCTGGACGATCTCCGCGTGGCTGTGGCTGACCGTGATCTTCGCCAACCTGGCGGAGGCGGTCGCCGAGGGTCGCGGCAAGGCGCAGGCCGACACCCTGCGCAGGGCCAAGACCGACACGGTCGCCCGCCGGCTGCTCACCGATGGCTCGGAAGACCGGGTCCCCGGAACCGAGTTGAAGATCGGCGACCTCGTGGTCTGCGAGGCCGGTGACGTCGTCCCCGGCGACGGTGACGTCGTCGAGGGCGTCGCCTCGGTCGACGAGTCGGCCATCACGGGTGAGTCGGCGCCGGTCATCCGTGAGTCCGGCGGCGACCGTTCGGCGGTCACCGGTGGCACGAAGGTCCTCTCCGACCGCATCGTCATCAAGATCACGACGAAGCCGGGCGAGACCTTCATCGACCGGATGATCAACCTGGTCGAGGGCGCGGCCCGCCAGAAGACGCCCAACGAGATCGCGCTGAACATCCTGCTCGCCTCGCTGACGATCGTCTTCCTGCTGGCCGTGGCGACCCTGCCGCCGTTCGCGGACTACGCGGGCACCCACCTCACGCTGGTCGTCCTGGTGGCGTTGCTGGTCTGCCTGATCCCGACGACGATCGGCGCCCTGCTCTCCGCGATCGGCATCGCGGGCATGGACCGGCTCGTGCAGCGCAATGTGCTCGCCATGTCCGGCAGGGCGGTCGAGGCCGCCGGTGACGTCTCCACGCTGCTGCTCGACAAGACCGGCACCATCACCCTCGGCAACCGGCAGGCCGCCGAGTTCGTGCCGGTGCGCGGCACGACGGAGGCCGAGGTGGCAGACGCCGCCCAGCTCTCGTCGCTGGCCGACGAGACGCCCGAGGGCCGCTCCATCGTCGTACTGGCGAAGGAGACGTACGGCCTGCGCGAGCGCCATCAGGGCGAGTTGGCCGGTGCCGAGTGGATCGCCTTCACCGCCCAGACCCGCATGTCGGGCGTGGACGTCGACGGCCGGAAGATCCGCAAGGGCGCGGCCGGCTCGGTCATCGCCTGGGTGCGGGAGCAGGGCGGCACGGTCGCCGACGACGCCGACCGGATCGCCAACCGCATCTCCGAGGCGGGCGGTACGCCGCTGCTGGTCGCGGTGGACGACGGGCAGGGCGCTCGTGTGCTGGGTGTCATCCACCTCAAGGACGTCGTCAAGGACGGCATGCGCGAGCGGTTCGAGGAACTGCGGCGCATGGGCATCAAGACCGTCATGATCACGGGTGACAATCCGCTGACCGCCAAGGCGATCGCCGAGGAGGCGGGGGTCGACGACTTCCTGGCGGAGGCGACCCCCGAGGACAAGATGGCCCTCATCAAGCGGGAACAGGCCGGCGGCAAGCTGGTCGCGATGACCGGGGACGGCACCAACGACGCGCCCGCGCTCGCACAGGCGGACGTCGGCGTGGCGATGAACACGGGTACGTCGGCCGCCAAGGAGGCCGGCAACATGGTCGACCTCGACTCGAACCCGACCAAGCTCATCGAGATCGTCGAGATCGGCAAGCAACTCCTCATCACCCGGGGCGCGTTGACGACATTCTCCATCGCCAACGATGTCGCGAAGTACTTCGCGATCATCCCGGCTCTGTTCGCCTCGGTCTATCCGGGCCTGGACAAGCTCAACATCATGGGCCTGTCCTCGCCGGACTCCGCGATCCTGTCCGCGGTCGTCTTCAACGCGCTGATCATCATCGCGCTGGTGCCGCTGTCCCTGAAGGGCGTGCGGTACCGGCCGGTCAGCGCCGACAAGATGCTGCGGCGCAACCTCACCGTCTACGGCCTCGGCGGTCTGATCGCGCCCTTCGTCGGCATCAAGCTCATCGACCTGCTGATCACCCTCATTCCCGGGCTGTAATTTTTGAAAGGCGTGCTGATCGCCATGGACAACTCCGTCACGAACACCGCCCGGTTGCTGGGGGCGGGCCTGCGCGCCCTCCTCGTGCTGACCCTGGTGACCGGTGTCCTCTACCCGTTGGTCGTCACCGGCATCGCGCAGGGGCTGTTCAACAACAAGGCGAACGGCTCGGAGATCAAGGCGGACGGCAAGGTCGTCGGCTCCTCCCTCATCGGGCAGGCGTACCACCTGCCGTTGAAGAAGGGCCAGGAGACCCCCGAGCCCGACCTGAGGTGGTTCCAGGGCCGTCCGCAGAACGGCCTCGGCACCAACAGTGTCAACACCCGGTACAAGCTCATCCTGTCGGGCGCGACCAACCGGTCCGGCGACGACAAAGAGCTCATCCAGTGGGTGAAGGACGCCAAGGCGGCTGTCATCGAGGACAACTCTGTCCCCGGCTACACGGTCAAGCCGTCCGACGTGCCCGCCGACGCGGTGACGTCCTCCGGCTCCGGTCTGGACCCGAACATCTCGCCGCAGTACGCCGACATACAGGTCCACCGGGTCGCCGTGAAGAACGGGCTGTCCGTCGACCAGGTGCGGAAGCTGGTCGACGAGTACACCGAGGGCCGCACCCTCGGCTTCATGGGCGAGCCGCGGGTGAACGTGCTCGAACTCAACGTCGCCCTCAAGGAACTGGTGGCGAAAAGCTGAGGGCCTGATGGCGTCACGCGTCCCACACGGGAGTCGGCGGCTCGGGAGGCATCCCGTTTTTCGGCGACTCCCGCTGCCATCAGGCCGGTTGCCCTGCTTCCGGCACGCACGGCCCTCGTACGGGCCCTCGTCATCGACTTGCGGGCACGTCACTACGGCGTGGACGCCGTTCCCGGCGTCGACGTCCATCGGAAGGAGGCGGAGCAGATGGCCGGCAGCGAGGAAGATCGACGCCGCAAGCAGCTCCAGCAGGACGCGGAGGTCCGGCGTCGGCAGGATCTGGAGTTCCAGTTGGAGCAGGAGCACCAGCCAAGGGCACGCGAGGCGGCGGCGCAACAGGCAGCGCAACAGGCAGCGCAGCAGGCGGCAGACGCGGCGGCCCGGCAGGCCATGCAGTAGCCGAGCAGGATGCCTCGCAGTGCTGACCTCAGGCCGCTGGAGCGATGTCGAGCGTCCCGCGGCCCGGTACTGACCGTCCCCGGTACTGACCGTCCCCGGTACGGGGCCTTCCTCAGGCACGATCCGCCGACGCCGACGTCCTCACCGACGCCCAGAGCGCCACCCCCTGCTCTGCGGTTGTTGGAGGACTGGGAGACCGAGACCCCGAGACCCTGCACACCGCCTCGGCGACCGGGGCGGTGGCGACGAGGCTGGTTTCGTCTTGCCGGCCGTTCGCCCAGCTGCTCCATCGCAACGGGCGCGGTCTGTCACTGGGCTCTATGGTCGAAGTGCCTTGCTGTGTGACAGGACGGCAAGGCACGGGCCGCCCCCGCACACCGCGCCCTGGTCCGGGGGCGCCCAACCCCCTCTGTGCAGGAGTTCGGAGGCTGTGGGAAGCCTGCGCACCACCTCTCGGACAGTTCGCGGCGAAGGCTGTCCAACGACCTCGTCACATCTTCGAGCTGGTCACGGTGAACCCGCAGACGCCCCTGCGACGACATGCGGCGCGAGGACGGGCACCGCACCTTCGTGCTCGCGGCGTCGGCCGCTTACCGGGCGTGGGAGTGATGCTGCTCGACCTGCGCTTGCCGTCATCGACGCTGCCCCCCCGACTCGTCGTCGCCGTCGGCCGGCCGTCGCCGTCAACCGCAACGACTGCAAGGCTTGGGAACTGTCCCAGCGAGGCAGTCTCGGAGGATGCTCAGTCGAGACAGAACTCGTTGCCCTCGATGTCCTGCATCACGATGCACGAATCATGGCCGTCATACAGCAGTCGCACGCGTACCGCGCCGAGCGGGATCAGTCGCGCGCACTCGGCTTCGAGCGCGGCCAGGCGCTGTTCACCCACGAGCCCGGTGCCGACCCGCACGTCGAGATGCAGCCGATTCTTGACGACCTTGCC
>NZ_JBEXQG010000092.1:0-30005 GCF_040612485.1 Streptomyces sp. NPDC006385
CCCGCCGATCGAAGCGATCGGCGGGATCTTGTTGTCTCGCTGTGGAGCTAAGGAGAATTGAACTCCTGACCTCCTGCATGCCATGCAGGCGCTCTACCAACTGAGCTATAGCCCCGTGTTCCGGCCCCCGCTCGGCGGGGCGAACAAGAAGAACTTTAGCCTGCGACCTGCCAGAAAGTGAAATCCGGGTCCCGTGCCGCCCCGGACGGGACCCCGGCGTCAGTCGTCGTCGCCGAGCACCGGCTCCGGGAGCGTGCCGGCGTTGTGCTCCAGCAGGCGCCAGCCGCGGGCGCCCTCGCCCAGGACGGACCAGCAGCAGTTGGAGAGCCCGCCGAGGCTCTCCCAGAACCGGGCCTCCAGGCCGATGAGGCGGCCGATGGTCGTACGGATCGTGCCGCCGTGGCTGACGACGACGAGCGTGCCGTCGTCGGGCAGCTTCTCGGCGTGCCGGAGCACCACCGGCGCGGCGCGGTCGGCGACCTCGGTCTCCAGTTCGCCGCCACCGCGGCGCACCGGCTCACCGCGCTTCCAGGCGGCGTACTCCTCGCCGTACCGCGCGATGATCTCGTCGTGCGTCAGGCCCTGCCAGACGCCCGCGTAGGTCTCGCGCAGGCCCTCGTCGTGGGTCACGTCGAGGCCGGTGAGCGTGGCGAGCTCGGCCGCCGTGTGGGCGGCGCGCTGGAGGTCGGAGGCGATGATCGCGTCGGGCTTGAGGCCCGCGAGCAGCCGGGCGGCGCGGCGGGCCTGGGCGGCGCCGGCCTCGGTGAGGGCGACGTCCGTGGTGCCCTGGAAGCGGCGCTCCACGTTCCAGGAGGTCTGGCCGTGCCGCCACAGGATGACGCGGCGGCCCCGTCCGGGCCTGGCGGCCTCGCTGAAGGAGCTCACCGCCACTCACCGCCCAGTTCGGCCGCCTCCTCGGCGGCCTGGAGCTTGGCGTGCTCCGCGGCCTTGCCCCGGGTGGCCTTGGCGTCCTCGGGGAGCTCAAGCTCGGGGCAGTCCTTCCACAGCCGCTCCAGGGCGTAGAAGACCCGCTCCTCGCTGTGCTGGACGTGCACGACGATGTCGACGTAGTCGAGCAGCACCCAGCGGGCCTCGCGGTCGCCCTCGCGGCGCACCGGCTTGGCGCCGAGCTCCTTCAGGAGCCGCTCCTCGATCTCGTCGACGATCGACTTGACCTGGCGGTCGTTGGGTGCGGAGGCCAGCAGGAAGGCGTCCGTGATCGACAGCACGTCGCTGACGTCGTAGGCGATGATGTCGTGCGCGAGCTTGTCGGCGGCCGCCTGGGCGGCGGTGTTGACGAGCTCAAGGGAACGGTCGGTTGCGGTCACTACAAGGCTTTCGGTCGGCGGACACTTGACATCAAGGGTCTCACGGACCGCCGACAGCACCCCACGTGATTATCGGCTCACGCGGGGTGCCCCGGCCGCTGCCCGCGCCTGTTAGGAGGTCGACGGCGCGTAGTCCTGGCCCAGGACCACCGTGACGTCCGCGTTCCCGGACACTTCGCCCTTGGTGACGGCGCCGGAGGGCAGCCCCAGGGTCTTGGCGACCTCGGTGGCGTTCTCCTTGTCGCCGGCGTCGGAGTAGACGACCTCGGAGGTGGCCGCGGTGCCGGCGGTGCCGCCCTCCAGGAAGGTGAAGCCGCCGTTCAGCAGCACCACCCGGACCTTGTCGGTGTTGTCCTTCACGCCGCTGGCGTTGCGGACGGACACCCGGACGGCCGCGTCCTTGTCGGGGCTCTTGGCGGTGCCGCCGAGGACGTCCTTGACGACACTGGCGCTCGCCTGGGCGCTCAGTGCGCCGTCGCCCTGGACGGGCAGCATGGCGGTCTTGTAGTCGCCGCCCTTGGCGAGGTCGGCGAGCCTGGCGAGGAAGGCGCCGAGGTCCTTGTCGGTCAGCGGGGGCTCGATGATCATGCCCAGCGTCTGGATGGTGACGGTCGCGCCCTGCGTGTCCGAGGTCATCTTGCGCAGTACGGCCTGCATGACCTGCCCGAACCGCTCCAGCTGGGCGTTCTGGGCTTCGCCCGGGACGCGGTAGGTGGCGTAGGCGACGGCCATCTTGCCGCTCAGGGTCTGCGCCTTGCCCTTGCGTACGAGGGGCGCGGCGCCCTTGGACTTGGCGTCGGGGTCGGGCACGTCGGTGTCGGTGTCGACCTCGATGTTGCCGACCAGGTCGACGAGGTTCTGCAGGTACGGGGTGTCCAGGCGCCAGGTGCCCTGGATCTCGGTGCCGAGCACGGTGTCGATCGCGTCGCGCGTCCCGGAGGAGCCGTCGTCGTCGACCGACTTGGCCAGGGTGGTCGTGGTGCCGTCGTCGCCGGTCAGGGCGAGGGAGTTGGGCAGCAGGACGGTGGTGCCCTGCTTGGTGGTGGTGTTGTCGACGAGCAGGGCCGTGGAGGTGCCGCCGTTCTTGGTGTTGTGCAGATGGACCACGATCACGTCCCGCTTCTGGGCGCTCACGGGCGTACCGGTGCCGGTCTTGTCGTCCGACGACGACAGCCCGGGCAGCTTCCCCGCGTACCAGAGGTAGCCGACGCCGCCGACCGCGACGAGCGACAGGACGACCGCGAGGGCGATCACACGCGCGCGTGCCCGTCGCCGGGCCTCCTCGCGGCGCTCGGTGCGGTTCTCGGTGAACTTCAGCCAGTCGATGACGTCCTCGGAGTCCGAGTCGGGCTCCTCGACGAAGGCGAACTGCTCGGTGCGGTAGTCCCGTTCACCCCGGTCCTGGGCCTGCGGTTCCTCGACCGGTCCGGCCTGGTGCGGGATGTAGGCGGTCTGCTCGGCGACGCGGTGCTGCTGACCGCTGGTCGCGGTACGGCCGTAGGGGTCGTACGGCGGTGAGTGCGCGCCGGCCTGCTGCTGGTGCGTTCCGGTGCCGTACGGGTCGTAGGCGGGCGTGGGCGGCTGCCGGCCGGTGTCGCCGGCCTCGTAGGGGTCGTACGGCGGCATCTGCTGCTGCCGGCCGGTCGCGTACGGGTCGTAGCCGTAGCCCTGCTGGGCGTAGGAGTCGTACTCCTGCTGGGGCGGCTGTTGCTGCGGCGGGATCTGTCGGTACACCGGCTGCCCGTACTCGTCGTAGCCGACGAGTTCGTACTGGTCGGCCCCGTACCCCGCGTCGTATCGGTCGTTCACCGTCGCCCCTCTCGGCTCACTCGCCTCATTCGCCGCGGTACAGCTCGCGCTTGTCGATGTAGCGCACGACTCCGTCCGGCACCAGATACCAGATGGGGTCGCCCTTCGCGACTCTCGCGCGGCAATCGGTGGACGAGATGGCCAGCGCGGGTACCTCGACCAACGAGACGCCGCCCTCCGGGAGACCGGTGTCGTCGAGGTGATGACCGGGCCGGGTGACCCCGATGAAGTGCGCGAGGGAGAAGAGTTCCTCCGAGTCCCGCCAGGTCAGGATCTGGGCGAGGGCGTCGGCGCCGGTGATGAAGAAGAGGTCGGTGTCGGGGTTGAGGGCGCGCAGGTCGCGCAGGGTGTCCACGGTGTACGTCGGGCCGCCGCGGTCGATGTCGATGCGGCTGACGGAGAACTGCGGGTTCTCGGCGGTGGCGATGACCGTCATCAGGTAGCGGTCCTCGGCCGGGGAGACGTGCCGGTGGCTTTTCTGCCACGGCTGACCGGTCGGCACGAACACGACCTCGTCGAGGTGGAACTGTGCGGCGACCTCACTGGCCGCGACGAGGTGGCCGTGGTGGATCGGGTCAAACGTTCCGCCCATGACGCCGAGGCGGCGTTTGCCGGGGCTCGACGAGCCGTTTCCGGGGCCGGTAGGCATGTCCTGCTCTCCCATGCGTGCAGACCCTACCGGCCCCGCCTGAGGGCTCCGGCCGACCGCTGTCCGGGCGGGCCGGGAAGCCGCTGGTCAGGGCTCAGCGGTCGCGGTTGAAGCGGGTGGTGATCCACAGCAGGAGCATCAGGGCGAGGAACGCGCCACCCCCGGTGACCAGCGGGCTGAGGCTCTCGTGGTTGCCACCGTGCTCCTCGCCCTCGGCGGCGAGGGTGACCAACTGGGCAGCTGCGCTGTGGAAGCTCATCTTCGGCGTGACCTATCGGGTGTGGGCGGGATAAAGATGTCGGCTCATGGTAAGCGGGCGCCATGACGGCGATCACGCCGACTCCACCGTCGGACGACCTCCGCGGGCCCACGGGGAACCTTCCCGGGCGCTCATTCGTCCTTCCGCCTGTAGCCCCGCAACAGGAACCACGCGGTCAGCACACAGCCCACGACCATCACGATCAGCACGACCCGGAGCAGATTCCCCGCCCCCTGCTGCTCGGCCGCGCTCGCGGCCTCGGTGAGCCAAGCGACTGCGGGATTGTGCTCCATGGCGCGGAACTCCTTCGCTGTAGTGCCCGTCCACGGTAACTCCGCCTAGGCTGGGCTCTGCTTCGGGGGCGCAAAGGACCACAAAAGGACCGCACAAGGGTCCGCAAAGGGCCACACTCACGCACATGGGGGAAGACATGTCCGAAGGCCACGAGCACAGCGGGCGGGAGAACGTGCCGAGCAGGCAGCGCAGGCGTTTCCCGGGGATCTCCTCGCGTGCGTACGAGCACCCGGCGGACCGCTCGGCCCTGGTGGCCCTGCGCAAGCTCAGCGGCTTCGACACGGTCTTCAAGGCCCTGAGCGGCCTGCTGCCCGAGCGCAGCCTCAGGCTGCTGTTCCTGTCCGACTCGGTGCGGGTGTCGGACCAGCAGTTCGCGCACCTCAACGACATGCTGCGGGACGCCTGTTACATCCTGGACCTGGAGAAGGTCCCGCCGATGTACGTCAACCAGGACCCGCAGCCGAACGCGATGTGCATCGGCCTGGACGAGCCGATCATCGTGGTCACGACGGGCGTGGTGGAGCTGCTCGACGAGGAGGAGATGCGGGCGGTGATCGGCCACGAGGTGGGCCACGCCCTCTCCGGCCACTCGGTGTACCGCACGATCCTGCTGTTCCTGACCAGCCTGGCGGTCCGGGTCGCCTGGATCCCGCTGGGCAACATCGCGATCATGGCGATCGTGACGGCGCTGCGGGAGTGGTTCCGCAAGTCGGAGCTGTCCGCGGACCGGGCGGGCCTGCTCGTCGGCCAGGACATCCATGCCTCGATGCGCGGCCTGATGAAGCTCGCGGGCGGCCACCATCTGCACCAGATGAACGTGGACGCGTTCCTGAAGCAGGCCGAGGAGTACGAGGCGGGCGGCGACCTGCGCGACTCGGTCCTGAAGATCCTGAACGTCCTGCCCCGCTCGCACCCCTTCACCACGGTCCGCGCGGCCGAGCTGAAGAAGTGGGCCGAGTCCCGCGACCACCAGCGGATCATGGACGGCCACTACCCGCGTCGCTCGGAGGACAAGGACACGTCGGTGACGGACTCCTTCCGCGAGTCGGCGTCCCACTACGCCACCCATGTGAAGTCCTCCAAGGACCCGCTGATGAAGCTGGTCACGGACATCGCCGGCGGCGCCGGGGACCTGGGCGGCCGGGTGCGGCGCGGTTTCGGCGGCTTCACGAGCACGCCCCCGAGGGACGAGCCGCGCCGGGACGACGACTCGCCGGGCGACCGCGGGGACGACAACCGCGAGGACAAGGGCTGAGGACAAGGGCTGAGGAAAGGGCTGACGGGCGCAGAACGCCGCCCCTCCGGGGCGCCGCCCCGGCTCACACCTTCGGCTGGGCCCCCGCCGCCAGCGACCCGCACAGAGCCGTCGCCCCGCCCGTGGCGTAGGGATCCGTCCCCGCCGGACCGCCCGCCTTGGCGGTCTGCCCGGCGAGCAGCGGACGCAGCCGGTTGGTGGGGTCGTCCGCGCAGGACAGCGGTCCGGCCTGGACGTAGGACACGACCAGCTGCGCCTGGTGCAGCCGCAGGTCGTCACGGTCGAAGCGGAAGTGCAGTTCACGCCGGACGGTGAACAGCGACGCCTCGCCGGCCTTCTCCGCGTCGGCGGGCCGCAGGGCGTAGACGAGCGTGTGGTCCGCCGTGACCTCGAGCGTGGCGG
Organism: Streptomyces sp. NPDC006385; assembly: GCF_040612485.1. Lineage (NCBI taxonomy): Bacteria > Bacillati > Actinomycetota > Actinomycetes > Kitasatosporales > Streptomycetaceae > Streptomyces > Streptomyces sp. NPDC006385. The sequence goes on from NZ_JBEXQG010000092.1 coordinate 5,997, forward strand.
AGTCGGTCTCGGCGGCGGAGAGCGTCCCCTGGACGCGGATCTTGCGGTCGGCGAGCTCGGCCTGGGCGGGGTCGAAGCGAACGAGCCACCCGGTCGGCGCATGCCGGCCGTCCGCGGCCGGATGGCTGAAGCTCTGATCGAACTGGTCGAGTTGGTCGGGGTCGAGCAGCACCCGCACCGGGCGGACCTGCTCTCCGGTGAGCACCTCGGGATCCAGCGAGGACCGCACGATGTAGTCCTTCGCGATGCTGAGCGCGGTCGTCACCTGGCTGTCGGAGAAGTGCGCGGTGCGCCGCGCGGCCGGCAGCGGGATGCCCTTCGCGCCGATCCGGAACTGCGCGGCGGGACTGTGCGCGAACAGTTGGTCGGTGTCGCTCGCTCCGGGCACCTTGCCCTGGGGGGAGAGCGGGATGACGGTCATCCGCAGGGGCTCGGCGGGCGGCCCGGAGCTCGCCGGGTTCTGATAGGGATGCCGTACACCCATGTAGATCGCCGTACCGAAGGCCACGGCGATCAACAGGACCAGGATCAGCGCCTGCCGGGACAGCCCCCGGCGCATGGGTGGGCGGCGGCGGACGGCGGGCGCGTGGTCGGCCAGGCGCTCCTGCGCGGAGAACTCCTGGAGGCGGGCAGCGCGGACGAACGACTCGTCGAAGACGACGGATCGGTATTCGTCCTCGCCACCTCCGGGGCCGCCCTCGGGTGTCCCCTCAGGTGGGTCTCCAGGCCCTCCCATATCTTCAGAGTAGGTCGCCGGGAGCTCGGGTAAACGCCCTGGTACACGACAAGTTCTGACAGGTTCTCACCAAGTCGGCAGGGCGGCTCTCAGCGCTGTTCAGGCCCTCGGTCCGGCTCTGTTCAGGGCGTGCGCGGGATCGCGGGGACGGCCGGCTGGGAGTAGTCGGCGGAGGCCGAGGGAGTCACTCCGCCACCCTGTTCGAGCCCGGTGGACGTGGGCGGAGTGATCTGGTCCCGGCTGTTGGAGGAGGCGCCGCGATAGACCGCCGTGAAGGCCAGCGCGACCATGCCGATCCCCATCACCAGGGCGAGCACCCAGGCGACGGGACGGTGCCAGCGGACCGGCTTGCCGTACGTCCCGGGAGCGCCGTAGCGGTCCTCGAGGATGTCCGGGTCGTCCAGGTCGTCGAGTTCCGGATCATGGCCGAAAGCGGTGCGGCCGTCGGGGCCGTACCCGTCGTCGTACCGCTCGCCCCGGCCGTGCGCCCGGCGCGCTTCCGCCTCGGAGGCCTCCGCTCTCGCCTGGGCGGCGGCCAGGAGGCGCTCGACGGCGGTCGGCTCGTGCACCACGGCCGCCCGTACGAATGCCTCGTCGAAGACCACGGAGGCGAACTCTTCGTCCGACACCCCGCGGTCGTGGTCGTCGTCGGGCTCCCAGCCGTCAGGGAACGGCGTGCCCCCCACGTCCTCCGGCACGACTCCAGAGTAGTCCTGGGGGGTCAATTTGGGCAGACGGTAGGGAAATTCATCCGCCTTGTGAGACCTCGGCTGCGGCACGGACGCAGACGGGGGCGCGTGTCGGACGCATATGCCCTGGCCGCGCGCCCTGCGCCCCCGGCCCTGCGACGCGCCCCCGCACAGCGAGAGCGCGCCCCTCGGCAAGGGAACCCGCACTCAGGCTCAGGCTCAGCGCCGGACGTGCCCGTCCCCCGTGACGATGTACTTCGTGCTCGTCAGCTCCGGCAGGCCCATCGGCCCGCGGGCGTGCAGCTTCTGCGTGGAGATGCCGATCTCCGCGCCGAAGCCGAACTGGCCGCCGTCGGTGAAGCGGGTGGAGGCGTTCACCGCGACCGTCGTCGAGTCGACCAGCTGGGTGAAGCGGCGGGCGGCCTGCTGCGAGGTCGTCACGATGGCCTCGGTGTGACCGGAGGTCCACAGCCGGATGTGCTCCACGGCCTTGTCCAGGGAGTCCACGACCGCGGCGGCGATGTCGTACGACAGGTACTCGGTCTCCCAGTCCTCCGCCGTGGCCTCGACGACGGTCGCCTTGGAGTCCTTGGCATACGCCAGCACCCGCTCGTCGGCGTGCACGGTCACCCCGGCCTCCGCGAGGGCGTCCAGCGCGCGCGGCAGGAACTCGGGGGCGATGTCCTGGTGGACCAGCAGCGTCTCGGCGGCGTTGCAGACGCTGACGCGATGGGCCTTGGAGTTGATCAGGATCTCGATCGCCATGTCGAGGTCGGCGTGGGCGTCGACGTAGACGTGACAGTTGCCGGTGCCGGTCTCGATGACCGGGACGATCGACTCCGAGACGACGGTCTGGATCAGCGAGGCGCCGCCGCGCGGGATCAGCACGTCGACCAAACCACGGGCCCGCATCAGCTCGCGCACGCTCTCGCGGCTCTCCCCGGGCACCAGCTGCACGGCGTCGGCGGGCAGCCCGGCGCCGCCGACGGCGTCGCGGATCACCCGGACGAGGGCGGTGTTCGACTCGTACGCCGAGGCCGAGCCGCGCAGCAGCACGGCGTTGCCGGACTTCAGGCAGAGGGCGGCGGCGTCGACGGTGACGTTCGGGCGGGCCTCGTAGATGATCCCGACGACGCCCAGCGGGACGCGGACCTGGCGCAGGTCGATGCCGTTCGGGAGGGTGGAGCCGCGGACGACCTCGCCGACCGGGTCGGGCAGCGCGACGACGTCGCGCACGTCGGAGGCGATGGCCCGCACCCGCTCCGGGGTCAGGGTCAGCCGGTCGATGATCGCCTCGCTGGTGCCGGCCTCGCGGGCCTTGGCGATGTCCTTGGCGTTGGCCTCGACGATTTCACTCGTACGGACCTCCAGGGCGTCCGCGATGGCGAGCAGCGCGTCGTCCTTCTCGGCCCGCGGCAGCGGGGCGAGGTCGGCGGCGGCGGCTTTGGCGCGGTAGGCGGCCTGGGTGACCGGGGACATGGCGTCGTACGGCGAAAGCGAGGTCATGAAAAGAAGGGTAGTGCGCCTGCCAGGCTCCCCCTTCGCTCATCCCAAACCCCGAGACAAGCCCACACGCCACCCAAGATGCTCAAAAGGGGTGGACGCCCACCGGGGTCGCCGGCAGCGGGCCGTAGCCTTCCGCGATGCGCTGGTGGTAGGTCTCGCGGTCGATGACCTCCAGGCCGACGATCTCCCAGGGCGGCAGTCCGGCGCTCTGCCGGTGCTCGCCCCACAGGCGCAGGGCCACCGCGGCCGCGTCGTGCAGGTCGCGGGCCTCTTCCCAGTAGCGGATCTCGGCGTGATCGTTGGCGTATCTGCTGGTCAGCAGAAAGGGGTGATCGTGGGCGAGCTGCTCGAGCGCACGCCGCACCTCCTTCAGCGGGGCCTCCTTGCCGGAGACGCTGAGGGTGACGTGCCACAGACGGGGCAGGTCCTTGGGCTCCTCGTACCGGTCGCCGGCCGCGACGCTCGTCAAGGCGCGCTCCTCACCGGCCGCACGGGACGAGGTCCCACCGGCACTGCGGGACGCCGTCCCAGGGCGCACTCGTCTCACGACGGCCTCCTTAACGCAGTGACCGACTCGGTGGTCGTGCGGAATGTGTCCCTGAGACAAAGTTGAGCAGGCTTGCAAGGGCTCGCGGGCCGATTTTGCGGAACGTCCACCTCAGGGCGACTTGTTTGACAGGGCGTTCCCCCCGTTTTCGGCTGGGGGTCCGGGGGTCGGCCCCCGGGACGAAGCAGCGCGGAACGTCCACCTCAGGGCGACTTGTTTGACAGGGCGTTCCCCCCGTTTTCGGCCGGGGGTCCGGGGGTCGGCCCCCAGCAGGACATGGCCCTCAGGGTTCCAGGACCACCAAGTCGTCCCGGTGGACGACCTCCCGCTCGTACTCCGCCCCCAGCTCCCGCGCCAGTTCCCGCGTCGACCGTCCCAGCAGTTGCGGGATCTCCTTGGCGTCGAAGTTGACGAGGCCGCGTGCGACCGCGCGCCCCGCTCCGTCGCGGAGCTCGACCGGGTCGCCCGCGCTGAACTCGCCCTCCACGGCGGCGATCCCGGCCGGCAGCAGCGACTTGCGGCGTTCGACGACCGCCCGTACCGCGCCGTCGTCCAGCGTCAGCGAGCCCTGCGGGGTGGACGCGTGCTGCAGCCACAGCAGCCGGTCGGCGGAACGCTTGCCGGTGGCGTGGAAGTAGGTTCCGGTGTCCCCGCCGGCGAGCCCCTCGGCCGCGTGGATGGCGCTGGTCAGGACCACGGGGATGCCGGCCGCGGCCGCGATCCGGGCGGCCTCGACCTTGGTGACCATGCCACCGGTGCCGACCCCGGCCTTGCCCGCGCTGCCGATCTCGACGTGCGCGAGGTCCTCGGGGCCCCGTACCTCCGCTATCCGCGAGGTCCCCGGCTTGCTGGGGTCGCCGTCGTACACGCCGTCCACGTCGGACAGCAGCACCAGCAGATCCGCCCGCACCAGATGGGCCACCAGGGCGGCGAGGCGGTCGTTGTCGCCGAAGCGGATCTCGTCGGTGGCGACGGTGTCGTTCTCGTTGACGATCGGGAAGGCGCCCATCGCCAGCAGTTTGTCGAGGGTGCGGGAGGCGTTGCGGTGGTGGGCGCGGCGGCTCATGTCGTCGCTGGTGAGCAGCACCTGGCCGACCCGGACGCCGTAGCGCGCGAAGGAGGCGGTGTAGCGGGCGACGAGGAGTCCCTGGCCGACGCTGGCGGCGGCCTGCTGGCGGGCCAGGTCCTTGGGGCGCCGGCGCAGGCCCAGCGGGGCGAGCCCGGCGGCGATGGCACCCGAGGAGACGAGGACGATCTCCTTCTCCCCGCCGCTGCGGCTCTTGGCGAGGACGTCGACGAGCGCGTCGACACGGTCGGCGTCCAGGCCGCCCGACGCGGTGGTCAGCGACGAGGAGCCCACCTTGACGACGATTCTGCGGGCCTCGCGGACACCCTGCCTTACCCCTGCCACCTGTGCTGTTTCCCCTCGCGTGCGTCCGGTTCCCTGCTCGGCAATCTACGCGAAGCGGATCGTGCCGCGCGCGGGGATTCCAGCCCCCGGACAGCCGGGCGGTGACGGTTTGCTCACGTGTCGCACACGGTGAAAAAGCCGTGCCGGTTGCCCGGGGGACCGGGCCCGGCCGCGACGCGAAGCGCCTGCGAACCGGCCCGCGCGCTTCCCAGAGCCCCCGGTGACTCCAAGGCTCCAGGACACGCGCGTGTCGTCTGCAGGCAGGCGCGCGTTAACCCGGACGCACGACATCCGCGCCGACCTTGGAGTGACCCCGTTGCCCACACCTCTGTCCCGTATCCCGGCGAGAGCGCTCGTCACGGCCCTCCTGGTCGCGGCCTTCGGCGCCCAGGCCGTGGCGGCGCTGCGTCCGCACGTCCCGCTGCTGCTCGCGGCGACGGTCACGTCACTGGCCATGGAGGGCGCGCTGTACCGCTGGCAGCGCGGCATGCTGTCGGTGTTCGCCAAGTCGCACGCGGACATCACCGCGCGGCACGTGCTGCGGGACCTGCTGCTGGTGGTGGGTCTGCTGCGGCTGGGCGAGCAGCAGCGGGAGACGGTGTACGCCCCGCTGGTCGCGGGCCTCCTCGCCTTCTACGCGCTGCACTGCGCGATCCAGGCGCTCTCCGTCCTGGTCCGCCGCACCCGCACCCTGCCGGTGGTCACCCGCAACATCGACGCCTCCGCGCTGCGCCTCTCCCCCGCCCCGCCCCAACTGCTGCGCCGCCCCGGCGACCGCCTGCTGGTCTTCGGCCTCCCGGCCACGGCCGGCCTGCTGACCACGGCGGCCCTCGACGACCCGCGCTGCGCGGCCCTCGGCATCGCGCTCTCCCTCGGACTCGCCCTGCTGGGCCTGTACGACCTTCTCGTACGACTGCTGCCGAGCCGGCGCCCGGCCGGCGAGCAGGAGGCGCTGGACTGGCTCGACGCCTGGCTGGCGGAGTACCGGCCGACGGTCGGCCTGTACTTCTCCGGCGGCGCCTCCTCGGCGTACCAGGCGAACATGTGGCTGGAGCCGCTCGCGAAGCTGGACGGCCGTCCGCTGATCGTGCTGCGCGAACGGTTCATGGTGCCGAAGATCGCCCCGACCGACGTCCCGATCCTGTGCCTGCCGAAGGTGTCCACCCTGATGCGCCTGGAGCAGTCCACGCTCCAGGTCCTCATCCACCCCTCGAACTCCGGCAAGACCTCCCAGGTCCTGCGCATCCCCACGCTCAAGCACACGTTCGTCAACCACGGGGAGAGCGACAAGCTGTCGTCCTGCAACCCGTACGCGAAGGCCTACGACGAGGTGTGGGTGGCCGGTCCGGCGGCGCGTGAGCGGTATGCGTATGCCGAGGTCGGCGTCGAGGACAAGGACGTGGTGGAGATCGGCCGCCCGCAGCTGGATGCCGTACGGCCGTACGCGGGTCCGCCGAGCGGCGCGTGCGTGACCGTGCTCTACGCGCCGACCTGGGAGGGCTGGGACGGCAACCCGGGCAACACGTCGGTGATCGAGGCCGGCGAGAACCTCGTACGGGCGCTGCTCGCGGACCCGGGCGTACGGCTGCTGTACAAGCCGCATCCGCTGACGGGGTCGGTGGATCCGCGGGCGGGCGCGGCAGATCTGCGCATCCGCGAGCTGATCCGGGCGGCGAACCGGGAGCGGACGGGCGAGCGGCCGCGTGACACCGGCGAACTCGCCCTGCTGACGCAGGAGTTGGACCGCCTCACCACGACGGACGTCCGGTCGGGCGCCGATCAGGTGGAGCGGATGCTGCTGCAGGGGGCGCCGGAGCCGGGGCGGGCCGAGGCGGTGGCGCGGGCGACGGAGGCATGGGAAGAGGCGTACTGGGCGTCGTTGCCGCAGTGGGAGCACCAGGTCGTCACGGCCGCCCGGCCCACCCTGTACGCCTGCTTCAACGTCGCCGATCTGCTCATCAGCGATGTGTCGAGCGTGATCAGCGACTTCCTGGCCAGCGGAAAGCCGTACGCGGTGGCGAACACCAGCGGCCTCGCGGAGGACGTGTTCCGCAAGACCTTCCCGACCGTGCGCGCGGCGACCGTGCTGACGCCGGACGCGGCCGGGGTGCCGGAGCTGCTGGACGCGGTGCGGCATCCCGAGAAGGACGAACTGGTCCAAGCGCGGGCGGAGCTGAAGCGACACCTGCTGGGCCCGGACGAGCCGACGTCACAGGCGTGCTTCAACGAGGCCGTTCAGGCGCTGTGTTCGGCGGCGCGGGAGCACCGGACGCGGATGGCGGAGCGGCTGGCCGCCGAGCTCCCGGCCGAGCTCCCGGCGTCGATCCCGGACCAGCGCCGGTCCGTCACGCCGCAGCAGCCCGCCCACCCGGCGTAGCCCCGCCCGAGCGCAGCATCCGTCGCGCCTTGCGCACCGCCCGCCGCAGGAACGAGTTGGTGCCGGCCTCCCGGTACCCGGGGAAGGCGCGGGCCTCGCGCGGTTCGGCGAGGTACACGGAGTCGGGTATTCCCGCCGCCGCGTCCCTGAAGTGCGGGTAGGCGAGGTAGACACGGCGGCCCTTCTTCTCCAGGAGGGCCGCCGCCTGCTTCTTGGACTTGATGAACTCCACGACGGGCAGCAGGAGTTCCGGGCGCTGCTCGGCGACCAGGTGCAGCCGCAGGCGCTCGTCCACCTTGAGGCGGCGGGCGATGCCCGGGGTCCAGTAGGCGTCCATGAGGGGCTTCGCCAGTTCGAGCTTGTGTCGCCTGACCTTCTCGCTGTCCTTGGCGTACTTGGGCCCGAACTGCGGCAGCAGGGTGATGAGGAAGGGCCGCACCATGAGCTGGTCGCGCCGGTCGCCGGCGGGTATGTGCTCGGCTATCAGGTTCATCAGGGCGCGCGCGGAGTCGAAGCGCAGGGTGTAGCCGCCGCTCTTGGTCACGTGCTTGCCGTCGTCGCGGCCCACCAGGTAGTAGCAGGTGTAGTCGGCGACCACGGAGACGCCGTCGGCCCGCAGATAGGCCTCCATGGTGAACAGCGCGTCCTCGCCGGTCCACAGGGACTCGTCGAAGCGCATGTGGTGCCGGGTCAGCAGCTCGCGGCGGAACAGCTTCTGGGCGCTCAGCGTGAACTTGATGTTCGAGGAGAAGACGTCGGTACGGTCGAGCGTCTTGCCCCACATCGACTTGGGCGCGGTGCGGTTGACGCCCTCGACCCGGCCGAGCACGACGTCGGTGCCGTTCTTGTCGGCCATCGCGACCATGCGCTCCAGGGCCTCGGGGCCGAGCCGGTCGTCGGCGTCCAGGAAGAAGACGTAACGCCCGGCCGCCTTGCCCAGGCCGACGTTGCGCGGGCCGCTGGGGCCGCCGGAGTTCTCCTGCCGGATGACGGTCACCGGCATCGGCGCGCGCTCCGCGAAGTCCTCCAGGCACTGTCCCGTGCCGTCCGTGGAACCGTCGTCGACGGCGATGACCTCGATGCGCTCCGGATCGATGGTCTGCGCCTCGACGGACGCCAGGCACTCGATCAGGTACGGCATCGCTTCGTACGCACCGATGATCACAGTCACATCAGGCTGCGTGACGGTCACTTTTCCCCCTAGTCAATGGGATATTCCCCCCGTATCGCCTCATTCGCTACCTGGTAGACGGCTGGGCACCGCAAGCGGTTGCCTCACCACCCGGGTTTAGTGACTCAGAACACATGACGAGCTGACATGGGCTCACGCTATTCGGGAAACGTAAGAGGCCCACCAGAAAACGAAGCGGCCCCCGAGGATCGTTCCTCGGGGGCCGCTTCGTCGGCTTCGCAGGTCAGGCCGTCACATCGTCGCCTGTCGCGGCCACCCGCTGCCCGGGCACGGTCGCGGGCACGGCCTCGGCGGCTCCGGCCGCCGCCCGTGACTCCTGGCCGACGTTGCGCGTCTCGGCCTTGATCGCGAGGTTCGCCACCGCGGTGTTGAACTGGTCGATGGAGGTGGGCTCGTCCGGGCCGAGCAGGTACCGCTTGAGGTCCTTGCGGTCCTCGGCCAGCGGGTCCGCCGCCGGGTCGCGTACGGCGTCCAGGAGCGCGTCCAGTTCGGCCGCGCTGTTGGACAGGATCGTCGCGGCGCGCACGGCCGTGTTCTGCCGCTTGAACTCCTCCACGCCCACCTCGGCGGAGTCCGTGACGGCGTACGGCTTGCCGCTGGCGATGAAGTCGGAGACCACGCTGGAGATGTCGGAGACCATCGCGTCGGAGACGTTGAAGCAGTCGTACAGGCGCGGCTCGGCGCCCGTGATGACGCGGTGCTCGTGGCTGCCGAAGGAACGCCAGTACGCGCTGTTCCACTCGGCGCGCAGCCGCGCGATCTCCTCGTGCCTGGCGACGTCCACCAGCCCGTCACGGGTGGCCTCGGCCTCGTCGCCCTTGGCGGTGCCCTTGCCGGACAGCTCGGCGAGGCGGGCCTCGATGCGGGTGAGTTCCGCCTTGGCGGCGGCCTGCGCGGCGGTGTCGGCCTCGAAGCGCGGGTCGGTGGCGCGCTCCGCGCCGGCCTGCTGGACCAGCGCGATGATCCGCTGGTTGGCGGCCTTGGCCTCGGCGCTGACGGTGCCGGTGAAGGGGTGCGGCTTGTACAGGACGCGGACCGGCGGATCGGCCCGCACCAGCTTCTTCACGATGTTCTCGCCGGCGAGGACGATCGAGGTGTTGCCGGGGTTGCCGTCCCAGCCCTCCCAGGTGGGGGCGTAGAGCACGGTCGGGCAGCGTCCGTCAGCGGCTCCGCCGCGGGGTCCGTCCGGCACACCCTGCCAGGTCTGGATCGGCGCGAGCTGCGGGCGGCCGACCTCGACGATGTCGTCGTCGCGGACGCCGACGTCGGCTATGGCGTAGCGGTCGCGGCCCGCGCGCCCGGCGGTCCACACCTCGTCGTAGACCTTGCTGAACGGGTTGACGCTGGCCAGCTTGTCGCTGTCGCCGTGGCCGATGAAGACGTGCTTCATGGTGGGCACGCGCAGCAGGTGGATGTTCTTGCCGACGTTGGCCGCGTACAGGGCGACGCGTACGTGGGACAGGTCCAGGTTCATCAGGTGCACCCCTCCGGGCACGCAGATGACGGGGACCGTGGTGGGCGCCAGGTTGTTCAGGATGACGCGCTCGCGCAGGATGATCAGCGGCTTGGAGTCGAGCTGCTCCATGGTCTCCAGCCACATGTTGACCTGGTACGCGGAGTCCTTGGAGCCGGAGAAGTACAGCACCGTCTCGGGCCGGTACTCGGCCAGCCAGTCGTCGACGGCGGCCAGGACCTTCTCCGCGTTCGGCGGGATCTTCCGGCCGCGGACGTACGGGACGAGCGCGACCACGTACAGGCAGCCCAGGCCCACCGTGATGCCGATGCCGACGAAGCCGACGACGGCCGACTCCACGGACGCCGCGACCAGGATGCCGGCGACGGCCGCCAGGTCGAGGTGCAGCATCTTCTCCGCGGAGCGGTGCAGCAGACCGCGCGGCGGGGCGTCCGGGATGCGGATCCGGGAGGCGAGGTCGACGTTGCGGGTGGCGACCGGCATACGGCGGCGCTTGCGGATCAGGGTGACCAGCGCGCCGTGCGGGGCCTGGAGGCCGTAGAAGGCGATGAAGCAGGCGATGGCCCCGTAGTAGATCAGGTTGTCCGCGAGGCCGAGCCGGGCCAGCAGCAGGATCAGCAGGAGCTGCCGGATCAGGAAGCGGATCGACAGACCGGCCCGGACCTTGCTCAGGCGGTTGACCAGATAGCTGCCCTTGCGGTGCAGATAGTGGTCCGCCAGGTACGTCACGGCGGCCGCGGCCGCGAAGGCGGGAACGCTCGGGACGAGCGCGGCCAGCATGAGTGCCGGGAAGCCCAGCATCATGAAGGCCGCCGCGGCCAGCTCGGCCGCGCTGCCCACCCGGGCGACGCGAATAGCGGTGGATATCACGAAGAACCTGCTCAGGGGAGGGGCCGGTCTGAAGGGGGAAGGACTCAGGCCCCTGTGAATTCTTCGTGAACGAAGAATCGCAGAGGCCTGAATGCCATAAGGCTATTGACTGTTGATTATGCCACGCCGTCCTGGCGGTCCAGGACACTGGCCAGCGCCTGCTCGAAGCCGGACGCCTTTCCGGCGGCCGCCGTCGGGTCCTGCTGGCGGACGTCGATGACATGACCGGTGAGCTCGGACAGCAGCACGTCGAGGGACGTGCGGGCGACGGCCTCGGAGGAGAGCAGGCTGCCCGCGGGCTCCTGGCCGAAAGCCTTGGTGCGCATCGGGGTGGCGGTGCGCTCCGGGTTGATGCAGTTGACGCGGATGCCGTCGCCGGCCCACTCGTCGGACAGGGCCTGGGTGAGGTTCACCATGGCGGCCTTGGTCGAGGAGTACAGGCTGTACTCGGCGCGACCGCGGGTGTAGCTGCTGGAGGTGTACAGCAGCAACTGGCCCTTGGTCTCGGACAGGTACTTGTACGAGGAGCGCGCGATCTGCACCGGGGCGAGGTAGTTGACCTTCAGCGCCTCCTCGATGGTGGCGTTGTCGGTCTCGGCGAGCTTGCCTATGCGCAGCACGCCCGCGGTGTTGACCACGTAGTCGATGCGGCCGGTCTCGGCGTACGCCTTGGACAGCGCGTCGTCGACCTCCTCCGGGTTCTCGACGTGCGTGCCGGTGGTGGAGCGGCCCAGCGCGTACACCTTGGCGCCGTAGGACTCGGCGAGTTCGGCGATGTCCTTGCCGATGCCGTAACTGCCGCCGAAGACGACGATCGTCCTGCCGGTCAGCAGCTGGCGGTACGCCTCCTCGCTCACCTGCTCGGGAGCGGCGGTGGAGGCGAGCTGGAACAGCTTGTCGGCGATGAAGACGTCGACGGGCTGCGTGACCTTCATGTTGTACTCGTCACCCGCGACGACGTGGATCGGCACGTCCGGCAGGTACTTGAGCACCACCGAGCAGTCGTCCGTGGCCTGGAAGTTGGGGTCGCCGGCGGCGACCTCGTAGGCCCGCTTGATCGTGGACAGCTTGAAGGCCTGCGGGGTCTGGCCGCGGCGCAGGCGGGAGCGGTCCGGGATCTCGGTGATGAACTCGCCGTCCTCGCCGTGGGTGCGCGTGACGATGATGGTGTCCGCGGACGGGATGGCGACGTCGACGGCCTGGTAGCGCTCCAGCGCCACGACGCAGTCGTCGATGACGCGCTGCGACAGCAGGGGGCGTACGGCGTCGTGGAACAGGACGTTCAGGTCCTCGCCCTCGGCCAGGCCCTCGCCGAGCGCCTCGATGGCGCGCTCGGTGGTCTCGTTCCGGGTCGAGCCGCCCTCGATGATCTTCTTGACCTTCGTGAACCCGGCCTTGGCGACGATCTTCTCGACGTCCGGCACATAGCCGGGGGCCATCAGCACGATGATGTCGTCGATCGAGTCGGCCTTCTCGAAGGTGGTCAGGGTGTGCTCGATGACTGCCTTGCCGGCGATCTTCAGCAACTGCTTGGGGATCGACAGACCCACGCGCTGACCGGTACCGCCGGCCAGGATCACTGCGGTGGTACGGGGCTTGGCTATGTGCTGGGACACAGGTGACCTACCTTGTGGCGACTGGGAACTTGGAAATGGTCCCACTTGTGGTTACCGCAGTGCAAGGTGAGCGACCCCGGCCGCATATGTGCGCGCAACCTGTCATTCACCTTGTACGCATGGTCATTGCCGAGAGGCCCTCCGGAGGCCAGGGCGGAATTGCTGTGAGTAACGGCACAGGTTCGGAGAAGCCGTGACCGCGCACGAGTTCCTTCGACGACGTCTGGTGAACCGTACGCGACTTGGCGGGCGAGCCGTGCTTCTACCCGGTCAACAAAAGACGCATATCACCCAGAATCGGTCCCTTGCGGCGCACGTACGCTCCGTCATCTCCATGCCGCCTCCATGCCGCCTCCATGCCGATCCCGGCGCGGGCGTCGACGCCCCATCACGGAGTACGGATCTTCACGCCGCCGGGACCATGGGGGCACGTGTTCTTCATATACGCCACCGTGCCGTTCCGGACGAGCCGTGAATAGAGCTCCGCGGGCAGTTCATTGGCGCGGAATTCCTTATTAAGATTCCGCAGCATTTCGGTCTCGGCGAGGGCGAGCGAGCGATTCACGGCGTCCGAAAGCCGAGAGCACGCGAGAGGGGCCCGGGACGTGGTTGAGTCCCGGGCCCCTCGACGGACGTGACCGGAGTTACACGACCTCCACGCCCGGCCGGCCCGCCTCGACCCGCAGCCGCGCCAGCGTGCTCGGCGTCGCCGTGGGCTGCCTGACCGTGTCCACGATCCTCACCTGAGCGTCGATGCCGTCGCGCCGGATGTCGAAGAGGTGGTAGCCGCGGTGGGCGTCGAGCAGCTTCCAGTGCGGGTTGTCCGGAACGCGCGGGTCCCACTCCCGGTGGAAGGCGTCCTGGTCCTGGTCGCCGTTGCTGGAGATGGACGTCCCCACGAACTCGGCGCCCACGACCGCGGAGTCCGGGTCGGCGTAGTCCTCCTTGAGGTCGTTGATCATCGTCAGGTGACGGTCGCCGGTGAACACGACCGGGTTGCGGACGTGCTTGAACTCCTCCATGAGGGCGTTGCGTTCGGCCTGGTAGCCGTCCCAGGCGTCGTAGTACCAGAGCTTGCCCTCGCCGACCTTGAGGTCGGTCTCGCCCATCATGATCTGCGAGCCGATCATGTTCCAGCGGGCCGGCGAGCGCCTCAGCCCGTCGAGCAGCCACCGCTTCTGCTCCGCGCCGAGCATCGTGAGCGAGGGGTCCTGGGCGCCTTCCTGGCTGGTGGCCTGGTCGCTGCGGTACTGCCGGGTGTCCAGGACGCTGAGCCGGGCCAGGCGGCCGAACTCCAGGCGCCGGTACATCTGGATGTGCGGGCCGTTCGGGATGGCGCTCGCCCGGACCGGCATGTGCTCGTAGAACGCCTGGTAGGCCGCGGTCAGGCGGGCCACGAACGCGTCGTGCGGCTGCTTGTCGGGGTCCTGCGGTATCTCGCCGGCGAAGTCGTTGTCGACCTCGTGGTCGTCGAAGGTGACCACCCAGGGCGCGCCCGCGTGCATCGCAGCGAGATCCGGGTCGGTGCGGTACTGGGCGTACCGGTTGCGGTACTGGACCAGCGTGAACGGCTCGCCCTTGCCCTCGTGCCGGCGCAGCGCCGTCGCCGAGGGCGTGGACTCGTAGATGTAGTCGCCGACGAACAGGACGACGTCGGGGTCCTGGGCCAGCATGTCGGCGTACGGCGTGAAGTAGCCGTGCTGCCAGTTCTGGCAGGAGGCCAGCGCCATGCGCAGCCGCCCGCCGGAGCTGTGCGGGTGGGGCGCGGTACGGGTGCGGCCGAGGGGCGAGATCTGGCCGCCGGCGCGGAAGCGGTACCAGTACGTACGGCCCGGGCGCAGCCGCCGTACGTCCACGTGGACGCTGTGCCCCAGTTCGGGGCGGGCCTGGGCGACGCCCCGGCGCACCGGCTTTCTGAACCGTTCGTCCTCGGCGATCTCCCACTCGACCGAGACGGCGGCATCGGGCATGCCGCCGCCGTTCAGCGGGTCCGGGGCAAGCCTCGTCCACAGCACGATGCCGTCGGGCAGCGGGTCGCCCGAGGCGACGCCGAGGCTGAACACACCGTCGGGCAGTGGCGTTTCGGCGGCTCGTGCGGCCGTGGGCAGCCACAACTGGGCGGAAGCCGCGGCGCCGAGCACCGCGGCTCCGGCGGTCAGAAAGCGGCGTCGGTCGGGGGACACGGACCCGAACGCTCCGGTCATCGGCGAACTCCCTTGCCTCGCTGGCCTCTTGGACACTTCGGATGCTCACGCTTGCGGGCGGACCGCCCGTTGAACGGCATACTTCGCGTGCATGACAAACAGGGAGACATCAGAAAACCCGCTGTGGCACGGGAACGTGCCCTTGCCGCAACGGGTCTGTCGGTGGATCAGTAGTTGAACCCGGAGCCCAGCTTCGCGTCGGCCGCGACCGTGCCGAGCGTTCCGGCGCCGAAGGTGACCGAGCCGGTCGGGGTGATCCCGGCCGAGGTGGACCGGAACACCCACACCGACCCGGCGTTCGCGTTTTCGCCCGGTGCGCCGACGACGAGTTCGGCGCGGCCGTCGCCGTTGCCGTCGACGAGGTGGGTGGTGGCGCCGAAGACATCGCCGGTCTCCGCCGTGCCCGGCACGCCCGCGGTGTCCTGGTTGACCCCCTGCGCCCTGGTGCCGGTCAGCCCGCCCGCGCCGCCGCGCAGCACGACGACGCCGCCGGCCCCGCTCAGCCCGTCGAAGTCCTCGCCGGGGACGCCCGTCGAGACATCGGCGTACCCGTCGCCGTCGACGTCGGCGACCGACACGTCCGAGCCGAAGCCGTCCATGCGCTCGGCGGCGCCCGGCACCCCGGCGCTGTCCTGGTTGACGTACATCGCCTTGGTGCCGTCGGGGCCGTTCCCGGTACCCGGGACGAAGGCGACCCGGCCGCCCTCGGGGATCGGGGTGTCCGCGTCGCTGTCGTAGCCGTCCACGGGGCGGCCCACGACGATGTCCGCGTACCCGTCGCCGTTCACGTCGCCCAGGTCGAGGGACTCGCCGCCCTGGAGCCGCCGACCCTGGCTGTCCCTGAGCACGACCTTCTCGGCGAGCCCGTCCGGCGTGCCCCGCCAGTACGTGATCCGGCGGGCGTCGTACTCGTCGCCGTCGTTCATGGTGGCGACGACGTCGTCCACACCGTCACCGTTCACGTCGCCGGTGCCCAGATCCCGGAAGCGGGGGTCGGAGTCGTCGAAGACGACCTGCTCGCCGCCCTCGGCGGAACCGTCGCGGCCGAACGGCCCCTTGACGACGCGCAGCTCGGCGTAGCTCTCCACCACGACCAGGTCCGACGCCCCGTCACCGTTCACGTCGCCGACGGTCAGCTGCCCCCGGGCGCTGAGCCGGTCGTAGGTGTCGTGCCCGTACGCGAGCGGCGCCCCGCCCGACAGCCCGTTCGCCCCGCCCCACAGCACCTGCACGAGGCCGGTCTCGGCGCCCCCTTCGACCGAGTCCTCGCCGGTGACGCCGACGACCAGGTCCGCGTACCCGTCCTGGTCGAGGTCGGCACTGCTCACCGCGCTGCCGAACCGGTCGTCGGTCTCGGCGGAGTCGGTGACGCCGGCGGTGTTCTGACTGACGACCTGCTTGGAGGCGACGTCGAGCCCGCTCGCCGACCCGTACACCACGGCGACGTAACCGGCCCGCACCTTGCCGTCGACGGTCGCCTCGGGCGCGGCGACGGCCAGGTCGGAGTAGCCGTCGCCGTTGAAGTCGTCCTCGCGTTCGGCGCTGACCGAGGGAGTCTCGGCCACGGCGTGCGCCGCCGGGAGCGCAACGGCGCCGGTGGCGGCCATGACGACGGCGAGGCCCATGCGCAAGGTGCCACGGTGCTTGTTCATGTCGCTCTCTCCTGTGTCGCGTTCGTACGCGGTCGTGGGGGCGCCGTCAGTCGGCTGTCGGGGATCCGAAACGTGCCCCGGTCACGGTCAGGCCCATGGTGGCCGGGCCGAACGAGAAGGAATGGGCCGCGGTGACACCGCTGGAGGTGGCGGAGAAGACCCACGCGGACCCCATGGTGAAGTTCTCGGCCGGGGCACCGACGACCAGGCCGTCCTTCCTGTCACCGTTGCCGTCGACGAGGGCGGTCTCCTGGCCGAAACGGTCCTGCGCTTCGGCGGTGCCGGGCACCCCGCTGGTGTTCTGGCTGAACGACTTGTACCCGGTGGCGGTCAGGCCGTTCGCGCTGCCGCGCAGCACGAGCACGGTGCCGGCGTCGGTGATGCCGTCGAAGTCCTCGCCGGGCAGGCCGGTCGCCACGTCGAGGTAGCCGTCGCCGTTGGTGTCACCGATGGACAGACCCGAGCCCAGTCCGTCACCGTGCTCGCCGGCGCCCGGTACACCGGCGGTGTCCTGGTTGATCCACACCGGCTCGCGCGTGCTGGAGACGCCGCCGGTACCGCCGTAGACGACGGCCAACGCGCCGCCCTTCGTGGGCAGTTCGACGTCGCTGTCGTAGCTGTCGTTCGAGTGGCCGACGACGATGTCGCCGTACCCGTCCTTGTTCAGGTCGCCGATCCTCGCGTCCTCGCCGCCGATGATCCTGCCCTGGGCGTCCTTGAGACTGCCCTTGTAGGTGAGGCCGTCGCGGCCACCGAGCAGCAGGGACACCGCCCGCGAGTCCGGCTCCTCCTGGGAGGACGTGCGCACGGCGAGGTCGGCGATGCCGTCGCCGTTCACATCACCGGCCGTCACCGAGTGGTGCGACGACTGCTCGACGGGGCCGATGCCGAAGGTGTCCTTCTTCGCGGGACTGCCGGTGCGGGTGAACGGGCCGTGCCAGACCCGGCCGGGCGCTTCGCTCTCCGGCCTGTCGTCGCTCACCATCACGACATCCGGTCGCTTGTCGCCGTCTACGTCCCCGACGGTGAACCGGCCGCCCCAGTCGTAACCGGTGCTCCACGTCAGTTGCGTCGGCGTGGCCGACAGGCCCTTCGGGCCGCCCCAGTTGACGACGAGCGCGAATCCGTGGTCGAGGTACGGCTTCTCCGACTCGGCGGTCGACAACAGGTCCGCGTATCCGTCCCCGTCCAGGTCCGCGCTCGCCAACTGCGCGCCGTAGTAGCCCTCGTTCGTACGGTTGGGCCAGGTCAGCACCTGCTTGCGCGAGGTCGACAAACCGCTGGAGGAGCCGTACAGCACACTGATCGCACCGCGCAGGGGCGCCCCGCCCACCGCGGTGGACGGGGCGCCGATCGCCACATCGGGATATCCGTCCCCGTTGAAGTCGTCGTGCAGCCGCTTGCCGCTCGGCGTGGCGGCCGTGGCCTCCGTGGCGGCGTTGACGGCGGGGGCCACCAGCGCACCGGCGACGAGCGCCACGCCGGTGGCGAGACCAAGGCGTCTGCGGCGGGACAGGCGGGTGCGGCGGTGGGAACGCGAGGGCACGGCAACTCCGGCAGTCGGAACGGCGGTTGGAGTGCGCGGCAAGGACCAAGATCCTCATCTGCGCCGCTCAGTACGACTCACCGGGATGCCGTGGGGTTGCCCTGAGATACGCCGCGATTTTTCCGGCCGTTCACCGATCCGGCCACGGCCGGGGCGGGCACGGCCGGGGCGGGCACGGAAACGCCGGGGCACCTTTCAGCACCCCGGCGTTCTCAGAACCGGTCCTCTCGGAACCGGTCCTCCCAGAACCGGTCCTCTCGGAACCGGCTCTCTCAGAACGGCTCGAAGTCGTCGAACTCCCGAGCCGCCTCGTCCCGTTCCGCCTGCTTGTCGCGCCGCCGCTGCGCCGCGGGCCGCGGCGCCTCGAAGCGGTGGTCCTCACCACGCCGCCCGAGCATCTCCGCCCCGGCCGTCACGGTCGGCTCCCAGTCGAAGACGACGGCGTTCTCCTCGGGCCCGATGGCGACGCCGTCACCGGACCGGGCCCCGGCCTTCATCAACTCCTCTTCCACACCAAGGCGGTTGAGCCGGTCCGCGAGATACCCCACGGCCTCGTCGTTGTTGAAGTCGGTCTGCCGCACCCAGCGCTCGGGCTTCTCCCCGCGCACCCGGAACAGCGGCTCGCCGCCGACCTCCTCGCGCGTCACGGTGAACCCGGCGTCGTCCACGGCCTTCGGCCGGATCACGATCCGCGTCGCCTCTTCCTTCGGCTTCGCGGCCCGCGCCCTGCCCACCAGCTCGGCCAGCGCGAACGACAGCTCCCTCAGCCCCATGTGCGCCACCGCCGACACCTCGAAGACCTGGTATCCGCGGGCCTCCAGGTCCGGCCGCACCATCTCGGCGAGGTCCTTGCCATCCGGTACGTCGATCTTGTTCAGGACGACGATCCGCGGCCGGTTGTCGAGACCGCCGTACTCCCGCAGCTCCGCCTCGATGATGTCCAGGTCGGAGACGGGGTCGCGGTCGGACTCCAGCGTCGCGGTGTCCAGGACGTGCACCAGCACGCTGCACCGCTCGACGTGCCGCAGGAACTCCAGGCCCAGGCCCTTGCCCTGGCTGGCGCCCGGGATGAGCCCGGGGACGTCGGCGATGGTGTACACGGTCGAACCGGCGGTCACCACACCGAGGTTCGGCACGAGCGTCGTGAAGGGGTAGTCCGCGATCTTCGGCTTCGCGGCGCTCAGCACGGAGATCAGCGAGGACTTGCCGGCGCTCGGGTACCCGACCAGCGCCACGTCGGCGACCGTCTTCAGCTCCAGGACGATGTCCTGCAGGTCTCCCGGCTCACCGAGCAGCGCGAACCCGGGCGCCTTGCGCCGCGCGGAGGCCAGCGCCGCGTTGCCGAGCCCGCCGCGGCCGCCCTGCGCGGCGACGTACGAGGTGCCGTGCCCGACCAGGTCGGCGAGCACGTTGCCGGCCTTGTCGAGGACGACGGTGCCGTCCGGCACGGGAAGGACCAGGTCCTGCCCGTCCTTCCCGGACCGGTTGCCGCCCTCGCCGGGCTTGCCGTTGGTGGCCTTGCGGTGCGGGGAGTGGTGGTAGTCGAGCAGCGTGGTGACCGACTGGTCGACGGTGAGGATCACGTCCCCGCCGCGCCCGCCGTTGCCGCCGTCGGGTCCGCCGAGCGGCTTGAACTTCTCACGGTGGACGGAGGCACAGCCGTGGCCTCCGTTACCCGCGGCGACATGCAGTTCGACGCGGTCCACGAAGGTGGTCATGGTGGGGTGCCTCCAGCACTGGAAAGTTTCGTACGGCTTTGTCTTCTGCGTAACACGCGAAAGGCGGACCCGCCTTCCCGACCGGGAAGTGAGGTCCGCCTCGCGAAACGTTCGGTCTACGCCCTGTTTCAGGCGACCGGAACGATGTTCACGACCTTGCGGCCACGGCTGGTGCCGAACTCCACCGCACCGGCCTGCAGCGCGAACAGCGTGTCGTCGCCGCCACGGCCGACGCCCGCACCGGGGTGGAAGTGGGTGCCGCGCTGACGGACCAGGATCTCACCCGCGCTCACGACCTGACCGCCGAAGCGCTTCACGCCGAGCCGCTGGGCGTTCGAGTCGCGACCGTTCCGGGTGGACGATGCGCCCTTCTTGTGTGCCATCTGTTCTCAGTCCCTTACTTCGCAGCCGTGGGGATCTCAGTGACCTTGATCGCCGTGTACTGCTGGCGGTGGCCCTGACGACGACGGTAGCCGGTCTTGTTCTTGTAGCGCAGAATGTCGATCTTCTGGCCCTTGTGGTGGTCCACGACCTCGGCCTGGACCTTGATGCCGGCCAGCACCCACGGGTCACTGGTCACAGCGTCGCCGTCGACAACGAGCAGGGTCGAGAGCTCGACCGTGTCGCCAACCTTGGCGGTGGAAATCTTGTCAACCTCAACGATGTCGCCGACAGCAACCTTGTGCTGGCGACCACCGCTGCGCACGATGGCGTACACGCGGATCTCACTCTCTCGCTCGGGAACGGCACCCCCGCAGTCCAGCCGTCCGACACGCGGGCAGCCTCTCCGGAACACCCGGTGCTCCGGAGGAAGAGGTTTACGGGGATGTGACGCGTCCTATATCCGTGGACACGCCGACGGTCAAGGTTACGGGGCCGTGGCCGAGGGGGTCAAACCGGGCCGGGCCCCAGAGCTGTGCGGCCGATCACGTCGACCGGCCGCACAGCTCGGTGCTCAGCTCTCGTCGGTGGCGGCCGAGACCGTGGTCTTCTTCGCCGTCGACTTGGCCGCGGCCGTCTTGGCGGTCTTCGCCGCCTTCTTGGCCGTCGTCTTCTTCGCGGCCGTCTTCTTGGCCGCGGTCTTCTTGGTGGCGGCCTTCTTCGCCGTGGCCTTCTTGGCCGTCTTGCGGGCCGCCGTCTTCTTGGCCGGAGCCGCCTCCTCGACGCCCTCCTCCGCGGCCGGGGCCTCCCCCACGGGGGCGGGCTCCTGCGCGGCGGTGGCCTCCGGCTGCGTCTCCGCGGCCGGGACGACCACGACGGCCGCCTCCTCGGACGCGGTCGGCGCGGTGGCCTTGCGCACGGCACGACGCCGCGGGCGGGCCGGAGCGGCGCTCTCGGCGACCGCCTCGGCCGGAGCCTGCTCCGCCGGAACCTCCGCCGGGGCCTGCGCCACCGGCTCGGGCGCCGTGGACGCCGACTCGGCGACCGTCACCACGGCGGCCTCGGCCCCCGCGGGCGACCCGGCGGGCGCCGTCGCCTTGCGGGTCGCGCGACGCCGCGTACGGCCCTTGGGGGCGGCCTCCTCGGCGGCCGGAGCGGTGGCCGGGGCCTGGGCGGCCGGAGCCTGCGGGGCCGGCGTCTCGACGACCGCGTCCTCCACGGCCGCCGGCTCGGCCTTCGCCTCGGCGGCCGACTCCGGCTGCACCGGACGAGCGACCTCCTCCTCGACGGTCACGTCCTGAGCCGTGGCAACCGACTCGGGCTTGCGCGGCGCACCCGCCGGAGCGGACACGCGCCGACCGCCTCGACGCCGTGAACGACCGCCCCGCGCGGCCGCGGCCTCCGCCTCGGCGACGCTGCTGTACAGCTCCTCGTCCGGCGCGAAGGCAGGCTCGGGCAGCGCGGCGGGCTCGGCGACCTCGGCGGCGACCTCGATCTCGGTCTCCGCCTCCTCCTCGGCCGTCTCGACCGGCTCGACGGCGACGGACGCCTCGTGGACCTGCTCGGGGCCGGCACCGGCACGCGCGCGCTTCTTGCGCTTGCCGCCGCCACCGACGGCCGTCGGCTGCTCCATGTGCACGATGACACCGCGACCGTTGCAGTGGACGCAGGTCTCGGAGAACGACTCCAGCAGCCCCTGCCCGACCCGCTTGCGGGTCATCTGCACGAGCCCCAGCGAGGTGACCTCGGCGACCTGGTGCTTGGTCCGGTCCCGGCCCAGGCACTCCAGCAGGCGCCGCAGCACCAGGTCCCGGTTGGACTCCAGCACCATGTCGATGAAGTCGATGACGATGATGCCGCCGAGGTCGCGCAGCCGCAGCTGACGGACGATCTCCTCGGCCGCCTCCAGGTTGTTCCTGGTGACCGTCTCTTCGAGGTTGCCGCCCTGACCGGTGAACTTGCCGGTGTTGACGTCGATGACGACCATCGCCTCGGTCCGGTCGATCACCAGCGAACCGCCGCTGGGCAGCCAGACCTTGCGGTCCAGCGCCTTGGCGAGCTGCTCGTCGATCCGGTAGGTGGCGAAGACGTCGACCTCGCTGGTCCACTTCTGCAGCCGCTCGGCGAGGTCCGGCGCGACGTGCGAGACATACCCGTGGACGGTCTCCCAGGCTTCGCCACCGCTGACGATGACCTTGGAGAAGTCCTCGTTGAAGATGTCCCGGACGACCCGGACGGTCATGTCCGGCTCGCCGTACAGCAGCGTCGGCGCGTTGCCGTTCTTGGCCTTCTTCTGGATGTCCTCCCACTGCGCCTGCAACCGCTCGACGTCCCGGCGCAGTTCGTCCTCGCTCGCGCCCTCGGCGGCGGTGCGCACGATGACGCCCGCGTCCTCGGGGACGATCTTCTTGAGGATGGTCTTCAGCCGGGCCCGCTCGGTGTCGGGCAGCTTGCGGCTGATGCCGGTCATGGAGCCCTCGGGGACGTACACGAGGTAACGGCCCGGGAGGGAGACCTGGCTGGTCAGCCGCGCGCCCTTGTGCCCGATGGGGTCCTTGGTGACCTGGACGAGCACGGACTGCCCGGACTTCAGCGCGGACTCGATGCGCCGCGGCCCGTTGGCCATGCCCAGCGCCTCGAAGTTGACCTCACCGGCGTAGAGCACGGCGTTGCGGCCCTTGCCGATGTCGATGAAGGCGGCCTCCATCGACGGCAGCACGTTCTGGACCTTGCCGAGGTAGACGTTGCCGACGTACGAGGTCGACTGCTCCTTGTTGACGTAGTGCTCGACGAGCACGTTGTCCTCCAGGACGCCGATCTGCGTACGGTCGCCGTGCTGCCGGACGACCATGACGCGCTCGACGGCCTCGCGGCGGGCGAGGAACTCGGCCTCGGTGATGATCGGGACACGACGGCGGCCCTGCTCACGGCCTTCGCGGCGGCGCTGCTTCTTCGCCTCGAGGCGCGTGGAGCCCTTGATGGACTGCACCTCGTCGGACGGCTCGGCACCCTTTTCCCGCAGGGGACGGGGCTCGCGGACCTTGACGACGGTGCGCTCCGGGTCGCCCTCGTCGGGCTCGGTGTCGACCGTGGTGTCACCGGCGCGACGACGACGGCGACGACGGCGCCGGCTGCTGGTGGAGGAGGCGGAGCCCTCTTCGCGGGCGTCCTCGCTGTCCTCTTCCTCCTGCTCGGCGGTGCCCTCGGCGTCCTGCTCGGCCTGCGCCGCGGCGAACTCCTCGGTCTCCGCGTCACCGCCCTCGGCGTCGGACTCCGCGGCCTCACCGCGACGACGGCGCCGGCCACCACGCCGACGACGCCGACGCGATCCTGTGTCCTCGGCGTCCTCGCCCTCGGTGACATCCTCGGCGGCCTCTTCGGCCTCCTCGGTCTCGTCCTCGGCGGCGGCCTCGGTGCTCGGGGCCGCGGCGGTCTGGGCCTCGGCCTCCTCGCCGTACGCGCCGCCACGGCGCCGGCGACGCCGCCGTGACGCGCCGGCCTGCTCCTCCGGGAACTCCTCGACGTCCTCGGTCTCCGCCTCTGCGGCGGCCTCGGCGGCGGCCCGCTCGGGCGTCTGGAACTGCGGCTCGGTGAACACGGGCGCCTGGAACAGGGCCACCGCGGGCCGCGCCGGGCGGGGAGCCTCGGGCGCCTCGGAGGCGGCGGACTGAGCGGGCGCGGCGAATCCGGTGGCGGCCCGTCGCACGACCCGACGGCGACGGCGGGGACCGGCTTCCTCGCCGGTCTCGGCGGCGGGTGCCTCGGTGGAGGCGCCGACACCGGTCACGGCGGCGGTCTCCGTGTCGATACCGGGGGTCACGGGGGTCTCCGCGGTGGCCGGCGTCTCGGCAACGGCGGGCGTCTCGGCGACAGCGGCCTCGTCGGACACGGCGGGCTCGGCAGCCTTGGCGGGCTCGGCGGCCGCCGTCACACGCCGCGTGGCACGCCGACGCGTACGACGCGGAGCCGCCTCCTCGGCGCTCTCCGCGGCCTCGCCAGGACCCGGAACGCCTCGCTGATCGCGGCGACTTCGGGCCGGGTGCCGTTCTGGGTGAGGTCGCCGAGGTGGGACAGGAAGACGATGTTCTCC
>NZ_JBEXQG010000093.1:0-29928 GCF_040612485.1 Streptomyces sp. NPDC006385
GGTAGCTCGCTGGGCTCATAACCCAGAGGTCGCAGGTTCAAATCCTGTCCCCGCTACTGAAGACTCAGGGCCGGGATCCGCAAGGGTCCCGGCCCTAGGTGTTTGCGGCAAGCACGTCAGGGCCCGTGGCCCACCGCCTCCTCGTACAAGCTGCGGTTCACCGTCCGTGACTCCGGTAGCGGGCTGCCCTCCGCCACGCCCTGGGCCTCGTAAGCCGCTTGCAGGCGTGTGGTCGTGCCGGAGCGGATCTCCCAGTCCATGCGGAGGGACGGGGTGGACCTGAGGATCGACTCCTCCGCCTTGAGAAGCTTTGCGAGGTAGGTGACGAAGGTCGCATCCCGCTTGTAGTCCGACGCGAAGTACGTGTTCACCGTGCGGATGTACGCCCGCAGCAGGGCCACGCCCGCGTCCACGTCGTCCTGGAGCAGCGCAGGGCCGTACAGCATGCCGCCGAGAGGTTCGCCCAGTGGCTGACCACCCAGGAAGGCGTAGCCCTGCTTGCCGTCCACCTTGCGCCAGACCGGGTCCAGGAGCCACGCGGAGTCGACGCCGCCGTTCCGCAGGGCCGTGAGGACGTCGGCCGAACCCAGCTGCTGGTACTGGATCTCGGCGAGGCCGCCGCCGCGCCGCTCCAGGGCCCTTTCCATGGGGTACGCGATGACCGAGCCCTTGCCGATCATGGTGCCCAGCGTGCGGCCGGCCATGGTGACGCGGTTCACGGTGTCGCCCTCCCTCAGACGCACCCACAGGCCGCTCCTCGACTTCGGGTCGGGCGAGAAGTTCCCGGCGACCCACTTGATGTCGAAGCCGCCCTCGACGCCGTTCATGACCGCCGCCTCGGGGGCCGCCCACAGGGCGTCGATGTCCCCCTTGGCCAGCAGGGGGAGCGCGTCCGGGGTCGGCAGCACCTTCAGCGTGATGTCCAGGCCCTCCTTCTTGAACTCTCCCTTGTCGAGGGCGACCCGCAGCGGGGCCACGTACTCGGCGCTCAGCGTTCCCGTGGCGATCGTCAGCTCACGCGCCTCGGAGAGGGGCCGCGGGGGAGGGGCGCCGGGGAGGCAGCGGGCCGGTGTGCGGTTCGGGGAGAGGTCCTTCGGGTCCGTCCAGGACTTCGCGCCGCAGCCCTCCACCGGGCTGATGGTGCGCTGCCCCGCGGCAGGCCCGGACGAGGAGCCCGACTCGTACGGCGACGAGCACGCCGCCGACGCCAGCAGGGCTCCGACGGCGAGCAGAACGCCGTACGTATGCCTGTGCCCCCTGCTGCTCATGACTGGCCCCTTCCTCGGTCCCTCGGTGCCCATGGGGTGAGCAACCGTCCCGCGCGGCGGATCAGTTCGGAGAAGATCACGCCCAGGACCGCGACGCAGACGATCCCGACGAACATCACGTCGTTCTGGAACAGCGCGCGTGAGTCGAAGATCAGATGGCCCAGGCCGTTCGTCGCGGCGATCTGTTCCGACGCGACGATGACCAGGACCGCGACACCCGCGGCGATGCGCGCGCCCACCAGGACCGACGGCAGCGACGCGGGGAGGATGACGTGGCGGAACATCTGCCAACGGGAGGCGCCGAAGACCCGGCCCGCGTCCCGGTGGCCGGAGGGGATGGAGACGACCGCGGACATGGTGGAGATCCAGACGAAGAAGAACACCGTGGCCGCCACCAGCGCGACCTGCGGTCCCTCGCCCAGGCCGAACATGTTCAGGAAGACGGGCAGCAGGGCCAGTTTCGGTACGACGTACAGGGCGTCCAGGAGCGGTTCCAGAGCTGCTCGTACCAGTGAGAGGGAGCCCATCAGCAGGCCGAGCGCGTAGCCCGCCGCCGTGCCGACCGCGTATCCGGCCACGACGCGTTTCAGCGTCGCCCACACATCCGGCCAGAGGTCGCCGGCCGCGGCCCGGCTCCAGCCGTCGGCGAGGATCGTGGACGGGGCCGGGTAGACGCGGTCGTCGATCCAGGCCTGGGCGGCGGCCAGTTGCCACAGCAGGAGGAGGAAGAGGGGCACGGCGAGCGCGAGTGAGAGCTCCAGAGCGCGCCTGCGGCGGTGGGCGCGGGCGGGGTGCAGTTCCTGGGGGCCCGGGCGGCGGACCAGGACCGCGTCGGCGGGCGGCTTCGTGAGCGTCGTCATGCCGGTGCCGCCTCCTTGCGCAGCAGGTCCCACAGCTCGCTCTTGAGGGCGGTGAACGCGGGTGTGTCCCGGATGTCGCCGGTGCGTGGGCGCGGGAAGGGCGGGCGGTGCTCGGCGATGATCCGGCCCGGGCGGGCGGACATCACCA
This sequence comes from Streptomyces sp. NPDC006385, assembly GCF_040612485.1. NCBI lineage: Bacteria > Bacillati > Actinomycetota > Actinomycetes > Kitasatosporales > Streptomycetaceae > Streptomyces > Streptomyces sp. NPDC006385. The sequence goes on from NZ_JBEXQG010000093.1 coordinate 2,277, forward strand.
GGACGCGGTCGCCGAGGACGAGCGCCTCCTCCAGGCTGTGCGTGATGAAGAGGGTGGTCGTCCGCAGTGACTGGGTGATGTCGAGGAGTTCGTCCTGGAGAATCGTGCGCAGCTGGGCGTCGAGCGCCGCGAACGGCTCGTCCATCAGCAGGAGTTCGGGCTCCACGGCCAGAGCCCTGGCGATCGCCACGCGCTGGCGCATGCCGCCGGAGAGGGTGGCCGGGTAGGCGTGGGCGAAGTCCGCCAAGCCCATGCGGGCCAGCCAGTCGTCGGCGCGGGCGTTGGCCTCGCGCCGGGGGACGCGCTGGACGTCCAGGCCGAAGCGGACGTTGGCGCGGACGGTCTTCCAGTCGTAGATGCCGTAGTCCTGGAAGATCATGGCCACCGGCCGGGGGCTCGACGTGCGGATCTCCAGCGTGCCCGTGCTCGGGCGGAGCAGGCCCGCGGCGATCCGCAGGAGCGTGGACTTGCCGCAGCCGGAGGGGCCGACGACACAGACGAACTCGCCGGGGGCGACGGTCAGATCGAGGGGGCCGAGGGCGTCGACCGTGCGGGGGGCTCGGCCGAAGGCGCGGGTCAGTTCATGGGCCGTGAGTTTGGGATGCGGCGGATCCGGCGGAGACGGCGGATGCTGCGGATACGGCGGCCAGGGCTCTCCGGGTGCTGTAGGTGTCGGCTCTCCCACTTCGGTCTCCTCGCGGAGTGCGGAACGGACGTGTGGGTGCGTGGAGGGGGTGACGTACGGGTGCGCGGGTGCCGTTGACCATATGACGGACCGTCAGATTCGGGAACCCCGCTCGCGGGCGGGTGGGCTCCCGCGGGCAGGCAGCACAAAGCCCCGGCACTCACCGGTGCCGGGGCTCAGGGCATGGTCGGGGTCAGGTCTTCGCGCAGTTCGGGCAGATGCCCCGGTATGTCACCTCGACGTCCGAGACCGTGAAGCCGAATCGCTCGGAGTCGGGGAGGTCGGCCATCGGGTTGCCCGTCGGGTGGACGTCCCGGATCGCGCCGCACTGGGCGCAGACCAGGTGGTGGTGGGGCCGGTGGGCGTTCGGGTCGTACCGCTTGGCACGCCTGTCGGTGGAGACCTCGAGCACCTCGCCGAGGGAGACCAGCTCGCCCAGCGTGTTGTAGACGGTCGCGCGGGAGATCTCGGGCAGCTTGGCGACGGCCCGCGCGTGAACCTCGTCGGCCGTCAGGTGCACGTGATCGCCGGCGAGGACCTCGGCCACGACGCGCCGCTGCGCGGTCATCCGCCATCCGCGTCCGCGCAGCCGTTCCAGAAGGTCGCTCATGGAAAACACTTTAACAGCAGGAGGACCAGGTTCCGAATGAATGTGACTTTGGATGCGCTACTGATTTGGACAAAGTCCAGAATAGGTCCTCTCGGAGCGGTCGGCGCGGCGCCCTTCGGTGTCCGGGCGCGCGGCGAACGGGCCGGCGTCCTTCCGGGTCCGGCCCGCTGCTCCGCACGCTGTTCTGTCTTGTCGCCGCCTAGGCCGGTGCGTGCTGCCGTACGGGTGCCCAGCAGCGGATGATGTCGCGGACCGAGACGATGCCGACGGGTTCGTCGCGGTCCAGGACGATCAGGTGGCGGAAGCCGCCGTGCGCCATGGCGTGGGCCGCCTCCTCCAGGGTCCACGACGGGGCCGCGAACACGACGTTGTTGGTGGTGTGATCGTGGGCGCGTTCGAGGTCGGGGTTCTGTCCGAGGCCGACGGAGTTGAGGATGTCGCGTTCGGTGAGGATGCCGATACCGCCGGCGTCGGGGTCGTGAACCACGGCCGCGCCGATCCGACGGGCGGACATCAGCGCGGCGGCCTGGCGAAGGGTGTGGGTCGGGCCGATGGTGAGGACCACTGTGCTCATGGCGTCACGGACGAGCATGAAGGGAGTCACCTCCTGGAATGCCCCCGCCTTTGTTCGGTATTTCACAAATTCACAAGTGGGGGGACTTTCAGAGTGGCAGGTAAAGCACGGGTCAACAAGAGGGCGCGTGCGGCTGGTTGAGGCGCCGCGTGTGCGCCCGGTGTCATACGCCGGCGCCGGCCCCGACCGGCGCCGGGGTCGCGCGGACGGCCCGGTGTCACGGGCAGCTCTCGCCGAACCTGACGACGCTGAAGTTCACCGTGACGTCTCTGGGGTGCTGTCCCGGGGCTGGGACCTGAGAGCAGACCATCCAGTTGCGGTCCACGACCTGGGCCCTGTCCCTTCCCGTGGCATCGCTGGATGTCAGCAGGTAGAAGCCGTTCGCTTGCGCTGTGTCTTGTGCCTCCTGCAAGGACTTGCCGGTCAGGTCGGGCAGGTTTCCCTGCTCGGTCACCGTCTCGGTTGCTGTCTCTGTCTCCCTGGGCGCTTCGGTGGTCTCTGTAACGGTTTCCGTGGCTGGGGGAGGCGTCCTGTCCGGGGACTCGCCGTTGCCGCAAGCGGTCGCGCCGGCGAGGCACAGCAGGAGCGTCGCCAGACCCGTTGCACACCGTGTCCGCCACCGGGCCCGTGAGGTGTCGCACCTCATGTGACCATCGTGTTCCCGCAGGGATCCCGGCGCATCTCAGGCCGGCTCAGCCCGAGCGCGTCAGTAGCGCTGGTTGAGGTAGCCCAGGAACTCGTCGTGCAGGAGGCCGTTCGAGGCGGCCGCGTTGCCGCTGTGGGGGCCGGGGCGGCCGTCGAGGCCGGTGAAGGTGCCGCCGGCCTCGGTGACGATGACGGCGGTGGCGGCCATGTCCCAGAGCGAGAGCTCCGGTTCCGCGCAGAGGTCGACCGAGCCCTCCGCGACCATCATGTAGGGCCAGAAATCGCCGTACGCGCGCGTGCGCCACACCTCGCGCGTGAGGTCGAGGAAGCCGTCCAGCCGGCCCTGGTCCTCCCATCCGCTCAGCGAGGAGTACGCGAACGACGCGTCCGTCAGCTTCGAGACGCGGGAGACCCGCAGCCGCGTCGCGGCGGAGAGGCTACGGCCGGTGAAGGCGCCGTGACCCCGGGCGGCCCACCAGCGGCGGCCGAGGGCGGGGGCGGACACCACGCCGACGACCGGCTGGTAGCCGCCCTCGCTCGCCTCCATCAGGGCGATGAGGGTGGCCCAGACCGGGACGCCTCGTACGTAGTTCTTGGTGCCGTCGATCGGGTCGATCACCCAGCGGCGGGGACCGGTGCCCTCGACGCCGTACTCCTCGCCGAGGATCGCGTCTCTCGGCCGGGCCCGCTGCAACTGCCCGCGGATCAACTCCTCGGCGGCCTTGTCGGCCTCGCTCACCGGGGTCATGTCCGGCTTGGTCTCGACCTTGAGGTCGAGCGCCTTGAAGCGGTCCATGGTGGCGGCGTCGGCGGCGTCCGCGAGGACGTGGGCGAGGCGGAGATCGTCGAGGTAGTCCGGCATGGAAGGAACCGTATCTGCCGAGGTTGGGGTGGGGCTACCGGGCGGTGCGATCACGCAGGGGACTGTGTCGGGTGGGCGGGATGGGGCGCACGGTGCCGTGGTTCGGTGCGTCACGACCCACCGCTGCCCGACGCCGGGGCGACGGCCACCACCCCGCGCGCCGAGGCGGGGTGGCGCCCCCGCGTGCCCTCGCGAACCCTTGACAGTGCCTCGGTGCGCGTCAAATCTGGGCGCAGAGCCGCTCGCCCCAGGGAGGCGATGATGCCTGCAGCGCGGGAATCCCTACTGGACGCCGCCTACACGGCGCTGGCGCGCCGGCCGTGGTCCGCCGTGCGGATGGTGGACGTGGCCGCGGCGGCCGGAGTGTCCCGGCAGACGCTGTACAACGAGTTCGGCAGCAAGGAGGGGCTCGCCCGGGCCCTCGTCCGGCGCGAAGCCGACGGCTACCTCGCCGGCGTGGACCGCGCCCTCGCCACCCACAGCGACGCCCGCGAACGCCTCACCGCCACCGCGGAGTGGACCGCCGCACTCGCCCGCGACAACGCCCTCGTCCGCGCCATGCTCACCGGCTGCTGGAGCGAGCGCCTGCCCTCGCCGACACTGACCGCCGTGCCGTCCTCCTCCGCCGTACCGGCACAGCGGCGGGCCGACGGGCCGCTTCCCTCGCCCGGCGACTTCGTGGCCCTCGTGCGTGACCGGGCCGTCGCGGTCCTGACCGGCCCCGGCAGCGACAAGCCCGACACCGCCGAACTCGCCCGCTCCTGCGAACTGGTCGTCAGGCTGGCCCTGTCCTGCGTCGCCGCCCCACCCGGCGAAGGCGGCGTCCCCGACCTCGTACGCTTCGCGCTGCACCGGCAGTTGACCGGCTGAACTCCGCGGCACCCCGCATCCGTGTCCGCGTCCGCGCCCCGTCGCGTCAGTGCGCCGACCCCGACAACTGCAACCCGACGACCCCCACGATCACCAGGCTGATCGACACGATCTTCAACGTCGACACGATGTCCCCGAGGAAGACCATGCCGTAGATCGCCGTGCCCGCCGCGCCGATCCCCGTCCACACCGCGTACGCCGGCCCCACGTCCAGCTTCTTCAGGGCCATCGTCAGCAACCCGAAGCTGCCGAGCGCGAAGACGCAGAAGGCGATGGTCGGCCAGAGCCGGGTGAAGCCGTGCGACAGTTTCAGGCAGACGGCGAAGCCGGTTTCGAGCAACCCCGCCACGATGACCAGCAGCCACGCCATGTGCTGTCCTCCCGTATCCCCGCGTTCTGTGACCGCTTCACCGGGTTCGTCGAGTTCGTCAGGTTCGTCAGGCTCTGCTCAGGCTTGGATCCGGCTCGGTGCGATTATGCCCTTACCGGACTCGCACGAGGACAAACAACGCGGAGGTCAGTCGCCTTCCGTGCGCTCCCGCACGGCCAGCAGCCGCCGCAGCGAGTACAGCCGCGCCGGATCCGCGTGCCCCTGCGTCACCCAGTCGTCCAGCGCGCAGTCCGGTTCATCATGACTGCACGCACGCGGGCAGCCCTCGGTTCCCGGTCCGAGGTCGGGGAACGCGTGGATCACCCGGGACGGATCGACGTGCGCCAGCCCGAAGGACCGCACGCCCGGGGTGTCGATCACCCAGCCGTCCACCTCGCTCAGCGGCAGGGCCAACGCCGACGTCGTGGTGTGCCGCCCCCGTCCCGTCACCGCGTTCACATGGCCCGTCGAACGCCGGCGCTCCCGCGGCACCAGCGCGTTCACCAGCGTCGTCTTGCCCACACCCGAGTGCCCGACGAACGCCGTGACCCGGCCGTCCAGATACTCCCGCACCCGGTCCGCCGCGCCACCGGTCTCCAGTTCCTCGCGGCTGGTGACGACATACGGGATGTCCAACGCCCCGTACAGCTCCAGGAGTTTGTCCGGCGGCGCCAGGTCCGACTTCGTCAGCACCAGCAGCGGTTCCAGGCCCCCGTCGAACGCCGCCACCAGACAGCGGTCGATCAGCCGGGGCCGCGGCTCGGGGTCGGCGAGGGCGGTGACGATGGCGAGTTGGTCGGCGTTCGCCACGACCACGCGCTCGTAGGGGTCGTCGTCGTCCGCGGTGCGGCGCAGCAACGACGTCCGCTCCTCGATCCGCACGATCCGCGCCAGGGTGTCCTTCTTGCCGGACAGATCGCCGACCAGGGCGACCCGGTCACCGACCACCGCCGCCTTGCGACCCAGCTCGCGGGCCTTCATCGCCATCACGACCCGGTCCTCGACGAGGCAGGTCAGGCGACCCCGGTCGACGGTGAGGACCATGCCCTCGGCGGCGTCCTCGTGCTTGGGCCGGATGTGCGTACGGGGCCGGGTGCCCCGGCGGCCGGGGCGCGAGCGGATGTCGTCCTCGTCCGTGTGCTTGCCGTAGCGGCGCATGACTGTATCCCCGCGTCTCTACGCCCCGAGCATCCCGGTCCACAGCTCGGGGAAGTCCGGCAGGGTCTTCGCCGTCGTCGCCACGTTCTCGATCCGTACCCCCTCCACCGCGAGGCCGATGACCGCGCCGGCCGTCGCCATGCGGTGGTCCTCGTAGGTGTGGAAGACGCCGCCGTGCAGTCGGCGCGGGCGGATGTGCAGACCGTCGGCCGTCTCGGTCACGTCACCGCCGAGTTCGTTGATCTCCTTGGTCAGCGCGGCCAGGCGGTCCGTCTCGTGCAGGCGCAGGTGCGCGACCCCGCGCAGGGTCGACGGGGAGTCGGCGAGGGCCGCGACCGCCGCGATGCCCGGCGTCAGCTCGCCGACCTCGCTCAGGTCCACGTCGATGCCGTGGATCGCACCCGAACCGGTGAACACCAGCCCGTACTCGGTGAGTTCGCAGGAACCGCCCATCTCGGTGAAGATCTCGCGCAGCCGGTCACCGGGCTGGGTGGTGCGAGCCGGCCAGTCCGGGATGAGGACCTTGCCGCCGGTCACCAGCGCCGCCGCCAGGAAGGGCTGGGCGTTGGACAGGTCCGGCTCGACGGTCAGATCGCGGCCGAGCAGGGCGCCCGGCGTGACCCGCCAGACGTTCGGCTCGCCGCCCGACTCCGGGGTGTCCACCTGGGCGCCGACCGAGCGCAGCATGTCGACGGTCATGCGGATGTGCGGCATGGAGGGGAGGGAGGAGCCGATGTGACGGACCTCGACGCCCTGGTTGAAGCGCGGTCCGGACAGCAGCAGCGCCGACACGAACTGGGACGACGACGAGGCGTCGATCTGCACCGGGCCGCCCTCCAGGGCGCCCCCGCCGTGGACCGTCAGCGGCAGCGCGCCCCGGCCGTCGTCGTCGATGCGGGCGCCGAGGGCGCGCAGGGCGTCGATCACGCCGTGCAGGGGGCGCTCGTACGACCTCGGGTCGCCGTCGAAGCGGATGGGGCCGTCGGCGAGCGCGGCGACCGGCGGCAGGAAGCGCATCACGGTGCCGGCGTTGCCGACGTCGACCGTGGCCGGGCCCCGCAGGCCCGCGGGGAGCACCCGCCACGCCTCGCCGGTGCCCTCGGGGCCGACGCCCTCCTCGATGCCGACGCCCATCGCGCGCAGCGCGCCGGCCATCAGCAGGGTGTCGCGGGAGCGCAGGGGGCGGCGCAGCCAGCCGGGCTCGCTCGCCAGGGCGGCGAGGACGAGGGCGCGGTTGGTGACCGACTTGGACCCGGGCACGTGGACCGTCGCGTCGACGGCTCCGCTCGCGTGCGGGGCGGGCCAGAGGGCGGTGTGTGCGGCGGGGTTTTGGGCCATGGGTTCACTTTATAAGGAGCGTGTGGTTCGGGTGCGGTGGCGTTGTGGCTGGTCGCGCCCACGCGGCGGAGCCGCACATCGGTGCGGCCCCGCCCTTGAGCCGGCGGGTCATACCGCCAACAGCCAGCGTCCCCCACCTATCAGCGAGCACAACGACACCGCGTGGAAAAGGAAAAGCCACAACCCGGCCGGTACATGAGTCAGCCGCGAGAGTTGGTCCGCGTCCGAGTCTCCCGCCCCACCCCGCGCCCTCTTCGCCTGCAGTTCGAACGCCGGCCGCACCCCACCCAGTAACAGGAACCACACCACCGCATATGCGAACGCCGCCTGCACCTGCGGCCCGGTCAGCCAGCTCACCAGCACGAACGTGCCGCCCGTCACGAACACCGTCAGCGCCCCGTAGGCGTTCCGGATCATCACCAGCATCGCCACCAGCAGGGCCGTCGCCAGCCACAGCAGCAGCGTGATCCGGCCGGAACCGAGGAGGGCGGCGCCGCCGAGGCCCAGGAGCGGGGGAGCCGTGTAGCCCGCGGCCGCCGTGAGGATCATGCCCAGACCGTGCGGCTTGCCGCGGCTGACCGTGAGGCCGCTGGTGTCGGAGTGCAGGCGTATGCCGGTCAGGGTCCGGCCGGTCAGCAGCGCGATCAGGCCGTGACCGCCCTCGTGGGCGATGGTGATGGCGTTGCGTGAGACGCGCCACAGGCCGTGCGGGACGACCACGGCGAGCGCGGCGACCAGGGTGACGATCACCACCCACACATCGGGGTCGGGCTGGGTGCCGGAGACCTCGTCCCAAAGGGAGGCGAGCGAGGCGGATGCGGTGCTGTCCATATGAGGCGATGGCTCCCTGAGGTCGTATGGAATCTGGCAGTGTGGCACGCATGTGCGGACGGTATGCATCGAGTCGTGGACCCGAGGATCTCGCAGGAATCTTTGAGATCGAGAAGTGGGAGCCCGAGGAGACCCTGGAGCCGGACTACAACGTGGCTCCGACCAAGGAGGTCCCCGTCGTCCTGGATCGTCCTTTGAAAGACGTGGACGACCCGCGGCCGGTTCGGCAGCTGCGCAAGCTGAAGTGGGGGCTGGTGCCCAGCTGGTCCAAGACCCCCGAGACCGCCTTCAAGATGATCAACGCACGCGCCGAGACGGTGCACGAGAAGCCGTCGTACCGGCGGGCCTTCAGCTCACGGCGCTGCATCATCCCCGCCGACGGCTACTACGAGTGGGTCACCGGCAAGCAGGAGCGGGACCTGGAGGTCGAGGGGAAGCGGAAACGGCCGCGCAAGCAGCCGTACTTCGTGCTGCCCGCCGACGGCTCGGTGTTCGCGATGGCGGGGCTGTACGAGTTCTGGCGGGACAGGACGCTGCCGGACGAGCACCCCCAGGCCTGGTGGGTGACGTGCTCGGTCATCACGACGGAGGCGGAGAAGACCCCGCTGGCGGTGGCGCCCGCCGAGGGTCCGAACACGCTGGCCGAGATCCACCCCCGGATGCCGCTGATGCTGACCCCGGACCGCTGGGACGCCTGGCTCGACCCCTCCCGCACCGACCCCGAGGAGCTGCGGACGCTGCTCGACCCGCCGCCACCCGGGATGATGCGCGCCTACCCGGTCTCCACGATGGTCAGCAACGTCCGCAACAACGGCCCGGAGCTGCTCAAGGAGCTGGACGGCCCCGAAGAGGGCACACTCTTCTGACGTGACGACCGAGTCTGATGTGACCATCGAGATCATTGGCACGGACGCGGGGGACGCCCGCATCACCTGGCACCCGGCGAAGAAGGCCCGGTTCGTGCTGGCCGTCAGCCACGGCGCCGGAGGCGGCATCGAGGCGCGGGACCTCAAGGCGCTCGCCGAGGTCCTGCCGGCCCACGGGGTGACCGTCGCCCGTGTGGAGCAGCCCTGGCGGGTGGCCGGCAAGAAGGTGGCGCCCGCGCCGAAGACGCTGGACGTCGGCTGGCACGGCATCTTTCCCGCCCTCGCCGCGCCCGGGCTGCCCGTGATCTCCGGCGGCCGCAGTGCCGGCGCCCGGGTCGCCTGCCGTACCGCCGTGGAGCTCGGCGCCCACGCCGTGCTCGCGCTGAGCTTCCCCCTGCACCCGCCGGGCAGGCCCGAGAAGTCCCGTGCCGACGAACTGCTCGGGGCAAGGGTGCCCACGCTCGTCGTCCAGGGCGGGAACGATCCGTTCGGGAAGCCGGAGGAGTTCCCGGACGGCGACTACGAGATCGTCGAGGTGCCCCACGGCGATCACGGGTTCGCCGTGCCCAAACGGGCCCCCCTCGGCCCGGACGAGGCCGTGGCGATCGTCACGGACGCGGTCGTCCGGTGGACCGGGTCACTCGGGTAAAGGTCCGGGAATGTCGGGGCCCCTGCCTCTGTTGTGGCGGACAACGATGCTGGACCACCAGCGCCGACGTCGTAGGAGAGGAAGTCCGCCGCATGGGTTCGACCTACTGCCCGCCCGCCTCCCACCACCGCCCCGTGGACGGGCTGCGCCCGGCAGAGTTGGATTCCAGCCGCAGCAGCCGTTCCGGTCTGGACTGGACGGTGCTGCATGCGGCCAGGACCACTCCTATTCGAGGGGCGGCAGGCACGGCAGGTCGTCTATCCTCCGATTCAGGTGGGGCCGGACTCGGTCCTGCCCGCAATCTTGAGGAGGTGGGTCCGGTTCCCGGTACCGACGCAGGGACCGACAACGGCCAGGCGGAGCAGCCCGAGGGCCTGGGCATGAGCGTGGACACGTCCACGGAGACGACCGCCGAGCGCAGCGCGCGCTTCGAGCGGGACGCGCTCGAATTCCTCGACCAGATGTACTCGGCCGCCCTGCGCATGACGCGCAACCCGGCCGACGCCGAGGACCTGGTGCAGGAGACGTACGCCAAGGCGTACGCGTCCTTCCACCAGTTCCGTGAGGGCACCAACCTCAAGGCGTGGCTGTACCGGATCCTGACCAACACTTTCATCAACTCGTACCGCAAGAAGCAGCGCGAACCCCAGCGCTCCGCGGCCGAGGAGATCGAGGACTGGCAGCTCGCGCGTGCCGAGTCGCACATGTCGACCGGGCTGCGCTCGGCCGAGTCGCAGGCGCTGGACCACCTGCCCGACTCGGACGTGAAGGAAGCACTTCAGGCGATCCCCGAGGAATTCCGCATCGCCGTGTACCTCGCCGACGTCGAGGGCTTTGCGTACAAGGAGATCGCGGACATCATGGGGACACCCATCGGTACGGTGATGTCCCGGCTGCACCGGGGCCGCCGTCAACTGCGCGGCATGCTCGAGGACTACGCCCGTGAGCGCGGGCTGGTCCCGGCCGGCGCCGGAGAGTCGAACGAAGCGAAAGGCTCGGGCTCATGAGCTGCGGAGAGCCGCACGAGACGGACTGCAGTGAGGTCCTGGACCATCTGTACGAGTTCCTCGACAGTGAGATGCCGGACGTCGATCGCGACAAGTTCAAGCAGCACTTCAAGGAGTGCTCGCCGTGCCTGGAGAAGTACGGCCTCGAAGAGGCCGTGAAGAAGCTCGTCAAGCGGTGCTGCGGGCATGACGACGTGCCCACGGACCTGCGCGCCAAGGTCATGGGGCGGATCGAGCTGATCCGCTCCGGCCAGACCGTCCCCGAGCACGACGTGACGGCGACGCCGCAGGAGTCCTGAAGTCCCCTCCCTGGAACGTGCGGTCATCACCCGAACGTGCTAATCGACGGGTGACAGGCCCGCAGCTGCCCCTCTTTCCGACCTAGGCTCCGCTTTGAGCTGAGCAGGTCATGATGGGGAGGGGCGACGGACATGGAGGCGACACCGGTCCGGGCGCGTGTGTACGTCGCCTGCGCGGTGCCGGCCGCCGTCGGATGCCTGGTTCCGCCGCCCACGACACCCACGTCCCTGTGGGCGGTCGCCCTGCTCGCCGCGCTGTACGCCGGGGGCGAGCAGATCGCCGCCCGGGGCCGGATCTCGGGCCCCTTCTATCCCGTCCTCCTCGCCGGGGCCTTCCTGCTGCCGCCGTCCGCCGCCGCGCTGGTCGCGGTGCCCGGGGCGCTGACCGCCCCGGTCGACGGACCGCCGCGCCGGCTGCGGCGGGTGTGGCGGGCGGCCCAGCTCACCCTCGCGGTGTGGGCGGCCGCGCGGGTGCACGGGGCGCTCGGCGGGCGGGACGCCGTCGAGGCGTCCGAATTCCCGTACGCCCTCGGGCCCGCCGGGGCCGCGGTGCTGACGTTCTGTCTGGCCCTGACCGCGCTGGAGGGCGGCATTCTGATGCTCGCCGAGCACCTGCCGGGGCGGCGCGCCTGGCGGGGGCTGTTCCTGCGCTCGCTCGCGCCCATCGCCGTACACGGTCTGGCCGGGCTGATGATGGCCGTGCTGTGGCGCAGCCCGTACGGCCCGGTCGCCGCGCTGCTGGTGCTGCTGCCGATGTGCGTGTCGTGGTGGGTGTTCGCCCAGTACCACCGGGAGCGAGCGGCTCACCAGGCCACCGTCCGCGCGCTCGTCCAGGCCGTCGACATCAAGGACGGCTACACCCGCGGGCACAGCGAGCGGGTCGGGCAGGCCTCGACGATGATCGCGCGTGAGCTGGGCATGGACGACGAGCGCGTCGAGGTGGTGCGGTTCGCCGGGATCCTGCACGACGTGGGGAAGCTGGGGGTGCCCACGCGGCTGCTGCGCAAGGACGGGCCGCTCACCCCCGAGGAGCGCCGGGTGATCGAGCTGCATCCCGAGTACGGGCACGAGATGGTCCGGGGGATCTCCTTCCTCGGCGAGGCCCGGGCCGCCGTACTGCACCACCACGAGCGGCTGGACGGAAGTGGGTACCCCTACGGGCTGAGGGGCAGCCAGATCCCGGAGCCGGCGCGGGTGGTGGCGGTCGCGGACGCGTTCGACGCGATGACGTCGACCCGGTCCTACTCGCGGGCCCGGCCCGTGCCCGTCGCCCTGCGGGAGCTGGAGCGGTGCGCGGGCTCGCAGTTCGACCCCCGGATGGTCACGGCACTCGTGCGGGCCGTGGACCGCCACGGATGGCATCCCGCGGTCACCGCCGACGAAGCGGGTACGCCCCCTGCCTGCCCGCCGGTCACCAGCGCCCCGGGAGCACACCGATGAACGCGCCGGGGAACGCGCCGCGCACCGCCGGCCGACCGCCCCTCGTCCTCACCCTCGTCCACACCGCCGCCGCCCTCCTGGCCGCCGCCTCCCTTCTCGGCACCCTGCGCCACGGGCTCGACGAGCGCGGCATCGCCCTCGCCTTCGGCGTCATCGTGGCCATCGGCGAGCTCACCCGGTGGACCGGCACGGAGAACAGGGAGGCCGCGCCGCTCGGCGCCGCGGCGGCACTGGCGTACGCCCTGCTGGGCGAGGACGGCGGAGACCCCACGCACCACGGCGTCTTCCAGGCCCTGACCGTCGTCCTCGCCGCCTCGCTCCTCGGCGGCGTCCCGCACATCGCGCGCGGGCGGCCCGTGCTCGACCACCTCGCCCGGCGCGCGCTCACCGTCGGCTTCGCCGCCGTCTGCTTCCAGCCGCTGTACAACCAGGGCATGTTCCACGGCTGGGGCACCGCCTACGCCCTGCTCCTGCTGGCGATCCTCACCCTCACCGCCCTGTGCGACGCCCTGCTCGCCGCCGCGCTGGCGCACTCGCGCACCCGGTGGCCCTTCGTCCCGCTGCTGCGGGACGAACTGCGGGCCACGCTCGGGATCGGATCGGCCGTCTGCGCGACGGGCGCGGTGATGGCGCTCGCGGTCGCCGTGGTCGGGCTGTGGGCGCTGCCCGTCTTCGCGCTGCCCCTGCTGCTCACCCAGCTGTCCTTCCGCCGGTATGCCGCGGTGCGGGCCACCTACCGGCAGACCATCGCCTCCCTCGCCCGGGCCACCGAGATCGCCGGGTACACGCCCACCGGACACGCCCGGCGGGTGGCCGCGCTCAGCCGGGAGGTCGGGCGGGATCTGGGCCTTTCGGAGGCCGAACTCACCGTGCTGGAGTACGCGGCGCTCATGCACGACATCGGGCAGCTGAGCCTGGTCGACCCGGTGCCGGCCGGGGCCACCGCCGTGCTGCCCGTCGAGGAGCAGCGGCGCATCGCGCTGCTCGGCGGGGCCGTCGTACGGCAGACGGGGGTGAATCCGCAGGTGGCGACGGTCGTGGAGCGGCTGGCCGATCCGTGCCCGGACCAGCCCGTGGCCGCGCGGATCGTGCGGGCGGTGAACGCCTACGAGGAGAAGGCGCGCGACGCCGGGCCCGGCGGGCCGCTGAAGGCGCTGGAGGAGCTGCGGCTCGGCACCGCCGGGGACTACGCGCCGGAGGTGGTGGGATCGCTCGCGCGAGTGCTGTCCAAAGGCAGTCTGACATTGCCTTCAGCTGGGTAACCCATGGGTAATGAGCGCCCTTCCAGCCGTACGTGGTTGGATGCGAATGAGAGGGTGTCCGGGGGCAGCACTAGCCAGCCCACTCCACGGAACTGGCAGGCGGGAATCGTGAGGATCTTCGGCAAGGGACGGCACCGGCCCTCCGCCTCCTGGCGGCAGGCCACCGACCGGGCGTTCACACTCATCGGTGACGGCCGGTACGAGGACGCGGGCGCGCTGCTGACGCGGGCCGCCGATCTGGAGCCGTGGTTGTCGGAGTCCTGGTTCAACCTCGCCCTGCTGCACAAGTTCCGGCACGACTGGGAGCAGGCCCGGGCGGCCGGGCTGCGGGCCGTGGCCCTGCTCGACCGGGAGACCGGGGCGCCCGACTGGTGGAACGTCGGTATCGCGGCCACCGCCCTGCAGGACTGGCCGCTGGCCCGGCGGGCCTGGCAGGCGTACGGGCTGCGGGTGCCCGGCGGGGCCACCGACTCCGGCGAGCCGGTCGGGATGGACCTCGGCAGCGCGGCCGTACGGCTGTCCCCCGAGGGCGAGGCCGAGGTGGTGTGGGGGCGGCGGCTGGACCCCGCCCGCATCGAGGTGCTGTCGATCCCGCTGCCGTCGTCCGGGCGGCGCTGGGGCGAGGTCGTGCTGCACGACGGGGTGCCCCACGGCGAGCGGACCACGTCGTCCGGGCACGCCTACCCGGTCTTCGACGAGATCGAGCTGTGGGCGCCCTCGCCGGTCCCCACCTGGGTCGTCCTCCTGGAAGCCGCCACCGAGGCCGACCGGGACGCCCTGGAGCAGCTCGCCGCCGACGCCGGCTTCGCCGCGGAGGACTGGTCGTCGTCCGTACGGCTGCTGTGCCGGATGTGCTCCGAGTCGCGGATGCCGTCCGACGAGGGCGACGGGGAGCACCTGGACCCGCACGACCACAGCGAACCGGGTCACCCCGGTCCACTGGGGCACCGCACGGACGGGCAGCTGTGGGTGCCGGAGCGGGAGTGCGGCATCGCCGCGCCCCCCTCACTCGTACGGGGCCTGCTGGACGGCTGGGTGGCGGACAGCCCGGACTCCAGGGACTGGCGGGACCTCGAAGAGGTCTGCTGAGCGGTTGCCGTCCGACGGCTCCCTTTAGGCTGTACTCCGCAGAATTCTCATGGTTGCAGGAAGGCATACGTCGGTCATGGCGCAGCAGGACACCGATCAGCAGCACGCGGGCGTGCTCCCCGTGGACGACGAGGGCTTCGTCATCGACACCGAGGAGACCGAGGAGCGCGAGAACGCCTGGCGCGAGCGGGGGACCTCGCGGCCGATCACGGTCGTCGGGAACCCGGTGCTGCACAGGGAGTGCAAGGACGTCACCGAGTTCGGCGCGGAGCTGGACCAGTTGGTGGCGGACATGTTCGCCTCGCAGCGCACCGCCGAGGGCGTGGGCCTCGCCGCCAACCAGATCGGCGTCGACCTGAAGGTCTTCGTCTACGACTGCCAGGACGACCAGGGCGTGCGGCACGTCGGCGTGGTCTGCAACCCGAAGCTCGTCGAGCTGCCCGCCGACCGGCGCCGCCTGGACGACAGCAACGAGGGCTGCCTGTCGGTGCCGACGGCGTACGCGCCGCTGGCCCGCCCCGACTACGCCGAGGTCACCGGGCAGGACGAGAAGGGCAACCCGATCAAGGTGCGCGGCACCGGGTACTTCGCCCGGTGTCTGCAGCACGAGACGGACCACCTCTACGGCTACCTCTACATCGACCGTCTCTCCAAGCGGGAGCGCAAGGACGCGCTGCGGCAGATGGCCGAGAACGAGCCCCGCTACCCCGTGGTCGCGAACGACTGACGTCTGCTCGACAGCCCCTGCAGTCCCTCCAGCCCCTCCCGTACGGCGCCCGGTCAGGATCCCATCCGGACCGGGCGCCGTTCGCATGTCCGTCGCACGTTCGATCCCATACGCGCGCCTCGTGATCCTGGGGGGTAGTGAATGAAGCAAATCCGTTCCCAGATCGGTCAGTTGTAGTGCTGAATAGAAGTGCGGGGATACGCAACGGCGCACGCCCGGCACAGCGGGAGGGCGTGTGCAACTGGCGGCTGAGAGGGGTTTGTCCGTGCATGCTTTCTCACGCGGCACCACATCGACACCGACGGCGGTCGCGGTACCACCATCGCTCTCTCTCCCGGTGATCGAAGCAGCGTTTCCCAGGCAACTCCATCCGTATTGGCCCAAGCTCCAGGAGAAGACCCGTACCTGGCTCCTCGAAAAGCGGCTGATGCCGGCCGACAAGGTCGAAGAATATGCCGACGGCCTTTGCTACACCGACCTCATGGCGGGGTACTACATCGGCGCCCCCGAGGACGTCCTCCAGGCGATAGCGGACTACAGCGCGTGGTTCTTCGTCTGGGACGACCGGCACGACCGCGACATCGTCCACCACCGCCCGGCCGCCTGGCGGCGGCTGCGGTTCCGTCTGCACGCGGCCCTCGACTCCCCGGTGACGCATCTGCACCACGACGACCCGCTGGTCGCGGGGTTCGCCGACAGCATGGTGCGGCTGTACTCGTTCCTGCCCCACACCTGGAACACCCGGTTCGCCCGCCACTTCCACGCGGTGATCGAGGCGTACGACCGGGAATTCCGCAACCGCACCGAAGGGCGCATTCCCACCGTCGAGGAATACCTCGCGCTGCGTCGGCTCACCTTCGCGCACTGGATCTGGACCGATCTGCTGGAGCCGTGCGCGGAGCTGGAACTCCCGGACGGCGTACGAAAACACCCGGCATATCGGAGGGCGGCGTTACTGAGCCAGGAATTCGCCGCCTGGTACAACGACCTCTGCTCGCTCCCGAAGGAAATCGCGGGCGATGAGGTCCACAATCTCGGAATCAGCCTCGTCACCCATGACGGGCTGACTCTGGAAGAGGCGGTGACGGACGTCAGGCGACGCGTCGAGACCTGCATATCCGATTTCCTCGACGCCGAGCGGAAGGCTCTGGAATTCGCCGACTCGCTGGCCGACGGCACGCTGCGAGGAAAGGAACTCGGCGCCGCCGTGCGGGCCTGTGTCGGCAATATGCGCAACTGGTTCAGCTCGGTCTACTGGTTCCACCACGAGTCCGGCCGGTACCGGGTCGCCAGCTGGGACGACCGGTCCACGCCCCCGTACGTCAACAACGAAGCGGCAGGTGAGAAATGACCGTCGAGTCCGTCAAGCCCCAGACCCCGCCCCGCGCGGCATCGGAGCTGTGTGAGCCGCCCCTGGCGGGCGGAGGAGTTCCGCTTCTCGGCCACGGCTGGAAGATGGTCCGTGATCCGCTCGCCTTCATGGCCGGGCTGAGGGACCACGGCGACGTCGTACGGCTGAAGCTCGGCCCGAAGACGGTGTACGCCGTCACCGCGCCGGAGCTCACCGGCGCGCTGGCGCTGAGCACCGACTTCGAGATAGCCGGGCCGCTGTGGGAGTCCCTGGAGGGCCTGCTCGGCAAGGAGGGCGTGGCCACGGCGAACGGCCCCCGGCACCGGCGTCAGCGGCGCACCATCCAGCCGGCCTTCCGGCTCGACGCGATCCCCGGGTACGGGCCGATCATGGAGGAGGAGGCACATGCGGTGGCCGAGCGCTGGAAGCCCGGCGAGACCATCGACTGCACCTCCGAGTCCTTCCGGATCGCCGTGCGCATCGCCGCCCGCTGTCTGCTGCGCGGCGCGTACATGGACGAGCGGGCCGACCGGCTGTGTGCCGCGCTCGACACCCTCTTCCGCGGTATGTACCGGCGGATGGTGATCCCGCTCGGGCCGCTTTACAACCTGCCGCTCCCCGCCAACCGCACATTCAACCGCGCCCTGGCCGATTTCCATCTCCTGGTGGACGAGATCGTCGCCCAACGCCGGGCATCTGGTCAAAAGCCGGACGATTTGCTGACGGCATTGCTGGAGGCGCGGGACGAGAATGGCGACCCCATCGGGGAACAGGAGATCCACGATCAGGTCGTCGCGATACTCACCGCGGGCGCCGAAACCGTGGCCTCCACGATCATGTGGCTGCTCCATGTGCTCGCGGAACACCCGGAACACGCCGACAAGGTGTGCGCGGAGGTCGAATCCGTCACCGGCGGCCGGCCCGTCGCATTCGAGGACGTCCGCAGGCTCGGGCACACCAACAATGTCGTCGTGGAGGCGATGCGATTGCGCCCCGCGATCTGGATTCTGACCCGACGGGCGGTTACCGATACGTCACTCGGTGGCTATCGCATTCCGGCCGGGTCCGACATCGTCTACAGTCCCTACGCCGTCCAGCGGGACCCGAAGTCGTATGCGCGCCACCTGGAGTTCGACCCCGACCGCTGGCATCCGGAACGCGTCAAGGACGTGCCGAAACACGCCATGAGTCCGTTCGGCGTCGGCAACCGCAAGTGCCCGAGCGACCACTTCTCCATGGCCATGCTGACGCTGCTCACGGCGGCGCTGGCCACCACGTACCGCTTCGAGCAGGTGCCCGGTTCGAACGACGCGACCCGGGTGGGCATCACACTCCACCCGCATGAGCTGCTGCTGAGGCCGGTGCCGAGGCACTAGCCGACCGGGAGGGCCCTACGCCGCCTCCGGGCCCTGGAAGGTCCTGCGGTAGGCGTTCGGGGTCGTCCCCAGCGCCCGTACGAACTGGTGCCGCAGCGCGGCCGCCGTACCGAACCCGGTTCGGCCGGCGATCGCGTCCACCGTCTCGTCCGTCGCCTCCAGCAACTCCTGCGCCAGCAGCACCCGTTGGCGCAGGAGCCAGCGGTAGGGAGTCGTGCCGGTCTCCTGCTGGAAGCGGCGGGCGAAGGTGCGCGGGGACATGTGCGCGCGCTCGGCGAGCTGCTCGACGGTGACCTCCTCGTCGAGGTGCCGCTCCATCCACGTGAGCACCTCACCGACCGTGTCGCACTGGGAGCGGGGCAGCGGGCGCTCGATGTACTGGGCCTGCCCGCCGTCCCGGTGCGGCGGCACCACCATGCGCCGGGCGATCTTGTTGGCGACCTCGGGCCCCTGCTCCTGCCGCACGATGTGCAGGCAGGCGTCGATGCCGGCGGCGGTGCCGGCGCTGGTGATCACGGGCCCCTCGTCGACGTACAGCACATCGGGTTCGACGATCGCCCGCGGGTGCCGTCGGGACAGTTCCCCGGCATGCCGCCAGTGCACACTGCACCGCCGCCCGTCGAGCAGCCCGGCCGCGCCCAGCACGAACACCCCGGAGCACACGCTGAGCACCCGCGCACCCCGGTCGACGGCCCTGACCAGGGCGTCCAGCAGCTCGGGCGGATACTCCCGGGTGACGTACTCGCGTCCGGCCGGTACGGCGATCAGGTCGGCCTCGTCCAGCCGCTCCAGGCCGTACGGCGTCGAGACGGTGAGCCCGCCGACATGGGTGCCCAGCGTCGGCCCCTCGGCCGAGACGACGGCGAAGTCGTAGGTGGGCAGCCCCTCGTCGCTGCGATCGATGCCGAACACCTCGCAGACGACGCCCATTTCGAAGAGATGCACACCGTCGAGCAGGACAGCGGCCACGTTCCTCAGCATGCTCCCAGTGTGCCTCGGAAGTGGCAGTAAATCGAGGGTGTGCGGCAGTACTGCCACTGTTCGTAAGGAGTGTCCGGCGTGACAGTGGTGTCATGACTACAGCGCAGACAGAAGGACTGATCGCGATGCTCACCGTGTTCGGCATGTTCGTCCTCCTGGTCCTCCCCTCAGTGATCGGGATCGTGCACGACCGGCGCATCGACCGTCAGATCAGGGAGGCCCAGGAACGCGACAGGGCCAGGACTCAGAAGTCCTCGTCCAGGTCGACGGTGCCCTCCACCGCCACCTGGTACGCCGACGGACGCCGCTCGAAGAAGTTGGTGAGCTCCTGAACGCCCTGCAGCTCCATGAAGGAGAAGGGGTTCTCGGAGCCGTACACCGGGGCGAAGCCGAGGCGCGTCAGGCGCTGATCGGCGACACACTCCAGGTACTGCCGCATCGAGTCGGTGTTCATGCCCGGGAGGCCGTCACCGCACAGGTCGCGCGCGAACTGCAGCTCGGCCTCGACGGCCTCCCTCAGCATGTCGGTGACCTGCTGCTGGAGCTGGTCGTCGAAGAGGTCCGGCTCCTCCTTGCGGACGGTGTCGACGACGTCGAAGGCGAAGGACATGTGCATCGTCTCGTCGCGGAACACCCAGTTGGTGCCGGTGGCCAGGCCGTGCAGCAGGCCGCGGCTGCGGAACCAGTAGACGTAGGCGAAGGCGCCGTAGAAGAACAGACCCTCGATGCACGCGGCGAAGCAGATGAGGTTCAGCAGGAAGCGGCGCCGGTCGGCCTTGGTCTCCAGGCGGTCCAGCTTCTCGACCGAGTCCATCCACTTGAAGCAGAACCCGGCCTTCTCGCGGATGGACGGGATGTTCTCGACGGCCGCGAAGGCGGCGGCGCGGTCCTCCGGGTCGGGGAGGTAGGTGTCGAGCAGCGTCAGATAGAACTGGACGTGGACGGCCTCCTCGAACAGCTGGCGCGACAGGTACAGCCGCGCCTCCGGGGAGTTGATGTGCTTGTACAGCGTCAGCACCAGGTTGTTCGCGACGATCGAGTCACCGGTCGCGAAGAACGCGACCAGGCGGCCGATGAGGTGCTGCTCGGCGGGGCTGAGCTTGGCGAGGTCGGCGACGTCCGAGTGGAGGTCGACCTCCTCGACCGTCCAGGTGTTCTTGATGGCGTCCCGGTAGCGCTCGTAGAAGTCCGGGTAGCGCATGGGGCGCAGAGTCAGCTCGAAGCCGGGGTCGAGAAGGTTCTGGGAACGGGTGGACATCACTGGCAGGCCTCGCAGGACTCGGGGTTTTCCAGGGAGCAGGCGACCGCTTCGGGGTCCGGGGTGGCCTGCGCGGGGACAGCGGCCTGGGCGGCGCGGGCGATGCGGGTCGCCGGGCGCGAGCGCAGGTAGTACGTCGTCTTCAGCCCGGACTTCCAGGCGTAGGCGTACATCGAGGAGAGCTTGCCGATGGTCGGCGTCTCCAGGAAGAGGTTCAGGGACTGGGACTGGTCCAGGAACGGGGTCCTGGCCGCCGCCATGTCGATCAGGCCGCGCTGCGGGATCTCCCAGGCCGTGCGGTACAGCGCGCGGACGTCCTCGGGGATCCAGGCGAAGCCCTGCACCGAGCCGTTCGCCTCGCGCAGCGCCTCCCGGCTGCGGGCGTCCCAGACGCCGAGCCGCTTCAGCTCGTCCACCAGGTAGGAGTTGACCTGGAGGAACTCACCCGACAGCGTCTCGCGCTTGAACAGGTTGGACACCTGCGGCTCGATGCACTCGTACACGCCCGCGATGGAGGCGATGGTGGCCGTCGGCGCGATGGCGAGGAGCAGGGAGTTGCGCATGCCGGTCGCGGCGATCCGCTCGCGCAGGGCCGCCCAGCGCTCGGGCCAGGTCAGCTCGACGCCGTAGTGGTCGGGGTGCAGCACGCCCCTGGCCGTACGGGTCTTCTCCCAGGCCGGGAGCGGGACGTTGCGCTCGGCGAGGTCGGCGGATGCCTCGTAGGCGGCGAGCATGACGCGCTCGGCGATCCGGGTGGACAGGGCCTTCGCCTCGGGCGAGTCGAAGGGCAGGCGCAGCTTGAAGAACACGTCCTGGAGGCCCATGGCGCCCAGGCCGACCGGACGCCAGCGGGCGTTGGAGCGGCCCGCCTGCTCGGTCGGGTAGAAGTTGATGTCCACGACCCGGTCGAGGAACGTGACGGCCGTACGGACGGTCTCGTCCAGCCGCTCCCAGTCGATGCCGCCCTGGTCCACGAACGCGCCGAGGTTGACCGACCCCAGGTTGCAGACCGCCGTCTCCCCGTCGCTGGTGACCTCCAGGATCTCCGTGCAGAGGTTCGAGGAGTGGACGACGTGGCCCAGCTCGGCGGTCTGGTTGGCGGTGCGGTTGGCGGCGTCCTTGAAGGTCATCCAGCCGTTGCCGGTCTGCGCGAGGGTGCGCATCATGCGGCCGTACAGGTCCCGCGCCGGGATCGTCTTCTTGGCGAGCCCCGCCGCCTCCGCCTCGCGGTACGCCGCGTCGAACTCCTCGCCCCACAGGTCGACCAGCTCCGGCACGTCCGACGGCGAGAACAGCGACCACTGCTCGTCGGCGTTGACCCGGCGCATGAACTCGTCCGGGACCCAGTGCGCGAGGTTGAGGTTGTGGGTACGGCGGGCGTCCTCACCGGTGTTGTCGCGCAGCTCCAGGAACTCCTCGATGTCGGAGTGCCAGGTCTCCAGGTAGACCGCGGCCGCGCCCTTGCGCCGGCCGCCCTGGTTCACGGCCGCGACGGAGGCGTCGAGGGTCTTCAGGAACGGGACGATGCCGTTGGAGTGCCCGTTGGTGCCGCGGATCAGCGAACCCCGGGCGCGGATGCGGGAGTACGACAGCCCGATGCCGCCGGCGTGCTTCGAGAGGCGGGCGACCTGGTGGTAGCGGTCGTAGATGGAGTCCAGCTCGTCCTTGGGGGAGTCGAGCAGGTAGCAGGACGACATCTGGGGGTGCCGGGTGCCGGAGTTGAAGAGGGTGGGGGAGGAGGGGAGGTAGTCGAGGCGGCTCATGAGCCCGTAGAGCGCGGCGACTTCGTCCACGGAGCGGACGGTGTCGTCCTCGGCCAGCCCGGCGGCGACGCGCAGCATGAAGTGCTGGGGCGTCTCGATGACCTTGCGGGTGAGGGGGTGCCGGAGCAGGTACCGGCTGTGCAGGGTGCGCAGACCGAAGTAGCCGAACCGGTCGTCGGCGGCCGTGTCGATCAGCGCGTCGAGCCGGGCCGCGTGGACGCGCACGAACTCGGCGGTCCGGTCGGCGATGAGGCCCTCGCGGTGCCCGACCGCGACCGACCCGGTGAAGGACGTGACGCCCTGCGAGGCGGCCTCGGCGGCGATGGAGACGGTCAGCAGGCGGGCGGCCAGCCTGCTGTAGGCGGGGTCCTCGGAGATCAGGCCGGCGGCCGCCTCGGTGGCCAGCTCGCGCAGCTCCGTCTCGTCGGCCCGGGCGGACCGGCCGCGCAACGCGGCGGCGGCGACCCGGCCGGGGTCGGCGTCGGGAAGGTCGGCGGTCAGCTCGGTCAGGGTCCGCAGCAGCGCGGCACCGGGACCGTTGTCCTGCTCGACCGCTGAAGCCGGTTCGGCTGGCGCGATGGTCACGTGGGGGCTCTCCCTCGCTCGGCACGGGGCCTCGTCGAGGGCAGGGGGCAGCACACGAGCGCACGCGGCGTCGCGTCCACCGGCCCATTCCACGAGGCCCGGACGTCAGGCGCGCCGACCGGATGGCCGGGCGCGCTGTCGGCAGGTCCTCGGACTGACTCCTGTGCACGGACATGCACAAGTACACCGTTGCGGGACAGTTCCGGATTCGCACCGGATTCCCCTGCGGCGACAGCGAGCATGAGCATACATCTTGTGCCGGGCTGCCGTGTCACCCCCAGATGTAGTGTCTCCGTGGTTTCAGAGGGTCAACTCGTAGGTGAGCAGAGTGATGTCGTCGAGGTGGGGGAGAGGATTCCAGTCCCGCTCGGGTGTGCGGACGAATCCCAGGCGTTCATAGATGCGGTGGGCGCTGTGCATGGTGCGCTGGGTCGACAGGACGATGCGTACGCAGCCTTCCGTGGCCCGTGCGCGGTCGACGCAGGCGCGTACGAGGGCCTCGCCGATGCCCCGTCCGCGCGCCTCGCGGGCGACCGCGAGCATGCGGATCTCGGCCTCGCCGAAGCGCGCTATGTCGGCCATCGGCCCGCCGCCGGGGACGAAGGTCACGCCGCCCAGCAGTCGCCCTCTCCCGACGGCCACCAGCACCTCGGCGGCGGCCGCCCGCTTGGCCACGTCCTTCAGCTCACCGAGGTACTCGTCGCTCTCCGCGAATTCGAGGAGGCCGTCCTGGAGGTAGGCCTGCGCGGTGATCTCACCGAGGGGCTCGTACTCGTCGGGTTCCACCCGCCGGATCACGGTGTTCATGGCCCCGAGTCTGCCGGACGGGGTACGACGGCGGCCCGGGGATCTCGCCGCGGGCCGCCGGGTTGCGGGGTGTCCCTCCAGTGCTTCCATGGAGGTAGGTGTCGGCGCCCGCGGTCCCCGCGGTCCCTCCGTTTCGAGAGCCCTTCTCGGAAGGAGTCGCATGATGACGAGGGTCGTCCGTCGCCCGCCCGGCAAGGAGCGGCCGCGCGACGCGCCGATGGCGACGCTGGCCCCGAGGCGTGCGGTGAGCTGGGTCCGGCGCGGATTCGTGGGCCACTGGCACGCGCTGACAGTCCGTCTGGAGGCCCGCCGCGGCACCACCAGCCCCAGGAAATGGCGCCGGTGGATCTCGTACACCAACGTCACCCGGGCCATCTGGCTGGTGGCCGCGCTCGCGCTGTTCGCCTGGTGCGTGGAGGGCCTGTACATCCTGATCTCGCAGGACACGACCGGCTTCGAGCGGTGGCGGAAGGGCAACGACGGGTTCGACACCATCGTGCGCTTCGTCGGCCCGGTACTGACCGCTTCGGTCGCCGCCACGCTTTTCCTGTTCTGGTGGTACCGCTGGACGAAGCGGCGCTACCTCGCGAAGGCGCGGGGTGATCCCCGGCGACTGGTGCCCACCGCCGGACCGGACACCGCCGAGATCGTGGGCCGTGAGGACATCGCCCAGGTCATCGCCGAACGGCTGCGGCAACGCGACACGCGCCGGCCCTATCTGCTGGTCGGCGGCGTCGGCGTGGGCAAGACCGCCGTCCTGGTTCGGCTCACCGAACTGCTGGCCCGGCAGCACGCCGTGCCCGTGCCGATCCGGCTGCGGGACGCGACCGACGGGACCGAACTGAACTTCGAATGCATGGCCAGGCGGCGCTTCGCCGACGAGGCCCCCCGGGGCATCCTCGCCCGCGGCAAGACCGAGCGGGTCTGGCAGCAGCTGCTCGCCGACGACAAGCCGGTCGTCATCGCCGACGGCCTGGAGGAGGCTCTCCTCGGCGACGACCACCAGCAGAACCGGGACAACATCATCCGGCGGGCCATCGAGCGCGCCCACGAGGAGAAGCTGCCCCTCGTCATCGCCTCCCGGCCGCACAGCCCGCTGGAGAGCACGTCGGCGGCGATCGTGGAGCTGGAACCGCTCAGCGAGGAGGAGGCCCTGCGCTTCGTCCAGGCGCAGGTCCCGGAGACGGACGAGCGTCGCGTGGACTGGATCGTGGAGACGGCGGAGGTGACCGAGTCACCCGTCTACCTGCAGATCGCCCGGGAACTGCATCGCCACGGAGCCCTGGAGCACGACCGGCCGGACACCGATCCGCAGCACATGAACACCCGCAGCCGGGACCGCGGCACGCTGCGGCTGTGGCTGCTGGAGACGTGGGACCAGGCGCTGTGCCAGGGCCGGCTGCGCGAGGACGTCGCGCTCACCCCGCAGGAGCGCCGTGACACCCTTGAGGTGGTCTCGGCCCTGGCGTGCGTCGGCCTGCTCCAGGACAAGCTGGAGGTCGGCTTCGGGGAGCTGCTGAACACCGACGTCCACCCCGGTGCGGCGCGGCGCGCGCAGGCCAGGGCCAAGCACCTGTGGACCAGCCGGCGTGCCTTCGACCGGTACGGCAGACGCGGGAACGTCTTCTCCGAGTGGCACCGGCAGCAGATCTGGGACACGCTCTGCGAGCGGCTCGGCGAGGAGGAGAGGAGGCGGCTGCGCGAGGGGAACATGGACCAGTGCCGTGCCGCCCTCGCCCGCCTCGCGAGCAACGCGGACAAGCTCGCTCTGGTGGAGGGCTTCGAACGCAGGGTCCGGTTCCCGCACAGCATCGTCCAGGCCTACTTCGGCTACCGCGTCCTGAACCACCTGGGCGAGCGGGGCGCCGGAGAGCTCGTCGAGCAGGCGTTGCAGCCGCCCGGTCCCAGCCGCGAACTGCTCATCTCCCTGGTGCTGTTGTCCCGGCGGCGCGCGGCGAAGCTCAGGGCCCGCGAGGGCGGTGTCCGCGCCGAGGTGAAGAAGGAGATCGAGGAGCTGGTCCGTCAGTCACCCGTGCGGGGGCACACCCTGGCCCACCGGCTCTGCAGAGCCGCGGACCGTCGCACGGACGATCCGAAGGCCCTGGACCTCTACGCGGCCGCGGTGGAGATCGAGAGCGCGGAGGAGGAGCCGAGACTTCTCGGCGACATCGTGGACCGGGTGCGCGGAAGCTGGGCCGGTTTCAAGGGCGATCGACGCACTCTCGACGACGCGAAACTGAGGCTGCTCAAGCAACTGGGGGCAGCGCTGCGGGGCGTCTCGGACCGGATCGACACCACGCCGCTGTACGCACAACTCTTCGAGATCGGCGTGCAGGAGCCCGACTACTCCATACGCCTGGCCGCGGCCCAGGAGTTCGGCACGGGCGGCAACGCGGCGTTCGCCGTGATCCGCGGGCGGGTCGGGCTGAACACTGACCCTGTCCAGGAGTACAACGACAGGCTCGGCGAGTTGAAGGCATGGAAGCGGCAGGAGTACGAGAAGTGGGCCGAGCGCATGGCCGTGGCGAGGGCTGCCGCGCCCTCCCGCGCCAGGTCCGACCGCATCGGCCGACTTCAGCAGGACCGGCGGACACTCAACCAGGAGTACCGCGGCAAACGGGTCGATCTGTTCCGTGAGTTCGTGATGCGTGCCTGGCTGATCCCCATGCTGCTGGGCTCGGTCGACGAGGCCCACCGTGACGAGGCGCGGGAACGTCTCACCAGGTGGCTGCGCCACCTCGACCCGAAGGCCACCGGCGGCGTCCCCGACCTGCCACTCGCCCTCGAAGCGGCCCTGGCCCAGGGCTTCAAGTACGCGGCCAACCGGCGCAAGAGGCACCCGCACGCCTACCCGGGCGGTCGCGCCGACCTGATCCGCCAGGCGGAGACCGTGCTGCAGCAGTCCCGGTGCTGGTATGCGCAGCTCATCCTGCTCCAGGCGCTGTGCCTGTGGGAGCTCCCGGACAGTGTGAGCGTCCACGAGCACGACGAGAAGGCGAGGGCGGGCCGGGACCCCCGCGACGGGGCGCGCGAGCCGGCCCAGGCGTTGGGCGGGGCGACCGCCGTACAGACCGTGGAACGCTGGCTGTCGATGGCCGGCACGGTGAACCGGCCGCCCGGCCATCCCCATGTCAACGGCGACTCGCCCCGACGGGTCCTGCACCCGTTCGTCGCCGAGGCGGGCGACCTGGTGGCCCTCGCGCTGGAGACCGGGCAACCCGAGCGCTTCCTCTGGATCGACGAGAAGGGGGTCGCCGACAACATCGGCGCCCGCACGGGCCGTCCCGAGGGATACCGCAAGCACAGTCTGTGGATCCCGCCCTCGGTCGGGTGGAGCACCCTCGACGCACGCGCCCAGCGGCTCGTCGCCGACGTGCTGGTGATGCTGAACCTCATCGAACGGGACGGGCACCCGGACGAGGTCGAGGAGCGGATGGCCCGCGCGGAGCAGCCGGGGATGTCGCTTCCGCCGTGCGTCCGCAGCGACCGTGGGCCGCTCCGGCCCGACCTGCGGGTCGGCATCTCGGACCCGCCCGCGCCCGGCACCGACTGCCTGCCCGACTGCAAGTTCCAGCTCTGCCCCTACCCGCCCCGGGGTTGTGTACCGCGGGGGGAGATCCGGGAGCCGTTCTGCCGCCAGCAGCAGGCGCTGTTGCCGGGCCGGGTGCGGCGGTGGCTGCCCAGGGGGGTGCGGAGGAAGACGCCGCCCTGGGTCAGCATGCGCGTGCGCGAACTGGACGACTTCTGGGGCGCGATGGCCCGGCGTACGAGGGACTAGGGCCTGTTGCGAAAGCGGCGCCTGCCGCGCGGCGCAACAGGCCCTAGCGTCCGGCGGGTACGACAACGGGCCGTCGGATTTTCTCCGGCGGCCCGTCGATGTCAGGTGCTCAGTGGGAGGAGCCCGCGGTCGCCGGTGGCAGTTCCACCTGGACGCCCGGGTCGCCCGCGTCCGCCGTGTAGTCCTCCGGCTTGGTCTCGTCGACGCCCTCGGGGGCCTTCGCCGCCTTCAGGACGAAGGTGAGGACCACCGTCACGACCACGTTCAGCACGAACGCCGTCAGACCGATGTAACCGATCTCCCCGATGCCGGGGATCTCCGCCGACGAACCGCCGAAGTGCTTCTGCGTCGGCGACGCCACGTTGTACGCGGCCACCGTGCCGTAGATCATGCCGACCGCCCAGCCGGCCAGCAGGGCCCAGCGGTGGAACCAGCGGGTGAACAGGCCGCCGACCAGGGCCGGGAAGGTCT
>NZ_JBEXQG010000094.1:0-29711 GCF_040612485.1 Streptomyces sp. NPDC006385
GGCATCGGGGGGTTGCTGTTGCCGGGGCTGGCGGTCGTCGGTGGATGCTCGGCCAGGGCCACCGCCAAGGCCCCGGGGGGGCGCGGGGAACTGCGCGACCAGCCACGACGGACCCGCGGAAGACCTACGGCCTGTCGCGGCCCTTCCAGCGGAGCGCTCAGGCGGCGGCCGTCTCCGCGACGGGCGTCTGAGTGGCGGCGAGGGTGTCCTCGTACAGCTCCTTGAAGTACAGAGCGAGGATCGACTGGTGCTCGCGCAGGTACGTGCGCAGCGCGTCGATGTCCTCCTCGTCACGGATCAGGAAACGCAGCGCCGCCCAGACCTCGCCCGGGTGGTCGTCGTTGATGTCGGTGTGCGAGTGGCTGATCTGGCCGCCGATCTTCTGCTCGCCGATCGACTCCTTGAGCGCGACGAGCTTGCCCGGCTCGAGCTTCACGTTCACGTACTCGACGAGGTAGGAGTACGCGACGACGCCGAGCGGGCCCTCGTGGTCGAGCAGATACGAGAAGTAGCCGGCGAGCAGCTTCGTCGACAGGTACGGCTCGGTCGCGAGGAACTCCTCGCGGGAGACGCCGATCTTGGCGAGGTCGTCGATGAAAAGCTCGTCGTGGAGCATCTCCTCCTGCTCGTAGGTCGCCCAGATCTGCGCGGCCTGCGGGTGGCGCTTGGCTATCTCGGTCAGCGCCTTGGACTCGGCGACGCGCAGCAGGCGGATGCGCCAGGCGGTCTCGATGAGGTGGCGCTTGTAGTACGCCGAGTCGACGTTCTTGCCCTCGAGGTGGGCGGCGGCCGGAACGCTCGCGTACCACTCCTCGATCTGCTGGTCGATCTGCTGGTCCATCTGCGCCCGCAGCTCGACGGAGGCGGCGGCGTTCAGGAACGGGGTACCGGCTTCGTACCCGACGTGGGCAACACGGTTGCGCATGGCTGCTGTCTCTCCCTTGTGAATCGTGTGGTGAATCAGGTGGGGGGTCACTGGTCGTCCGCGACGCGGACCGTCGCGGCGCTGATGAGGCGGCACTGGCAGGCCAGGCGGTAGTTCCCGTCCGCCCGGCCGAGGTCCTCGAGGAAATCGGCCTCTTCGGGATCCATCTCGCCGAGTGACTCGAAGCCGTCGAGCACCTCGATCACGCAGGCGCCGCACGCTCCCGACTGACAACCGAACGGAATGACTCGCCGCGAGGTCTCGTATTCGAGCTCGGTCAGGGGCGAGCCCACTGGAAGGAGGACTTCCAGGCCGTGCGGCATCAGGGTCAGTTTCTTGAGGTCCATTGCTGCGTGACTCCCTGAGGGCAGGTCGGATTCCGGCCGTGCCGGGCCGGGGACGGATGTCCGGAGGTGTCGGGCCGCACGGTGCCGTGGCACCTCGTGCGGGGTGGGGTGCGGGGTCCGGGATGGGGGCGCGGGCGTGCAGGCGTGCCGAGTCGTGCCGCGCCGTGCGGAAATCTCGCCGCACGCGGGTGGGCTGTGCCGGACTTCGCCGGCGTGTGAGGGCGGCGCAGGGGTCAGGTGACGGAGGCGGCCCGCAGCCGCGGCTCGGGCGCGGGCACGGCGTCGGAGGAGTGGCCCGGCGCCAGGCGCTCGCCGGGCCGCAGGGCCACGGCCGCGTGATTGACCGCGGTGGCGGCCTCTCCGAAGCCGACCGAGATCAAAGGCACCCGGCCGGGGTAGGTACAGCCGTCCCCGGCCGCGTAGACCAAGGGCAGACTGGTCCGCATGGTCGCGTCGACCTTGATCTGCCGGTACTCCAGTTCGATGCCCCAGTCGGCGATGGGTCCGAGGTTGGCGGAGAAACCGAGCGCGGTGATCAGGGTGTGCGCGGGCAGCGTCAGCAGGTCGTCACCGGCCCGGATCTCGACCCCTGCGAGCCACGTCTCCCCCAGGCAGCGGGTGATCTGAGCGTCCGTGAGGACACGTACCGGCGCGGCACGCAGCTGCCGCACGCTGTGCTCGTGGGCACGGAACGTGCCGCGGCGGTGCACGAGGGTGACGGAGCGGGCGAGGGGAGCCAGAGCGAGCGCCCAGTCCACGGCGCTGTCACCGCCGCCGGCGATCACCACGTCACGGTCTCGGTGCTCGTCGAGGCGCGGCACGTGATACGTCACGCCGCGGCCTTCGAGGTGTACGGCGGCCGGCAGTTGGCGCGGGACGAACCTGCCCAGACCGGCCGTGATGAGCACCGCACCGGCGTCCACCCGGGTGCCGCGGTCGGTCCGCAGCGTCCATCGGGGTCCGGTCCGGGTGAGCGTGGTCGCGGTCTGTCCGAGGAGGTAGCGGGGTTCGAACGGGGCCGCCTGGCGGACGAGGTTGTCGACGAGGTCGCGTCCCTTGATCGCGGGGTGCGCGGCGACGTCGTAGAGCAGCTTCTCCGGGTACATCGCGGCCACTTGACCGCCGACGTGCGGCAGGGTGTCCAGGACGGCGGTGGTCAGGCCCCGGAAGCCGGCGTAATAGGCGGCGTAGAGTCCGCTGGGTCCGGCGCCGACGATGGCGAGGTCGACGGCCGGCTCGGCTACTGAGTGCACGTCAATCTCCCTGCGCGTGGTCGGCGTCGGCGATCGCGCGTGCCTCGCGCACGCTCAGCACGTCGTGGAGGAAGGAGTTGACCGGGGTCGCCACGCCGCTCTCGGCGCCCAGCCGCACCACCGCGCCGGTGAGCGCCTCGAGTTCCGAGGGCCGGCCGGCCAGCAGGTCGCGCTGGAGCGAGGAGGTGCCGGCGGCGGGCTGCTGGTCGACGAAGTCCAGGGACCTGTGCACCACGTCGTGCGCCAGGTTCACGTTCCGGGCCCGGGCGACGCGCTCGATCTCGGCCATCGCCTCCGTCAGCAGCCGCCGGGTCCGTGGCTGGGTGCGCAGTTCGCCGATCGTGGCGTCCGCCGCCGCGCCGAGTCCGCCGAACGGCACGATGAAGAGGAACTTGGCCCACAGCTCGGCCCAGATGTCCTTGAGCATCCCGCCCTCGATCCCGGCGCCCGCGAGCGCGTCGGACAGTCGGCGGGCGCGATCGGAAGTCTGACCGTCCCATTCCCCGAAGCCCAGGAGGCCGAGGCCGCCGAGGTGGCGGACGCGGCCGGGCGAGTCGAGCAGGCTGATCACCTTCGCGATCCCGGGCATGACCGCCGCACCGCCGAGCGCCTCGGCCACCTGGCCCGGTGCCTCGACGCCGTTCTGCACGGTGACGACCGCCGTCGCCGGGCCCAGCAGCGGCCGCACGGTCTTCAGCGCGGGCTCCAGCTGCCAGGTCTTCACACAGAGCAGCACATAGTCGACGACTCCGATCTCCGTGCTGTCGTGTGTCGCCCGTACCGGAACGACCGAGACGCCACCGTCCGGGCTCTCGATCGCGAGCCCGCCGCCGCGAAGCGCGTCGAGGTGGGCGCCTCGCGCCACGAAGTGCACGTCCTCACCCGCTGCGGCGAGGCGGCCTCCGAAGTAACCGCCGATACCACCTGCTCCCACCACCGCGATTCTCACGGCGTTTCCCCCCGTTCTCGTCCAGCGGCCCTGCCTACCCCCAGAAGAATAGAGAACGATCGCTTTTTTTTCTAGAGGTTTCTCGGCACAAACCGGTCGACCACCCGGAAGCGCAGGTCAGACCCAGGCCGCGGCCCCGCACAGCACCACCGCCCACAGGCGTTCCATCTGCACCGCCGCCTCCGTCGGCGCCTCGTCGGCCCCGGTACGTACGGCCGCCTCCGCCCCGGCCACCAGATGCACCACCAGAGCGGCCATGACCTGCGGGTCCACCTCCGGCCGCAGCTCCCGACGGCACTGCGCCTCGACCACCAGCCGCCGCACCACGGGCAGCCAGGCGCCCACCCAGCCGTCGACATCGGGACAGTCGTCGGGACAGTCCCGGGCGAGCCGGGCCGCGGACCGGACGACGACATCCGTCTCCAGGAGGTGGACCAGCCCGACGGTCAGCCGGACCAGCGAGGCCGTGGCGGGGCCGGGGGCGCTCACCAGCTGCCGTGTCCGGTCGTCGACGATCACGCGGGCGTCGGCCCGCACCGCGTCGGCGAGCTCACGTTTGGAGGTGAAGTGAAAGGTCAGCGCCCCCATGGACACGTGGGCGCGGTTGCAGATCCGGGCCAGCGTGGCTCTGTCGTAGCCGTTCTCGTCGATCTCGGCGGCGGCGGCCAGCACCAGGCACCGACGGGTCCGGGCGGACCTCTCCTGAATGACCAAGGGTCACCTCCGGTTCACTGACAGGGACAATACCGAAGCGATCGTTCGCTTTGTTTTTCCTGGCTTTTATTGTCCAGGACCTTGCCCCTTCCCGTAAGACGGCGCGGCAGCACGGCCCGCCCGGCTCCTCCATGAGGCGGCGCGTGTTCCCGCGCCGGACGCGACGAGGGGCGACCCCCGGGGAGGCCGCCCCTCGTGCGCCGCCCCGGGCATCGGGGCGGCTCGCCATCGTCAGACGGCGGTCCTCCCGCCGTCCACGGGCATCGCCGTACCGGTGACGAATCCGGCCCGCTCGCTGCACAGCCAGGCGGCGGCCTGGGCGATCTCTTCCGGCGCGGCCATGCTCCGGCGCAGCGTGTGCGCGACGAACCGTTCCTCCAGCTGGGGCGAGTCGGACAGCACCCGGTCCATCATCTCGGTCCGGGTGCTGCCCACGACCAGCGCGTTGGCCCGGATCCCGCGATCGCCGTACTCCCGCGCGGCGGCCCGGGTCAGACCGATCACCGCGTGTTTCGCGGCGACATACGCGGCCGACGCGCCCGAGGCGAGCACGCCGGCGACGCTGGAGGTGTTCACCACGGCCCCGCCGCCGGACGCCAGCATCGCCGGGATCTGGTACCGCAGGCAGTTCCAGACGCCCCGCACGTTGACGTCCATGGTCCGGACGTAGTCCTCGTCGGTCATCTCGTGCAGGGAGGGGCCGATGGTGGCGTAACCGGCGTTGTTGAAGGCGGCGTCCAGCTTTCCGAAGGCGTCGACGGCCGTCTCGACACACCTTTCGACCGCCGAGGACGAGGTCACATCGCCCTCCACCACGACCGCCCGCCCGCCGGCCGCACGGATCTCCTCCGCGAGGCTCGCCAGCCGGTCGCCACGCCGCGCCATGAGCACCACGGCCGCCCCCTCGGCGGCGAACAACCGAGCCGCCGCCGCTCCTATGCCGCTGGACGCGCCGGTGATCATGGCGACTCTGCCGCTCAGCATGTCAGCCCCGCCAGAAGTCGCCGAGGGCCGCCTCGCGGTCCACCGTGCGCAGCAGGTCCTCGTCGATGGCGTCCAGGGAGCGGACCAGGTGCCGCACACCGGTCTCACGCATCAACTGCGGCTGGAAGCTGGCCTCGTAGTCGGTGGGATGACCGATGAACGGGACACCCAGGTCCTTGGCCGCACGGCCCACGTTCGCCACGTCGTCGATGAAGACGGCCTCGTCGTACCGCAGCCCGAAGTACTCGGTGACGATCTCGTGAATGCCCGGACGGAAAGCGTCGGTGCAGATGTACCCGGGCTGGTCGAAGAGTTCGGCGTGCGCGCCGAGGAACTCGTCGAAGTGGTCCTTGGCCAGGCCGCCGTAGCAGACGGTCCTGAGCCCCAGGGCGCGCAGCCGCTGAAGCAGCTCGACGGCACCGTCGTTGAGCCTCACCGGGTGGTTCGCCACGTACTGTGCGCGTTCCCGGAAGTACACCTCCAACGCCTCTTCCGGCGTGATCGGCCCGTCGATCGCCTCGGCGAGGTACCGGCTCGCGACCTGGCGCGACTGCGAGAAGATGCTGCGCTCCACCTCGGCGGTGTAGGCGTGCCCCCGGCTCACCAGGAACTGGTGGATGACGGGGCTGAACGTGTCGTTGAGCAGAACACCGTCGATGTTCACCGCGGCCAGGCGCAGCCGACTGAGCGTACGAACCATGAAATTCCCCCTGCTGACGTCGCAGCCGAACACCATGAAAGAGCCGCATCGCCATGGGCACGGCAATGCGGACCCGGTGCACCTTACTTGCCGACGACGGGCGGATCACGGGAATCGGGCGATCCCGGCCCGGCAGTCAGGACGACGTCATCCGACGGCCTCACCCGAGGAGGCGGTCCGGGCCATGGCCTCCACGGCCGGACCGACCCGCGCGGGATCCAGCTCGGTACGGGAGATCACCGCCGGTACGGCGACGCCGGGCAGCAGCAGTCGCCACATCCGCACCACCCGGTCCAACAGGTCGGCCCGGCCACTCTTCGCCGCCGCGTACATCTGCATGCCCGTACAGGCCTCGACGACCAGCTCGGCGAGTTCCCACGGCTCGACACCGGCCTGCAGCTCACCCTTCTCCTGGGCGACCCGCAGACAGTCCTCCATTATCTGACTCCACTCCTGGTAGGGGCTGGAGTCGCGCAGACCGAAGGAGTCCTGCTCCCCGGTGAGCCGGACCCCTGCCCGCAGCAGCGGGTCCGCCTGCAGCTGGCGTGCCCAGATCAGCGTGATGTCGACCAGCCGTTGCAGCCCCTGCGATTGGAGCAGCGGGACGATCGTGTCCGGCTGGGCGCTCATCACCGCCTTGGCCAGGCCCTCCTTGGAGCCGAAGTGGAAGTACAGGGCGCCCGCCGTGACCCCGGCCCGCTGGAGGATACGACTGATGCTGGCACCGGCGAAGCCGTACTCGTCGAACACCTCCGCGGCGGCGCGGATGATCGCCTCGCGCGTCTGTATCGCCCGCTCCTGCTTGGGTTGCCGCACAGCTCACCCTCCTTTGCGTTATGGAAACGTTCCTTATGTTATCGCGGCAGGCGGAACCTGTACGTCCACCTTCTCGCCATCCTCTTTGACCATTTCCACACCCTTCCTTTGCCTGCTCTTTTCCAAAAACAAAACGAGCACTCTTTATGTTGTGGACGCATCAACGCAGTACCTCCATGTCCCTGCACACGAGGGTCTGACGTTCATCACAGGGGGATCCGCATGTTCGCCACAGCCCAGGTGCCACGCGAGTACGTACACAAGAGAGTCGAGTCCGAGGTGCTCCTCACCGGATGCCGCACCGTCGGAACCGACAGCTTCCACATCACCGCGCGCTGGCCGGCCGACCACCACTTCTACCGTCCCGTACACGGCCTGATCGACCCGATGCTCGCGGCCGAGTCGATACGTCAGGCGGTGCCGCTGCTCAGCCACACCGCCTACGACGTCCCGTTCGGACACAAGCAGTCCTGGCACTTCTACCGGCAGACGCTCGCGCCCGAGGCTCTGGCCGACGCCGGGACGGCGGCCGAGATCGACCTGTTCGTCTCCTGCTCCGACGTCACCCGCCGAGCCGGTCGGCTGGCCTCGCTCACCATGCACGTCGAGATGGTCCGCGACGGCCTCCCGCTCGGCACGGCCGAGTTGGGCTTCCGCGATCACGCGCCGGCCATCTACCGGCGGCTGCGCGGCCGGTACGCGGACATCGACGCAGCCGTCGCCGGAGCCATCCCGCTCGCACCTCCGGTCGCCCCCGAAAGGGTCGCCCGCGCGCACCTCACCGACGTCGTGCTGTCGGCGACGGATGCGCCCAGCCGCAGTCAGCTACGGGTCGACCTCGCGCATCCCGTGCTGTTCGACCACCCGGTCGACCACGTGCCGGGCATGCTCCTGCTCGAAGCCGCGCGCCAGTCGGCCCACAAGACGGGGCACCCGGCCCCGACCGTGGCCGTCGGCCTGGATGCCGTCTTCAGCCGCTATGTGGAGCTGGACGCCCCGTGCTGGATCCAGGCCGACCGCGAACCGGCGGACACCGGCCGGCAGCGGGTGCGCGTGGAGGCGGTGCAGAACGGGGAAAGCCGCTTCACCGCCACCGTGGCACTGGCTCCGGTCGCGTAGCGCTCAGGAGACCTGGGCTCCGTGGTCGCCATGCCGAGCACGGAGCCCTGATCACACCTGCACGATCGGCTCCCGCGTGAACAGCGACCCCAGTTCCGGTGCGTTCACCCGGCGGTCGGTCAGCCGCAGGGCCTCCCAGACCGTGACCTGGTTGGCGGTGAGGACCGGCTTGCCCACGAGCTGTTCCAGCGCCGGGAGGTGGGAGGCGGTGTGCAGGGCGGTGTCGGGGAGCAGGATCGCCTCGGCGTCGGGGTGGTCCGCCTCCCTCGCCAGGGCGAACAGCTCCTTTTCACCCCAGGTGCCGACCTCGGCCGCGGTGATGATCCCAGAGCCGCGGACCGCCACCACCTCCACGTCCGCGGCCCGCAGGAAGTCGGCGAAGAGACGGGCCACGTCGTCCGGGTACGTCGCGCCGATCGCCACCCGCCGCACCCCGAGCTCCCGGATCGCGTGCACGAAGGCGAACGACGTCGACGAGGCCGGCATACCCGCCGCGACGGCGAGGGCGCGCACCTGCTCGTGGGCGCCCTCCCAGCCGTAGACGAAGCTGCCGGACGTGCACGCCCACACCACCGCCTCGGCGCCCGTCAGCCGCAGCTCCTCCACGCCCTCCGCGAGCCGCTCGGCGGAGCCCATCTGCCGCAGCGCGTCCTCCCGGTGCGCGTCCTCGCCGATGTCGGTGTGCACCAGGTCGACGCGGATGTCGCTGGCGAGGAGCTGCTCGATGCGTGGGTAGTCGTCCTCGGCGGAGTGGCCCGGGTAGAGGAATCCGAGTGCGGTCATGTCAGCCTTCCTACTGCTGTTCCTGCTCTGGAACATCCGGCACGTCCGGTAGTACGGAGCCGCCGCGCGCCGCCGGATCGATCAGCGCCTGATACGGCCCCACGGCTCGGGTACCCAGCCGACGCAGCGCAGCCCACATCGTGACCTGGTTGGCGGAGAGCACCGGGATGCGCAGCTCGGCCTCCAGCTGGGGGATCACGTCGTAGGTGGGCAGGTTGGTGCAGCTGATGAACAGGGCGTCGGCGGGACGGCGCACGGCCCTGCGGGCCATGTCCGCCACGTCGCGGTACGGCACCTTCCAGATGTGCCGCGTCAGCCCCATGAACGCGCACCCCGTGACGACGGCCCCTGCCTCCGCCACGTACGCCTCCAGCGCCCGCGTCACCGACACGGTGTACGGCGTCACCAGCGCCACCCGCCGTACGCCCAGCTCGGCCAGCGCCTCCAGCAGGGCCCCGGACGTGGTGACCGCCGGTATCGCCCCCGCCCGTGTCATCGCCTCGCACATGGCCCGCTCGCCCGCGACGCCGCCGACGAAGCTGCCGGAGGTGCAGGCGTAGGCGACCACCTCGGGCGCGATCGCGGTCAGGGTGCGCACGCCGTCGCTCAGCGTCTCGTGCTCGCTGACGAGACGGGCCAGATCGAGGCTGACCTCGACCGGCACGTACGGAGTCCGGGTCAGGTGCAGCGAGACCTCGTCCGGCACCCAGCGCCACAGTTCCCGGTCCAGCGCGAAGTCGAAGGGGGCGACGACTCCGACACCGCGCTGGTGCCGGGGTCCGCCGAGGAAGGAGATGTCCATGGAGCTCATGGCAGGCACCGCCCTCACTACGAGAAATAGGTGAGCAACGGACCGTACGCACGCCCGTGTTGACGAAGGTAGGTTCGGGTGCGAGCGTGGTCAAACCTCGCATGTCAGACGGCCGTCCCTTCCAGTGAACCGCTGAGTAACGTCGCCCGCACCTCCCGAGAAACGCCCCCCCACGCACCCGCACCCACACACACCGGAGAAGCGACCCTCGTATGACGGCACCCGCACCCCCACCCGCCTCCCCGCCCACCCTCCTCGTCCTCGACGCCGACCCCCTGCCCCGTCTCGGCCGCCTCACCGGACGCGCCCGCGTCGAGCACGCGGACGCCTCGACCCTCGCCGAGCGGCTGCCGCACGCCGACGTCCTGCTGGTCTGGGACTTCACCTCGCACGCCGTACGCCACGCCTGGCCCGGCCAGGGCCCGCGGCCGCGCTGGGTGCACACGGCGAGCGCGGGCGTGGACCACCTGATGTGCCCGGAGCTCACCGCGTCCGACACCGTGGTCACCAACGCGCGCGGCGTCTTCGACCAGCCGATCGCCGAGTACGTCGCCGCGCTGGTGCTGGCGATGGCGAAGGACCTGCCGAGGACCCTGGAGCTCCAGCGCTCCCGGGAGTGGCGGCACCGCGAGGGGCAGCGCGTGGCCGGCACGCGCGCGTGCGTGGTCGGGTCCGGTCCCATCGGCCGTACGATCGCCCGCACGCTCAAGGCGCTCGACATCACCACCGCGCTGGTCGGCCGGACCCCGCGCACCGGCATCCACGGCCCCGACGACCTCGACCGGCTGATCGCCCGCGCCGACTGGGTGATCGCCGCCGCGCCGCTCACCGAGCAGACGCACGGCATGTTCGACGCCCGCCGCTTCGGCGTCATGCAGCCGTCCGCGCGGTTCATCAACGTCGGACGCGGGCAGCTCGTCGTGGCGGAGGCGCTGGCCGAGGCGCTGTCGAAGCGGTGGATCGCGGGGGCGGCGCTCGACGTCTTCGAGCACGAACCCCTCACCCCGGACAGCCCGTTGTGGGAGATGCCCGGTCTGATCGTCTCCCCGCACATGAGCGGGGACACCCTCGGCTGGCGGGATGAACTCGGCCGTCAGTTCGTGGAGCTGTACGAGAGGTGGGAGGCGGGCAGACCGCTGCTGAACGTGGTCGACAAGCAGCGCGGGTACGTACCCGGACGCTGACGTCTACGGCTGGAGGGCGACCCATGACGGATCTCACCGAACTGACCGCCGTACAACTCCTCGACGGTTACCGGAAGGGAGAGTTCAGCCCGGTCGACGCCACCCGCGCGACCCTGGAACGGGCCGAGCGGATCCAGCCGGAGGTGGGCGCCTTCGTGCGCCTCACCGCCGACGCGGCCCTCGCGCAGGCCCACGAGTCGGCCGAGCGCTGGCGGCGCGGCGCACCGGCCGGTCTGCTCGACGGCGTGCCGGTCACG
Organism: Streptomyces sp. NPDC006385; assembly: GCF_040612485.1. NCBI lineage: Bacteria > Bacillati > Actinomycetota > Actinomycetes > Kitasatosporales > Streptomycetaceae > Streptomyces > Streptomyces sp. NPDC006385. The sequence goes on from NZ_JBEXQG010000094.1 coordinate 10,843, forward strand.
GTCAAGGACATCCTGCTGATGCGCGGCGCACCGACACTGAAGGGCTCGAAAACCATCTCGCAGAAGGGCAGTTGGGACGAGGACGCCCCCTCCGTGGCCCGGCTGCGCGCGCACGGCGCCGTCTTCCTCGGCAAGACGACCACGCCCGAGTTCGGCTGGAAGGGCGTCACCGACTCGCCCCTGTCCGGCGTCACCCGCAATCCGTACGACCCGACGCGCACCGCGGGCGGCTCCAGCGGCGGCGCGGGCGCGGCCGTGGCACTCGGCGCGGGACCGCTCGCACTCGGCACGGACGGCGGCGGCAGTGTCCGCATCCCGGCGGCCTTCTGCGGCATCTTCGCCCTGAAACCGACGTACGGCCGCGTCCCGCTCTACCCCGCCAGCGCGTTCGGCACCTTGGCGCATGTCGGCCCGATGACCCGCGACGCGGCCGACGCGGCCCTGCTCCTCGACGTCATCGGCGCCCCCGACTCCCGCGACTGGTCGGCCCTCCCGCCGCCGCCCGGCTCCTTCGCGTCGGGCCTGACCGGCGGCGTGCACGGCCTGCGCGTCGCCTACTCGCCCACCTTCGGGGGGCAGGTGGCGGTGCGCCCGGCGGTCGCGGCGGCGGTGCGGCGGGCGGTGGAGCGGCTGGCGGGTCTCGGGGCGTACGTCGAGGAGGCCGACCCCGACTTCACCGACCCGGTGGACGCCTTCCACACCCTGTGGTTCACCGGGGCGGCCCGGGTGACCCAGCATCTCGGGCCGCACCAGCGGGACCTGCTCGACCCCGGCCTGAGGGAGATCTGCGACGCCGGCGCCCGCCTCAGCGCCCTCGACTACCTGGCCGCGGTCGACGTCCGCATGGAACTCGGCCGCCGCATGGGCCACTTCCACGACACCCACGACCTCTTGGTCACCCCGACCCTCCCGCTCACCGCCTTCGAGGCGGGCGCGGAGGTCCCGAAGGGTTCGGGGCACCGCCGCTGGACGGGCTGGACTCCGTTCACGTACCCCTTCAACCTCACCCAGCAGCCGGCGGCGACCGTCCCCGTCGGTACGGACGGGGACGGCCTGCCGATCGGTCTGCAGATCGTGGCCGCCCGGCACCGGGACGATCTGGTGCTGCGGGCGGCGCACGCGCTCTACGAGGCCGGGATCGCCGGGCTCACGCCCTGCGGAAGCTGAGGGACTCCCCCAGCGCCCCCGACCGCCACAGGTCGTTGCAGCCCTGGGCCATCTCCTCCAGGCCCGCCACGACCTGGCCCCAGACGATGCCGGGCACCCAGCCCACGTCGCCGTTCAGGAGCAGGTTGTTGCGCTCGTAGAACAGGGCCAGGTCGACCAGCGTGGTGCCGGGGCGGACCTCACGGTCGTAGCCGTAGGACTTGGTGCCCAGCTCCGTGCCCGCGAAGGCGAAATAGCAGAGATCGCCGGGGATGGGGGTGACTGTCGGGTTTTCCAGGGGCGGCTCCGTTTCCGCGAAGGGCGGGAAGAGGGCGTAGATCTCGTTGCGGGCGTACTTGGCGTGGTAGACGTCGCCGGTCAGGGGCAGGGCGTCCCAGACGGCCGCGCAGGTGAGCGGGGCGCGGTCGTCCAGGAGTTTCGCCGTGCAGGTGATTCCACGCTTGACCAGCGACACCTCGATGAACCGTTCAGTCATGCAATCCAGGGTGCATACATCGCATGGTCTCGGGTAGCCGCGCCGCCATGGCTCCACCACTGGAACATGTCGAAACACATGTCGGACACAGATCGGGCACCCCCACACGCCGGTCGCTGCTCGCGGGGGTGGCGGCGCTCGGCGCGCTGGGCGCGGCGGGTTGCTCCCGCGTGGCCACGGCCTCCACCGAGGAAGGCGGCGAACTGCTCGACCGGCTGCGCGCCGCCGGCGTCGTACGGCTCGGGATCGCGGGTGAGATTCCCTTCGGGTACATCGACAAGAACGGCGAACTCACCGGTGAGGCGCCCGAGCTGGCGAAGGTCATCTTCAAGCGGCTCGGGGTGGACCGGGTGCAGCCCGTTCCCACCGAGTTCGGCTCGCTGATCCCCGGGCTCAACTCGCAGCAGTTCGATGTCGTCGCCGCCGGGATGTACGTCAATCCCGAGCGCTGTGAGCAGGTCATCTTCTCCGACCCCGACTATCAGATGCTCGACTCCTTCATCGTCCGCAAGGGCAATCCCAAGGGGCTGCACGACTACAAGGACGTCGTCGAGAAGAAGGCCAAGTTCGCCACCGGGACCGGCTATGCCGAGATCCAGTACGCCGTCGAGGCGGGGTACGAGGAGAGCGACATCCTCATCGTGCCGGACCAGGTCGCGGGGCTGAACGCCGTCGAGGCGGGACGCGTGGACGTCTTCGCCGGTACGGCGCTCACCACCCGCGAGGTCGTCAAGAAGTCGGCCAAGGCCGAGGCCACCGAGCCGTTCAAGCCGATCGTGGACGGCAAACCGCACGTCGACGGCGGCGCCTTCGCCTTCCGGCCGACCGAGACGAAGCTGCGGGACGCCTTCAACGTCGAGCTTCACAAGCTGAAGGAGAGCGGGGAGCTGCTGCGCATCCTCAAGCCCTTCGGCTTCACCGAGGCCGAGATGACCGACCTCACCGCGAAGGAGCTGTGCGGCGGATGACCTCGGGACTCTGGGAACTCGTACTGCAAGGAATCTGGATCACCGTCCAGCTTCTGGTGCTGAGCGCGCTGGTGGCCGCGGCGGTCGCCTTCGGGGTCGGCATGGCCCGCACCCACCGGCTGTGGATCGTCCGCTTCCTGGCGGGCCTCTACACCGAGGTGTTCCGCGGGACCTCCGCCCTGATCATGATCTTCTGGGTGTTCTTCGTGCTGCCGGTCGCGTTCGGCTGGCAGCTGGTCCCGCTGTGGGCCGGCACGCTGGCACTCGGACTGACCTACGGGGCGTACGGCGCCGAGATCGTGCGCGGCGCCCTCAACTCCGTCGACCCGGCCCAGCGTGAGGGCGGGATCGCGCTCAGCTTCACACCGTGGCAGCGGATGCGGCTGATCCTGCTGCCGCAGGCGGTGCCGGAGATGATCCCCTCCTTCACCAACCTGCTGGTGGAGCTGTTGAAGGGCACGGCCCTGGTGTCCGTCATGGGCATGGGCGACCTGGCCTTCAGCGCCAACCTGGTGCGCCTCGCGCTGCAGGAGAGCGCGGAGATCTACACGTACGTCCTGCTGATCTACTTCGTCATCGCCTTCCTGCTCACGCGGGGGATGCGCGGACTGGAACGCAAGCTCAAGGCCGGTGTCGGCAAGCCCGTCGGGCGCACGCCCGACCAGGAGCTGCACCGTCCTGAGACGACCGGCGTGGGCGCGGGAGGTGCTCTCGGATGACCTGGGACTGGGGCGCTGTCGCCGACTTCATGCCACGCTTCTGGGACGGGCTGCTGCTCACCCTCCAGATCCTGGCCCTCGGCTCGCTGATCTCGTTCGCGCTGGGCCTGGTGTGGGCGCTGCTGATGCGCACGCCGAGCCGCTGGGTGTGCTGGCCGGTCGGAGCGGTCACGGAGTTCATCCGCAACACTCCGCTGCTGGTGCAGTTGTTCTTCCTGTTCTATGTGCTGCCCGAGTGGGGCTTCACCTTCTCGGCGCTGACCACCGGCGTCTTCGCGATCGGGCTGCACTACTCGACGTACACGATGCAGGTCTACCGCGCCGGAATCGAGGCGGTGCCGGCCGGCCAGTGGGAGGCCGCGACGGCGCTGAACCTGCCGGTGACCCGGACGTGGCGGGTGGTGATCCTGCCGCAGGCGATCCGCCGGGTCGTGCCGGCGCTCGGCAACTACGTCATCGCGATGCTCAAGGACACCCCGATCCTGATGACGATCACGGTCATGGAGATGCTCGGCGCGGCGCGGCTGTTCGCGCAGGAGAACTTCCAGTTCACCGAGCCCCTGACGGTCATCGGTGTGGCCTTCATCCTCATCGCCTACCCGGCCTCCCTTCTCGTACGAGCCCTGGAGCGACGCCTTGTCCGCTGACACCCCGCTGATGAAAGAACCCGACGCGAGCGCCAACCCGCCGGTGGACGGCGGCGAGCTGATCCGCTTCGACAACGTCACCAAGCGCTTCGGATCCAACACGGTGCTCGACCGGCTCGACTTCTCCGTCGCGTCCGGCAAGCACGTGACCCTGATCGGGCCCTCCGGCTCCGGCAAGACGACGATCCTGCGCCTGCTGATGACCCTGGCCAAGCCCGACGAGGGCACGATCACGGTCGCCGGGGAGCAGCTGTTCCCGGCCCCGGAGAAGCAGGTCCGCGAGGTCCGCAAGAAGATCGGGATGGTGTTCCAGCAGTTCAACCTGTTCCCGAACATGTCGGTGCTGCGCAACATCACCGAGGCCCCGGTCACCGTGCTCGGCCTGTCCAAGGACGAGGCGGAGGCACGCGCCCGTGAGCTGCTGGACATGGTGGGCCTCGCCGACAAGTGCGACGCCCGCCCGACCCAGCTCTCCGGCGGCCAGCAGCAGCGGGTGGCGATCGCCCGGGCGCTGGCGATGCGGCCGCAGGTGCTGCTGCTCGACGAGGTGACCTCGGCGCTGGACCCGGAGCTGGTGGCGGGCGTCCTGGACGTCCTGCGGGACATCGCGCGCAGCACCGACATCACCATGCTCTGCGTGACCCACGAGATGAACTTCGCCCGGGACATCTCGGACCAGGTCCTGATGTTCGACTCCGGCCGGGTCATCGAGTCCGGCTCGCCGGAGAAGATCTTCAACGATCCCGCGAAGGACCGCACCCGGGAGTTCCTGTCCGCGGTGCTGTGAGCGCCGTCGGCGGAGCATGCGTCTGGCATATGCCAGAGTGCTGGTACCGCAGTTGAGGGCGCCGCAATCTCGTCAACAACCGCTCACTGCAAACCTCTTGCCGGTTATCGTTGAGGGGATTGGCTGACTGCAACCCGGCCCAATGAGCGACCGCAGGGGGAACCGTGGCGCTGACGCACGAGCCGACCGCGCCGTACCACTCGGCCCAGGACGCCCTGCGCGTCCTGGAGACCGTGGCGCGGCACCGCACCGGAGTCACCGACACCGAGCTCGCCCGGCACACCCGCATCGGCCCCGAGCGCCTGACGGGCCTGCTGCGGATGCTGCGCCGCGAGGGCTACGTCGAGCAGGTCGCCGACGGGGCGTACGTCACGGGCGACGCCCTCACCCGTCTCGGTTCCGCGCGGGGCCACGACCAGGCCCTGCGCGAGAACCTCCAGCGCACCCTCGACCGGCTGCGCGACTCGGTGGGCGCCGCGGTCTACATCAGCCGGTACGTCGACGGCGAGGTCAGGATCGACCAGTACGCCGCCGGTCCGGCCACGCCCGTGGTCAACGAGTGGGTCGACTTCCGCGACTCCGCCCACGCCACCGCGATCGGCAAGAGCCTGCTCGGCCAGCTCGACCACAACGGCCGGCGCGACCATCTCTCCCGCCACCGGATGGCCCGCCTCACCTCGCGCACGATCACCAGCGACAAGGTCCTGCTCTCCCGTCTGGAGTCCCAGCCGCCGACGGTCCCCCACCTCGACCTCCAGGAGTACGCGGTGGGCACGGTGTGCGCGGCGGTCCCGATCACGGCCGGATCCTCGGTGGGCTGCCTGGCCCTGTCGCTCCCGGTCGAGCACGCGCACCGGCTGCGCCAGGCGGCGGACACGCTGAACCGGAACGCGGCGCCGGTGCTGCTGTCGCTGGCGATCCAGGGCTGACCGCCGCCCGCAGCGGTGGTCAGAACCACCCCTCGGCACCGGGTATTATTTTCTTCGTCGCCCGCCGCGAGACACCACAGTCAAACGCGGTCGGCGGGAGTCATGCGCCGCTAGCTCAGTTGGTTAGAGCAGCTGACTCTTAATCAGCGGGTCCGGGGTTCGAGTCCCTGGCGGCGCACGATGTCGATGGCGAGGCGTGTTCGCGGAAAGCGCGAACCACCTCGCCATCTCTGTTATTGCGCGGCTCCGCCGCGCGCTGTGGGGGCTTTGCCACCCACACCCCCCGCCGAAGGGCCTCTCGTGGGAGCGAGGGGCCCTTCGGCATCGCCCGGAGCGATATCTTCCGGGGTCAGCCTCCGGTATGCCTGCTCGCCAGGTGGCCGCCACCACACCGGATCGGCGCACCGGAGCCCCTCCCTCCTGAGCCCCGCCCGGTGGATCTTGTTCGTGGCCGTGACCGGCATCCGCTCCACGAGCCGCACGAACCGGGGCGCCATCTTCGTCCCGAGATCGGGCTGCGCGGCGAGGAACGCCGCGAAGGCGGCCGGCTCGAAGGTCCCGGCGAGCGCCGCCATCACCTGGTCCCCGGTCACCGGGTCCGGCACCGCGTAGACGGCGACCGCCACGGCACCCTCGTACCGGGCGAGGATGTTCTCGATCATCGCGGCGGACAGGTTCTCGCCGTCGACCCGGAGCCGGTCGCCGGCGCGGCCCGCGAAGTACAGATAGCCGTCGGCGTCCCGGCAGAACAGGTCCCCCGTCCAGTACCAGCCCTTCCGCCGCCGCTCCCCCTCCGCCTCCGCGTTGCGCCAGTACCCCTCGAAGGGGTTCGGCCCCCGGTTGACCAGCTCCCCGATGGCCTCGTCCCCGTTGACCAGCCGCCCGGCCGCGTCGAAGACAGCCGGCGGACACTCCGCACAGGTCTCCGGATCGAGCACGACGAGCCCCGGCGCCGCCCGCCCCACGGCCCCCGCGGGCGTCCCCGGCGACCACCGCACGGCCGCCCCGCCCTCGGACGAGCCGTACCCCTCCACCAGCCGCACCCCGAACCGCCGCTCGAAGGCGGCGGCGTCCACGGCACCCGCCTCGGTGCCGAAGCCGAGCCTCAGCCGATGGTCCCGGTCGTCGGGGCGGGGGTCGGTGGCGAGGAGGTACTGGATCGCCCGGCCGACGTAGGTGAAGTACGTCGCCCCGCACGCCCGTACGTCCGCGAGGAGACCGGACGCCGAGAACCGCCGCCGCAGCGCCACTCCGGCGCCGGCCGCGAGGGCGGGTGCCCAGTCGGCGATCACCGCGTTGCCGTGGAACATCGGCATGCAGATGTAGTGCACGTCGTCGGGCCGCACCTGGAACTGGTCGGCCAGGGAGCGCCCGGCGGCCGCCAGCCGCCCCTGGGTGCAGATCGCGGCCTTGGGGGCGCCGGTCGAGCCGGAGGTGAAGGAGAGCAGGAGCCGGTCGCCCGGGGCGGCGCGGAAGGCGTCGGGACGCGCGTCGGCGTACGGGGCGAGCAGGGTGTCGTACTCCGGGGTGCCGGTCAGCAGCAGGCGCACGCCGGGCAGGTCGAGGCCGTCGAGCAGCGGCAGGTGGGCCCGCTCGGTGACCAGGACCCGGCACTCGGTGTGCAGGATGTCGCGGGCGAGTTCCGGTCCCCGGCGGGTGGGGTTGATCCCCGCGACGGCGGCTCGCGCGAGGGCGGCCGCGCTCAGCCACATCGGGTACTCCGGGGTGTTGTCGAGCAGCACGCCGATGTGCGGCTCGGCGCCGGGCGGCAGCAGGTCGGCCAGCAGTGCCGCACGGGCGGCGGCCCCGGCCGCCACCTCGTGCCCGGTCAGCAGCTTCCCCTCGAACCACAGCCCCGGCCGGTGGTCGCCCCACCGCGCCGCCACCAGTTCCGCGACCGTACGCCCCGCAGTGGACTCCATGGAGACGCACGGTAATTGACGTACCGTCAGATGTGGAGGGCGTGGCGGGTCAGAAACCCATGGCGTCCATCTCGGACATCTGGGCGTAGGTGGCGATGAAGCCCACGCAGAACACCACGACCACACCGAGGAAGGCGAGGAGGCCGAAGGAGGCCGCCGCCTGCCTGCCGTGGCGCGGCCGGTGGGCGGTGGCCACCACTTCGGGGCCGTCGGCGTAGTACACGGTCACGATGTCGCCCTCGACCGTCGTCCCCGGGCCGTCCTCCTCCTCGAACCGCACGAGGCGGCCGTCGGGGGTGGTGAACTCGTAGACGTGGTGCAGCGTGGTGCTCACGCGCGTGTCGCCGCCACCGCCGTGGGTCGTCGTGTACATCCGCAGGCAGCGGCCCTGTGCCGTGAGCCCGCTGTTCCAGGCGCTGCGCAGCTGCAACGAGCGGCGCACCACCCGGTACGCCGCGAAGAGGGCCGCGGCCATGATCAGGCCGGGTACGACGTAGAAGAACACGTCCATGGTCCAGTCCCCCGAGGTCGGTGCGCCGACCCGTTCGGCCGGCGTGGCAGGAACCTACCCACGCCGGCCGGGACGCTGACTCAAGAGAACCTCAGAACGTGACGTCGGAGCACGCGTAGAACGCGTTGCCCGTGTCGTGGACCGTCCACACCGCGAGGATGACGTGGTGACCGCTGAGCCCGGACGGCAGCCTGCCGCTGTGGGAGAGCGTCGCCGGGGGCCGCTGACCGTTGTACGGCACCGTCAGGAACGGGGTGAGGTTGAGGTCGGAGCGGGCCAGGTTGTGGTTCTGGTTCCAGCCCGGCTTGGTGACGTAGTACTTGAAGTCGGTCGTGGCGTGCATGGCCGTGAACTGCCAGCGGAAGGTGTAGCTCTGTCCGCCCGTCACCTTGGTGGTCGGCCAGGCTCCCCCGGACGGGGTCCTGGGTGCGCTGAGCTGGCTGAACTGGCCGAGACCGGCGTTGCATATCTGCCCGTCGGCCGGGCCGGAGCCGGGGAAGCCCTTCGGGCCCTCGACGCTCTGCGGCTCCCACTGGACGGGGCCGCAGTTGGTCACGGTGCCGTTCTGGCAGAGCTTCTGCCGGCTGATGGGGAGGTCGGTGTAGCCGTGGCTGCTCGCGCCTCCGGCGGAGAGCACGAGGGCGCCGGCCGTGGTCAGTCCGAGTGCGGCGGCGTACCACCTGGTCCTGCTGCGCATGCTGCTGCTCCTGGGAACGTGGGGGAAGTTCGATGAGCTTGCAGGTCTAGACCAAGTCCCAGGTTATTGCTGACCATTGAACATGTCCATACCAATCGAAGGACATGTTCGACGGGCCGTCAGCCGGCCGTCAGCCGGCCGTCTCGCCACGCCCCGCGCAGAACGCCACCGTCAAGTCCTTGACCAGCGCCTTGCGTTCGTAGTCGTCGAGCTCCACCAGGCCCCGCACGGTCAGCCGCGTCACCGTGTCCTCCACCGAGTCGACGACCGAGGTGAGCACGGCGGCCCGGTGCTGCGCGTCCAGCGCGGCGATACGGCGGCGGTGCATGGCGGCGGCGACCTCGGGGGCGTACTCCACCCGTACCGGCCGCACCGAGAACACCTCCAGCCCGACCGCCTCCGCGTCCCGCACCACCAACCGGGTCAGCGTCTCCCCCGCCGCCTCGACGGACCCGCGCGGGCCGCCCGGCATCTCCACCGGCACCCGGGCCAGCGCCGCCTCGACGCACTCGCGCAGATACCTCTCGTGGTCCGCCACCCCGAGCAGCGCCCGCGCGCTGTCCCGCACCCGCCACACCACCAGCACGACGACCCGCAGCGCCACCCCGCCGCCGTCCGCCGCCGGCATCGGCTCGCTGCGCCAGTGCCGCAGCCGTACGTCGACCCCGCGGCGCAGCAGCAGCGGGTTGACCCACAGCAGGCCGGTACGCCGGACCGTCCCCCGGTAGCGACCGAACAGCCCGAGCACCCAGGCCCGCCCGGTCCGCCCCCGCGCCAGCCCGCCGAACCCGAACAGCCCCAGGGCACCGGCCCCCGTGTACGCCACCCACTGCGCGGGTCCCAGCCCCGCGCCCCCGGACGCCGGCAGCCGCAGCGCCTCGACCACCAGCGGCGGCAGCGCCCCCGCCCACCACGAGGTGGCCAGACACCCGGCCGCCCCGCAGGCCCCGGCGAACACACCGGCCGCCCCGGGCAGCACCCGCGCGGGCCGCTCCACCAGGTCGGGGTCCATGTCCGGGGCGGGCGGCGGCTTGGGCTGCACGGCGTGGCGCACCCGGGGCTGCTCCCCCGTGCCCTGCCGGCGCCCCACGATCGCCGGCTTGAGCGGCACCGACACCGGGTCGGGGTCGTCGCGGAACAGCAGATGGACGGGGATCTCGGTGGTCGCCTCGTTCTGGATCAGCCGCGCGGGCCGGACGGACCCGTCGGCCGGACCCGCGAGCCCCTCGGGCTCGGGCGTATGAGAAGTGGTCGTGGTCACGCGTGCCTCCAGCCTCCGCGCCAGATGCGTCACAGGAAGGTCGTACAGCCGGTCATGCGCCTACAAGCCCCTGGGGCCGACTACGAGAAAAGCCGTCGCCAGGTCTCCGGTCCCGGACAGCCGTCCGCCGCGCCGCCCCGCCAGCCCTGGGCGCGCTGGAAGGCCTCCACGCCGCGCCGGTCCGCCTCGCCCCAGCGCGGTCCCGGCCCGGTTCTGTAGTGCTTGCCGAATCCCTTCTTCACCAGCTGTCTGCCGAGCTGGGTGACGTACTTGTTGTTCGCGCCCGGCCGGAACATCGCCCGCCCCGGATACCCGGGCACCCCGTGCGACGCCGGCGCCTGGTGGGCGCCCGCCCCGGCCGCCCCCGCCGCCTGGACGTCCTTGCCCTTGCCCGTCGCCAGCAGCGTCCACGTCTGCGGCCCCGGCAGCCCGTCCGCGTCCGGGCCCCGCCAGCCCTGCGCCAGCTGGAAGGCCCGGGTGGCCCCCCGGTCCGCGTCCGTCCAGCGCGGGCCGGGGCCCTGGGCGTAGTACCGGCCGGCGCCGCGCGCCACGAGCATCCGGCCTAGCTGGGTGACGTGCTTGTTGTGGGCGCCGGGGCCGAAGTACGCCCGTCCCGGATACGGCGCCGCGCGCTGCGGCGCCTGCGGTTTCTGGGGCGCCTGCGGCACCTGGGGCCTCTGCGGCTCCTCCGGCTCGGCGGTGACCGGCTGCCCACTGCCCGGCGGATCACCTTGCTGACCGGTGTCCGGTCTCGTACCCGTCGCGCCGCCCGTGAGCCCCTTGTAGCGGTAGGCCAGGTAGCGGTCGGAGTGGCTCCAGTAGGCGTACGGGGTGACCAGTCGGCGGGCATGGGGGCGGGTCGACTCGTAGGCGACGTAGTAGGTGCGCGTGTAGTCCGTCCAGCCGCCGAAAATGACGACGTGCGAGCCCTTCTCGGGGTCCGCCGGATTGTGGAACAGCAGAATGTCCCCGGGTTGCAGATCCTCCCGGGGGATTCGTACGCCGTACTGGTCGAGGCTGCCGGTCCATTCGTTTCCCGGCAGGTTCCAGGCCATCGAGACGAAGCCCGAGCAGTCCTGCCGGTATCCGTCCGACCAGTACCTGTACATGCTGTACGGCACCTTCGCGGCGACCCATTTCTTGGCCCGCCTGATGATCTCCGCGCGAGTGGTCGCCGGCGTCCGGACCGTGCCCGGCTTGGCCGGCCGACCGCCCGGCCCGTGCAGCGGGGCCTGCCCGCCCTGAGGCGACGCGGGCTCGTCACCTGCGGGAACGCCCGGCCGGTCGAGGGTGTGGGGGGTGGCGAGGGCCGGGGCGGGGTGGCCGACGGCGAGGGTGGTCGAGGCGGCCGCGGCGACGATCAGCGCCCGGGCCGCCGCCGGATGGCGGCCGGTCGTGGAATGCGGCAGGACGCGCCGCCAGTGAACGCATCCGGGGCAGTCGCAGTCCCGCTCCGGATCGAATTCCTCGAATACCGGAGTCCGAGTCTCCATGCGATTCCCCTCACACTCCGGATACAAATGTCCACGGCTGCACACACCGCCAGTTTCACAACTGTCTTCCGCACGCGCATGTTGACGGTCCGAATGGTTTACGGCCGCCCGGCCTCCCCCGGCCGCCCTGGCAGGTGGTCTCAGGCACCCCCGCAGGTCATGTAGAGTTAACGCCGTCAGCACGCGCCGCTAGCTCAGTTGGTTAGAGCAGCTGACTCTTAATCAGCGGGTCCGGGGTTCGAGTCCCTGGCGGCGCACAGACAAGACAGCCCCTCGCGCGAGCGAGGGGCTGTTCTCGTGTTTGGCCGGATACTCTCTGGCCATGGCAGCGCGTGACCTTCAGGAGCGGATCAAGAAGCTGATCATCGATCGCCGGCTGCCCTCCGGGGCCCCGCTGCCGACGGAGCCCGAGCTGATGGCGCACCTGGGTGCCAGCCGGAACTCCGTGCGCGAGGCGCTCAAGGGACTCCAGGCGATGGGCATCGTGGAGATCCGGCACGGGTTCGGGACGTACGTCGGCACGATGTCGCTGGCGCCGATGATCGAGGGCCTCGCCTTCCGTACGGTCGCCGGGCACTACCGGGGCGAGGACACCCTGCTCCAGTTGCTGGAACTGCGCGAGGCCGTGGAGACCGGGCTGGTGTCGCGGCTCGCGGGGCGGATTCCGGACGCCGATCTCGTTGAACTGGACGCGCTGGTCGACCGTATGGAAGATCAGGCGGCGCGGGGCGGCGACGGGATCGCCGAGACCGACCGGGCGTTTCACGCCACCCTCTACCGGGGGTTGGACAACGCGCTGCTGGGCGAGGTCATGGAGGCGTTCTGGGACGCCTTCCACCGTGTCCACACCGATCTCGGCGGCGCGCCGCAGGATCCGCTGGTGACCTGCCGGCAGCACCGGGAGATCGTGGACGCGGTGCGGTCGGGCGACGCGCTGCGGGCGGAGGAGGCCATACGGGAACACTTCGGCAACATCCGCGCCCGCGTTTCCACGACGGGTACACAACACCCCCACAGGTGCCACAATGAGCGCGTATGACCGGTAAACACCTCGTTTCGCATCTTGCGATCATGTGGAACGACGTAGAACCTGGTGATTGGTTTTTCAAGATGCTGCGGATACGCGGCAGTTGGGGGGCAAGGAGCCGGTTGCCGGTTTTCGCCGGGGCATAGGGGGCCCCGTTCATGACCGCATGCCGAGGGGGGCATGATGCAACCGGAAGGTCGCGGTTCCGTGTCTAAGGTGTGGAAGATGTGGTGACTGCGACCCACCACTGATACGCCTGTGAAGGTCGAGGGGGACCTGAGCAGCCGTAAAGGAACCGACAGACACGCGGTCACCTGCGTGTGGGGGGAATGACTCATGACGTCGACGCCGACGGGCGCCCGGCATAACTTCGACCCGTCTCAGACCACCCAGCTCAGGGTGCCTTCGCAGACCCGGACCGGAGCTTTCCGCCGGATAAAGAAGACGCTGCCGAAGTACGACTACGAGCACTACAGCCGGCTGGCCGGTCCCCTCACCCAGCCCGACCCGAACAAGCCGTACCGGGTCCAGTACCGCTCGCTGATCTCGCAGGAGCCGCACCGCATCAGGGTCGCGCTGATGCTGGCCGCGGCCCCGGTGCTCTCCCTGGTCCTGCTGTTCTGGCTGCTCCAGCCCGAGCACTGGACCGAACGGGACTATCCCGCCTTCGACTTCCTGCCGGCGCTCGACATGGTCATGCTCGTCTCGATCGGCCTGATCGAGTTCTTCCGCTGCATGAACGTACTGTCCAACGCGCACGCCACCCTGGTCGCCCGCGACCCCATCCCGGTGGTACCGGAGACCGGCACGAGAGTGGCCTTCCTCACCTCCTTCGTGCCCGGCAAGGAGCCGCTGGAGATGGTGACGAAGACCCTGGAAGCGGCCGTCAAGCTGCGCCACCGGGGGCTTCTGCACGTCTGGCTGCTCGACGAGGGCGACGATGCGGAGGTCAAGGAGGTCTGCCGGCGGCTCGGCGTGCACCACTTCTCCCGCAAGGGCATCGCGAAGTGGAACCAGGCCAAGGGCCCGCACCGCGCCAAGACCAAGCACGGCAACTACAACGCCTGGCTCGACGCCCACGGCGACGACTACGACTTCTTCGCCTCGGTCGACACCGACCACGTGCCGCTGCCCAACTACCTGGAGCGGATGCTCGGCTTCTTCCGCGACCCGAACGTCGGCTTCGTCATCGGCCCGCAGGTGTACGGCAACTACGACAACTTCGTCACCAAGGCCGCCGAGTCCCAGCAGTTCCTCTTCCACGCCCTCATCCAGCGCGCGGGCAACCGCTACGGCGCTCCGATGTTCGTGGGTACGTCGAACGCCGTACGCATCAAGGCGCTCAAGCAGATCGGCGGCCTGTACGACTCGATCACCGAGGACATGGCGACCGGCTTCGAGATCCACCGCCACAAGAACCCGGCCACGGGCAAGAAGTGGCGGTCCGTGTACACGCCGGACGTGCTGGCCGTCGGTGAGGGGCCGAGCGCCTGGACGGACTTCTTCACCCAGCAGATGCGCTGGTCGCGGGGGACGTACGAGACGATCCTCAAGCAGTACTGGAAGGGCTGGTACTCGCTGCCGCCGAGCAAGTTGTTCAACTACACGATGATGATCATCTTCTACCCGATGTCGGCCCTGAACTGGATCCTGGCGGCGCTGAGCTGTGCGCTGTTCCTGGGCCTGGGCGCCTCGGGTGTGAACATCGACCCGACGATCTGGCTGATGCTCTACGGCAACGCCTCCGCGCTCCAGATCGGCCTGTACGTCTGGAACCGCCGCCACAACGTCTCGCCGCACGAGCCGGAGGGCTCCGGCGGTGTGGCCGGCATGGTGATGTCCGCGCTGTCGGCGCCGCTGTACGCGAAGGCGCTGATCGACTCCGTGCTGCGCCGCAAGAGCAAGTTCGTGGTGACGCCCAAGGGCGATTCGGCCAGCCCCGACCGGTGGTTCGGGACCTTCCGGTACCACTGGTACTTCATCGTGATCTTCGGCGCGTCGATCACGGCCGGCTTCGTGTACGGGCACTCGCACCCGGCGATGATCATCTGGGCGACGTTCGCCATGCTGATCACCGCGACGCCGATCTTCGCCTGGCGCTACATGCTGCGTCAGGACAGGAAGCGGCCCGCCGCGCCGGTGTCGGCCCAGGCCGCGCCGTACCAGCCGGAGCCGCAACCGCTGCCCGCGCAGCACGCGTCCCACGCTCCGCACACGGCGCATGCCCCGCATGCCCCGCATGCCCCGCACCACAAACCGAGTTGGGCCGCTTCCGGCAGCGGCAACGACCAGACCATGCAAATCGCCCTGGGTGGACTTGGGGGACGTAAGGAATGAACGACCGTGCAGGCCGCCGCCGCGCCCGTCGACTCGCGATAGGTACGGCGGTGGTACTCGCGCTGGCCGGGATGAACGGGCCGTGGCTGTACCGGGTCGGTACCGAGAAGTATCACGAGTACCAGATCAACAGACCCGAGTACAAAGCCGAGAACGGCAAGTGGGAGATAGTCGAGTTCCCCGAGGAGTACCGCCAGAACACCATCCACGCGGCGCTGTTGCACACCGGCAAGGTGCTGCTGATCGCGGGGTCGGGCAACAATCAGGACAACTTCGACGCGAAGCGGTACGACACCCGGATCTGGGACCCGGTCAAGGGCACGATCAAGAAGGTGCCGACGCCGAACGACCTGTTCTGCACCGGCCACACCCAACTGGCCAACGGCAACCTGCTGATCGCGGGCGGGACGAAGCGCTACGAGAAGCTGGAAGGTGACGTCACCAAGGCCGGCGGCCTGATGATCGTCCACAACGAGAACCCGGACAAGCCGATCACGCTGCCCGCGGGCACCAAGTTCACCGGCAAGGAGAACGGCAAGACGTTCGTCTCCAAGGACCCGGTGCTGGTGCCACGCGCGAAGAAGGTCTTCGACAAGGCGACCGGCAAGTTCCTGCGCAACGACCCGGGGCTCGGCCGGATCTACGTGGAGGCGCAGAAGAAGGGCGCCGAGTACGAGACCGGCACCCAGGACAACTACCGCGTCCAGGGCCTGACCGGCGCCGACGCGCGCAACACCTACGGCATCGCGCAGAAGCTCGCCCTCGACAAGAAGGACTTCCAGGGCATCCGGGACACCTACGAGTTCGACCCGGTCGCCGAGAAGTACATCAAGGTCGACCCGATGCACGAGGCCCGCTGGTACCCGACGCTCACCACGCTGAGCGACGGCAGGATCCTCAGCGTCTCCGGCCTCGACGACATCGGCCAGCTGGTCCCGGGCAAGAACGAGGTCTACGACCCGAAGACCAAGAAGTGGACCTACACGGCGAAGGTGCGGCAGTTCCCGACCTACCCGGCGTTGTTCCCGCTGCAGAACGGCAAGATCTTCTACTCGGGTTCGAACGCGGGCTACGGCCCTGACGACGTGGGCCGCGACCCGGGCATCTGGGATGTGGCGACGAACAAGTTCACCAAGCTGCCCGGGCTGAGCGACGCCAAGCTGATGGAGACCTCGGGCACGGTGCTGCTGCCGCCGGCGCAGGACGAGAAGTACATGGTGATCGGCGGCGGTGGCGTCGGCGAGTCCAAGCTGTCCAGCGAGAAGACCCGGATCATCGATCTCAAGGCGGACGACCCGAGGTTCGTGGACGGGCCGTCACTGGAGAAGGGCACGCGTTATCCGCAGGCGTCGGTGCTCCCCGACGACACCGTGCTGGTGTCGGGTGGTTCCGAGGACTACCGGGGCCGCGGCGACTCCAACATCCTCCAGGCGCGGATCTACCGCCCGGGCGCGAACGCCCTCGACCGGGTCGCCGACCCGCTGGTGGGCCGCAACTACCACTCCGGGTCGATCCTGCTGCCCGACGGCCGGGTGATGTTCTTCGGCTCGGACTCGCTGTTCGCCGACAAGGCCAACACCAAGCCGGGCACGTTCGAGCAGCGGATCGAGATCTACACGCCGCCGTATCTGTACCGGGACGCACAGCCGTCGCTGTCCGGGGGCCCGCAGACCATCCGGCGCGGCGGGACGGGCACGTTCACCTCGCAGCACGCCTCGTCCATCCAGAACGTACGGCTGATCCGGCCGAGCGCGTCCACGCACGTCACGGATGTCGACCAGCGGTCGGTGGCGCTGGACTTCAAGGCGTCCGGCGACAAGATCACGGTGACCGTGCCGACGAACCGGAACCTGGTTCCGTCGGGCTGGTACATGCTGTTCGTGACCGATGACCAGGGCACGCCGAGCAAGGCGCAGTGGGTCAAGGTCCCGTAGCGGTCCGCGGTCCATACGCGCTTGGGGGCGCCCTCCGTCATGGAGGGCGCCCCCAAGGCGTCCACGGCCTGTTGACCGGCCTTCGGCTCTACTTGCTGGCCTTGGCGAGGCCCAGGGCGTACTCCGCCCACCACTCGCCCGCCTTCGGCCCGCCCTTGCACTCGCCGTCCGACTCGCCCGGGCGCTTGACCCACACATAGGCGTCGACCAGCGGGTCCGCGGTCTTCGTCGTCGGCGTCTCGCCCAGCGCGCGGCCCGGCGGGTTGCACCAGCGCTCGTCCGGGTTGCCCTCGGTGTAGGGGCCGTTGCCGTTGCGGCTGGTGTCGATCACGAAGGGCTTGTCGCCCACCTTGGCGGAGAGCTCCTTGCCGTACGCAATCGAGTCCTTGGTCGTGTAGAAGTTGGAGACGTTGACCGAGAAGCCGTCCGCCTGGTCGATGCCCGCCCGCTTCAGGGGCTCGAAGATCTGGTCGGGGTGGCCCCAGCCGGCGTTGCCCGCGTCCAGGTAGACCTTGGTGTTCTTCAGGGACTTGAGCTTGGCGACGGCACCGCTGAGGAGGTCGTAGCGCTCCTCGTGGTACTCCTCCGCCGTGCAGTTGTCCACCATGTGCAGCACCGCGTCCGGCTCCAGGATCACCGTCGCCTCCCGGTCGCCGATGCCCTTGGCGACGCTGTCGACGAACGCCCGGTAGGCGTTGCCGTCGGCGGCGCCGCCCCCCGAGAAGTTGCCGCAGTCGCGGTGCGGGATGTTGTAGAGCACGAGCAGCGCCGTACGGCCCGCCTTGTCGGCGGCCGCGGTGAAGCCGCGCGCCTGCTCCTCCGGGCTCTCCGGGCTGATCCACTCCCCCGTCGGCTGCTCCGCTATCTTGCGGATCTGCTCGGCGTCCTCCTTCTTGCCGGCCTTCTGGTAGGCCACCAACTGCTTGGCCGCGTTCCCGTCCGGGTTCACCCAGAACGGGTCGACGTCCTTGGGCTGCTGACTCATCCCGGCGCCGGCGTTGTCCTCCGGCTCGTCGCCGTCTCCGGACGAACATCCCGCGACCAGCAGTGCCGCCCCCAGCACCGCGGCGCACGTCCGCGCACGAGCGCCCCTCCAGGCCCCCCTCTTCAGGTACATCCAACTCCCCCCTGGGTGCACTGTTCCAGGGCCCAATCCTGACATACGTGGCGTGGGGCACACGAGGTCGCCGAGGGCCCGGCCCCGCACCGCTCCACTCGGGAGATCCGGCCGACCCTGCGGCAAACCCCTACAGCCCCGCTCCCGTGAGGTACGCCGACACGACCACGTCCGCCGTGCAGCCGCGGGTCGCCCGGTCGACGGTGCCGGCGCAGGCGATCAGGCGCAGTTCGGCCCGCCCCGACCGATGGGGTCCGTAGGTCTGCCGGGCGTCGAAGCGGTCGCGGTCGACGACGTGCACGTCCGCCACGGTGAACTCGGCGGCCTTGCCGTCGTCGCGGAGCACCCGCACCGTCGCGCCCGGCTTCAGCGTGCCGAGCCGGTGGAAGACGGCGGGCCGGGTGGCGGAGTCGGCGTGCCCCACCATCAGCGCGGAGCCGGCGGCCCCCGGACGCACACCGGCCGCGTACCACCCCACGACGCCTGCCCGGTCGTGCGGTGGTGGATCGACCGCGCCCTTCGGATCGAGCCCCCGGGCCACCACCGGTGCCCGCACACCGAGCCCGGGGAGGTCGAGGCGCTGCGGCAACGCGTCCCCCAAAGGCCGTATGGCGGGCGGCAGTTGGACGCGCTGCGGCCGTCCGACCGCGGCGACGTCGCCCGACACCGGGGCGGATGGGTTCAGCGGGACGGCGGTGACCTCCCGCCCCCACAGCCACAGCCCGAGCAGCAGCACGGCCCAGGCGACGCCCATGAGCAGGCGGCCGCCGTGGCTGGGGCGTTCGTGTCCGGCCATGGTCAGCGGGGCCGTCGGCTCCGGCTGCAAGATCGCCCCTTCCACGTACTACGCCCACAAGAAACGCCTCGGAACTCCCTCC
>NZ_JBEXQG010000095.1:0-28977 GCF_040612485.1 Streptomyces sp. NPDC006385
CACCGTGCGCGGTGCCGGGGTCGCCGAAAGGTAGGGTCGCTGCCGCGTCAGCCGACGACCTTCTTGAGGGCGTCGCCGAGCGCGTCGGCCTCGTCCGGGGTCAGCTCGACGACGAGCCGACCGCCGCCTTCGAGCGGAACGCGCATGACGATGCCCCGCCCCTCCTTGGTCACCTCGAGCGGGCCATCGCCCGTCCGCGGCTTCATGGCCGCCATGCTCGTTCCCCTTCCTGAAACCAGCTCATCGTCAAAGCCGACGGCCCCATGGAGGGCACGCGCGTCAGGCATGAGACACGCGACACCGGCATCGAACACATTGCTTCCAGGCCATTATCCCGCATCTCAGGACCCGATGACCAACATCAGTAGGCATCGCTTGCGCAACGCGCGCGAGCAAAACCACTCAATTCGGCGATGTGACTGCGATACTGCGCCACCGCACGCACTTCGGCCGAACGGAACCGGGCATCAATTCTTTGACGCAGGTCACACGTCCGGTCAGGTCCGTTGTCCGTGATCTCCGCCATGCTGTCCTTCAGACAAGCGCGTACCGACGAGTACGCCCGAGCCGCGACACCGGAGGGGATACGCCATGGCCGACACCGTGCTCTACGAGGTGAGCGACGGACTCGCGACGATCACGCTGAACCGCCCCGAGGCGATGAACGCGCTGAACATCGCGGCCAAGGTCGCCCTGCGGGAGGCGGTCCAGGCCGCGGCGGGCGACGACGCCGTACGGGCTGTCCTGCTGACGGCGGCCGGGGAGCGGGCGTTCTGCGTGGGGCAGGACCTGAAGGAGCACATCGGGCTGCTGGCCGCCGACCGGGAGACCGGGTCGGGGCAGACGATGAGCACGGTGCGCGAGCACTACAACCCGATCGTGAAGGCGCTCACGTCCATGCCGAAGCCGGTGGTGGCCGGGGTGAACGGGGTCGCGGCCGGCGCCGGTTTCGGGTTCGCGCTGGCCGCGGACCACCGGATCGTGGCGGACACCGCTGCCTTCAACACCTCCTTCGCGGGGGTCGCGCTGACCGCCGACTCCGGCATCTCGTGGACGCTGCCGCGGGTCGTCGGCGCTGGCCGCGCCGCTGATCTGCTGATCTTCCCGCGCACCATCAAGGCGCAGGAGGCGTACGAACTGGGTATCGCGAACCGGGTGGTGCCGGCCGCGGAGCTGCGGGCCGAGGCGGAGAAGGTGGCTCGGGCGTTGGCCGCAGGGCCGACGGTGGCGTACGGGGCGATCAAGGAGGCGGTGGCGTTCGGGCTGTCGCACTCGCTCGAGGAGACCTTGGAGAAGGAGGACGAGCTGCAGACGCGGGCGGGGTCTTCCGAGGACCACGCGATTGCGGTGCAGGCCTTCGTCAACAAGGAGAGGCCGAAGTACCTGGGCCGGTGAGCGATACGATCCCGCGCTCCTTACGGGGCGCTTCTCGCCACGCAGGTTTCCAGGTGGTCGTCGACCAGACCGCACGCCTGCATCAGGGCGTACGCCGTCGTGGGGCCCACGAAGCGCAGGCCGCGCTTCTTCAGGGCCTTGGACAGGGCCGTTGATTCCGGGGTGACCGCGGGGACGTCCGCCAACGTCTTCGGGACCGGGCGGGAAGCCGGATCCGGGGCGTGGGACCAGATCAGGGCGTCCAGGTCACCCGGGGTCCAGTCGGCCAGCACGCGAGCGTTGGCGAGCGTCGCGTCGATCTTGGCTCGGTTGCGGATGATGCCGGGGTCGGCGAGGAGGCGGTCGCGGTCGTCGTCGGTGAAGGCGGCGACCTTCGCAATCTTGAACTCGGCGAAGGCGGCGCGGAAGCCCTCACGCCGGCGCAGGATCGTGATCCAGGACAGGCCGGACTGGAAGGCCTCCAGGCTGAGGCGTTCGTAGAGCGCGTCGTCGCCGTGGACCGGGCGGCCCCACTCCTCGTCGTGGTACGTCACGTAGTCCGGGGTGGACAGGGCCCAGGGGCAGCGCAGGGCGCCGTCCGGGCCCGCGAGAGCCGTGCCGTCGCTCACTGCTGGTCCTCCTGTGCGGGCTTCTCCATCGGCCCATGGCCGGCCGACGCCCGCGCGCCCGCCAGCGCGGACTCCAGGTCGGCGATCCGGGCGTCACGCTCGGCGAGCTCGGCGCCCAGGCGGCTGAGGGCGTCGTCGACATCGGCCATGCGGTAGCCGCGGGCGGCGAGCGGGAAGCGGAGGCTGTCGATGTCGGCGCGGTCGACCGGGCGGTCCAGCGGCAGCAGGTCCTGGAGGCGCTCGGGCGGGGCCTCGGGCAGCGGGCCGTCGCCCTCGCCGCCGCCCACCACGGCGAGTGTCACCGCGGCGACCACGACGGCGAGCGCGACGACCAGGAACAAGAACATAACCATCGCTGTGGCCCCCATGGTCGGTGAATGCGAGCGGTCGAGTGTGTCAGTGTCCGATCGTGCCATGCGACTCTGACAGTTAGGGTCGCAGGCGGCTGAAAGGCCAGGACGTACCAGGACGCCCGAGGAGAGGTCACAGGGGATGCTCAGGCTGGGCAGGCGTGAGTTCGACACGCATGAGCCGGTGATCATGGCGATCGTGAACCGGACCCCGGACTCCTTCTACGACCAAGGGGCGACGTTCCGCGACGAGCCGGCCCTCGCGCGCGTGGAGCAGGCGGTGGCGGAAGGGGCGGCCATCATCGACGTCGGCGGGGTCAAGGCCGGGCCCGGGGACGAGGTGACCGCCGAGGAGGAGGCGCGGCGGACGGTCGGGTTCGTGGCCGAGGTGCGGCGGCGCTTCCCGGACGTCGTGATCAGCGTGGACACCTGGCGGGCCGAGGTCGGGGCGGCGGTGTGCGAGGCGGGGGCGGACCTGCTGAACGACGCATGGGGTGGGGTGGACCCGGGGCTGGCGGAGGTCGCCGCGCGGTACGGGGTGGGACTGGTGTGTACGCATGCGGGGGGCGCGGAGCCTCGGACCCGGCCGCATCGGGTGACGTACGACGACGTCATGGCCGACATCCTGCGGGTGACGGTGGGGCTGGCCGAGCGGGCGTCGGCGTTGGGGGTGCCGCGGGAGTCGATCCTGATCGATCCCGGGCACGACTTCGGGAAGAACACCCGGCACAGTCTCGAGGCGACTCGGCGGCTGGGGGAGATGGTGGCGACCGGGTGGCCGGTGCTGGTGTCCCTGTCCAACAAGGACTTCGTCGGGGAGACCTTGGACAAGCCCGTGAAGGAGCGGGTGCTGGGGACGCTGGCCACCACCGCGGTGTCGGCGTGGCTGGGGGCGCAGGTGTATCGGGTGCACGAGGTGGCGGAGACCCGGCAGGTGCTGGACATGGTGGCGTCGATCGCGGGGCACCGGCCGCCGGCGGTGGCGCGGCGGGGGCTGGCGTAGTCGGCCTCCGGCACCCAAAGGGCCTCGTCCTCGAACGCCGGACGGGCTGGGTCGGCCGGCCCGCCCGGTGTTCTGTGCGTCCGTCGCGGCCGCGCGCAGGGCCTGTCGCGAAAGTGGCGTCGCGCGGCAGGCGCCGCTTTCGCAACCGGCCCTAGCGGCCCGCCTCCTTCGACACCAGCGCCACCGCCTCGTCCACGTCGTCCGTGACGTGGAACAGGAGCAGGTCCTTCTCCGACGCCTTGCCCTGGGCCACCAGCGTGTTCGTGAGCCAGTCGACGAGGCCGCCCCAGTACTCGCTGCCGAACAGCACGATCGGGAAGCGGGTGACCTTCTGGGTCTGGACCAGGGTGAGGGCCTCGAAGAGTTCGTCGAGGGTGCCGAGGCCACCGGGGAGGACCACGAAGCCCTGGGCGTACTTGACGAACATCATCTTGCGGACGAAGAAGTACCGGAAGTTCAGACCGATGTCGACGTAGGGGTTGAGCCCCTGCTCGAAGGGCAGCTCGATGCCGAGGCCGACCGAGGTGCCGCCCGCCTCGCACGCGCCCTTGTTGGCCGCCTCCATGGCACCGGGGCCACCGCCCGTGATCACCGCGAACCCGGCCTCGACCAGACCTCGGCCGAGGCGGACTCCCGCGTCGTACTCAGGGGAGTCGACCGGTGTCCGCGCCGAGCCGAACACGCTGATGGCGGACGGGAGTTCGGCGAGGGTGCCGAAGCCCTCGATGAACTCCGACTGGATGCGCAGGACTCGCCAGGGGTCCGTGTGGACCCAGTCGGAGGGCCCGCCCGCGTCCAGCAGTCGCTGGTCGGTCGTACTCGCCGTCACCTGGCCCCGCCTCCGGATGACCGGGCCCAGCCGCTGCTCCGACGGTGGCTGCTTCTTCCCCTCGGGGTTGCCGGTAGCCATGTGCGCTCCCTCCGCTGCGGGGCCTGCGGACTTGCAGGTCGTTCCACCTCAGCGTAGATCGACCTGGGTTACGGACGGGGGACGTGAGCATGTCCGCCATGAAGCGCCGTGCCCGCAAGCCGCGCCCAGGTGCCCCTCATCGCGGCGCTACGCCGTGAGCCACGCCCTCAACCGCTCCTCCCCCGCGAGGATCTTCGCCGTCTCCACCCGTTCGTCACGCTTGTGCGCCAAGTGCGGGTTACCCGGGCCGTAGTTCACCGCCGGGATGCCCAGGGACGCGAAGCGGGAGACGTCCGTCCAGCCGTACTTGGGCCCCGGGGTGCCGCCGACCGCCGCCATGAACGCCGCGGCCGCCGGGTGGGACAGGCCCGGCAGCGCGCCGCCGCTGTGGTCGTCCACCACGAACTCCTCGACCCCGCAGTCGGCGAAGACCTCGCGGACGTGCGCGACGGCCTCCTCCTCCGTACGGTCCGGCGCGTAGCGGAAGTTGACGGTCACCACGCACGCGTCGGGGATGACGTTGCCCGCCACACCGCCCGAGATGCCGACCGCGTTGAGACCCTCGCGGTACTCCAGACCGTCGATCACCGGGTAGCGCGGTTCGTACGACGCCAGGCGGGCCAGGATCGGGGCCGCCGCGTGGATCGCGTTCGAGCCCATCCAGCCGCGCGCGGAGTGGGCACGCTCGCCCTTGGTCTTGAGCAGCACCCTGAGCGTGCCCTGGCAGCCGCCCTCGACCTCGCCGTCCGACGGCTCCAGCAGCACCGCGAAGTCGCCCTTCAGCCACTCCGGACGGTTCTCGGCGATGTGCTTGAGGCCGTTGAGGTCCGCGGTCACCTCTTCGTTGTCGTAGAAGACGAAGGTCAGGTCGCGGTTCGGGGCCGGGACCGTCGCCGCGATGCGGAGCTGGACGGCGACGCCCGACTTCATGTCGCAGGTGCCGCAGCCCCACAGGACGCCGTCCTCGTCCAGCCTCGACGGGACGTTGTCCGCGATCGGCACCGTGTCGATGTGGCCGGCGAGGATCACGCGCTCCGGCCGCCCGAGGTCCGTGCGCGCCACGACGTTGTTGCCGTACCGGTCGACCGTCAGATGCGGCAGGGCCCGCAGGGCGGTCTCGACGGCGTCCGCGAGGGGCTTCTCCGTGCCGCTGACGGAGGGGAAGTCGACAAGTCGCGCGGTGAGCTCCGCGGCGTCCAGCGTGAGGTCAAGGGAGGTGTCGGCCATGGTGCCGACCCTAACCCGCGTGGCCTTCCCCCCACTTTCCCCACCGGCCTCATACCCCCCGGTAACCTCGGCTACCTTGTAGGGCGTGCCAGAGCCGTCACTTTCCCGCAAACGCCGTGGCCGCCTCCTTCGTCGCGGGGCGTCCTTCCTGGTCCTGCTCGCCGTCGCGGGGTACCTCGCCGTGCAGTACGTCACCGGAGGCACGGGGACGCCGGGCTGCGAGGTCGTCTCGGGCAAGGGCGACGGGACACGGTACGAGTTCACGCCGGAGCAGGCGGTGAACGCGGCGACCATCGCCGCCGTCGGCACCGGCCGCGGGCTGCCCGAACGGGCCGTGACGATCGCGCTCGCCACCGCGCTCCAGGAGTCGGCGCTGCGCAACATCAGCCACGGCGACCGTGACTCGCTGGGCCTGTTCCAGCAGCGGCCCTCGCAGGGCTGGGGCACCGAGCGGCAGATCATGGACCCGATCTACTCGGCGGGCATCTTCTACGAGCACCTGGTCAAGGTCCGCGACTACACGCGGCTGCCGCTCACCGTCGCCGCGCAGCGCGTCCAGCGCAGCGGCTTCCCGGAGGCGTACGCCAAGCACGAGCCGGACGCGAGGCTGCTCGCCGCCGCGCTCACCGGGCGTTCGGCCGCGACGCTGACCTGCGAGGGGCGCCCCGGGGCCACCCGGACCGCGGGCCCGGACGCCGTGCGGGCCGCGCTCGTACGGGACTTCGGGCGGGACGCGCTCCAGCCGGCCGGCGCCGAGGTGAGTGCCCGGGGGGCCACGCCGAAGCCCACTCCGGCCGTCGTCGAGAGCGACGGGCGGACCGTCGTGCTGCCCGTGACCGGCGACGGGGGCGCCCGTGGCGGGCGCAGTGCCCTCGAGCGCGGGTGGCAGCTGGCCCACTGGGCCGTGGCCAACGCCTCCGACCTGCACATCGCGCGGGTGTCGTACGGAGGGCGGGAGTGGACCGCCGGCAACACCGACAGCCAGTGGCGGGCGATCCCCGGGCAGGGTGCCTCGGGGACGGAGAGCAGCCTGAAATCGGTACGCATCGTGACGAGTCGGTAGTACGTCCGGCCGTTCGGGGACTCACTCTCCAGGGTTACCCGGGACGCCGGTCGGCGAGGGTGGGCGCAGGTTTTCGCGCGGTCACCCTCCGATCCGCCAATGGCCTTGAAAACAAAGGGCTGTAAGGATTCGGCAGGCTTTCCGGCAAGAAGCGTTTTGACCGTTTTTATCCGCAGGCGATAATGCGACGCATTGCCAACTCTTTACGTTGTGCCGCCGCAACCTTCGAGGGCTTCGAGCGGTAGTCACTGCGTCCGAGCCCGGAGATCAACAGCCAGTCGGTCCACCGCCAGTCGGCCAGTCAGTCGGTCAACTGCCGGATGCGGTCGGACACTTCATCGTTCTCATCCGACATATCCGTCGAAGGAGCATCATGTCCCTCCCCCTGTCCCGCCGGATCGCCCGTGCCGCGCTGATCGTCGCTGCGGGAGCGGCCGCCGGGGTCGGTGCGGCCGGCTCCGCCAGCGCGGCCCCCGAACTGCCCGGCGCCTCGAAGGCCGGGCTGAGCACCCTGGACGGCGCGAGCGTCGTCGACGGCGCGGCTCAGAACGCCACCGGGCTCGCGGGCGGCGCCGTCGACACGGCGGTCGACAAGGCGCTGCCCACCGCGACGAAGGCCGGTGGCAAGGTGACCAAGACCGGCGGCAAGGCCGCGAAGAAGGCGGTGCCGACGGCGGCCAAGGCCGGCAGCAAGGTCACGAAGAAGGCGACGCCCGCGGCCCAGGAGACCGCGGGTGGTGTGGCCGGGTCGGTCGGAAGCGTTCTCGGTGACGCGGCTGGGACGGCCACGAAGGGCGGCGTGCCGACGACCGGGACGCTGCCGGTGCAGGCGCTTCCCCTCGGCTGACGGTCGCCGCGCCTGGCTTGAGCCGCCGACGGGGCCCAGGGATTTCCCTGGGCCCCGTCGGCTTCTGCGTGCCCTGCCGCCGGCGCCGTCACGTCAGGCGCTGGACCGCTGCCCGCACGCGTTCGTCCGTCGCGGTGAAGGCCACGCGCACGTGTCGGGCACCCGCCTCGCCGTAGAAGTCGCCCGGGGCGGCCAGGATGCCCAGCTCGGCGAGGTGGGAGACCGTGCTCCAGCAGGACTCGTCCCGCGTGGCCCACAGGTACAGGCTGGCCTCGCTGTGCTCGATGCGGAAGCCGTGGGACTGAAGGGCCTCGCGCAGGGCCTTGCGGCGGGCCGCGTAACGGTCGCGCTGGATACGGACGTGTTCGTCGTCGCCCAGCGCCGCGATCACCGCCGCCTGGGTCGGCGCCGACGTCATCATGCCGCCGTGCTTGCGGATCTCCAGGAGGGGAGACAGGACCGCCGGGTCACCGGCCAGGAAGGCGGCGCGGTAGCCCGCGAGGTTCGAGCGCTTCGACAGGGAGTGCACCGCGACGATGCCCTCGTACGAGCCACCGTTCACGTCCGGGTGCAGGACCGAGACCGGGTCGGCCTCCCAGCCCAGCTCCAGGTAGCACTCGTCGGAGAAGATCAGGACGCCGTGCGAGCGGGCCCACGCCACGATCCGGGTGAGGTCCGCCTTCGACAGCACCTTGCCGGTGGGGTTCGACGGGGAGTTCAGCCAGAGCAGCCTCAGGCCCCGCGGGTCCAGCTCCGTCGGGTCGTCGTACACCTCGTACCCGGCACGGGCGAGGCGGGCGCCCACCTCGTACGTCGGGTAGGCCAGCCGAGGGTGGGCCACCTTGTCGCCGGGGCCGAGGCCCAGCTGGGTCGGGAGCCAGGCGACGAGTTCCTTGGAGCCGACGATGGGCAGGACGTGGCGGTGAGTGACCTCGCGGGCGCCCAGGCGGCGCTCCACCCAGCCCGTGATCGCGTCCCGCAGCGCCGGAGTGCCCCAGACCGTCGGGTAGCCCGGGGAGTCCGCCGCGTCGATCAGGGCCTTCTGAATCAGCTCGGGGACCGGGTCGACCGGCGTGCCGACGGAGAGGTCGACGATGCCGTCCGGGTGCGCGGCGGCCGTCTTCTTGTACGGCTCCAGCTTGTCCCAGGGGAAGGTCGGAAGGCGGTCGGAGACTGCGGACACGGGATCTGGCTCACTTTCTGGTACTGCCGGTACTGCGGTACGTCCGGTACCGCCCGATACGGCAACGCCTCGGTCCCGTACGGCGATCGGGGCGATCAGGCCGTACGGGACCGAGGCGGCACGCTGTGCGGGTCGCCGGTGGGGATTACTCGGCCTGCGGCGGCAGCGCGGCGACGAACGGGTGGTCCCGCTCGATCAGACCGAGCTTGCTGGCGCCGCCCGGGGAGCCGAGCTCGTCGAAGAACTCGACGTTCGCCTTGTAGTAGTCCTTCCACTCCTCCGGCACGTCGTCCTCGTAGAAGATCGCCTCGACCGGGCAGACCGGCTCACAGGCTCCGCAGTCGACGCATTCGTCCGGGTGGATGTACAAGGACCGGGAGCCCTCGTAGATGCAGTCGACCGGGCACTCCTCGATGCACGCCTTGTCCTTGACGTCGACACAAGGCTGCGCGATGACGTAGGTCACGCTGTCGTTCCTCCTCGATAGGGCGCTGGCGGGCCTCCACAGGCTCCGCCGCCTGGCGCGCGGGAGCGCGGCGTCGTCGATGCCCACACCTAGTATCTCCGTTCTTGGGCATGATCCGAACAGGAGGGGTGAACTGACCTGTGGAAATCTCTGCGACAGGGCGCTTTGAGGTCCGTATCACCGCTGCTGACGTGGGCAAACGGGTCTCCGTACGCCGCCTGAACGATCCTGCCGCTCCGGGTGAGAAGTTCACCGACACGGTGGGTGTTCTCGCATCATGGGACAACGGTGTGCTGCTGATCACACGCAAGAGTGGCGAGACCGTCCGCATCCCGGAATCGTCGCTGGTGGCGGGCAAGGTCGTGCCGAGCGCCCCGGCCCGCAGGCGGGGCCCAGCCGCCTCGTACCAGGAGCTCACGCAGGTCGCCTCGCGCGCGTGGCGGCCGGTGGAGAGCGAACGGCTCGGCGAGTGGGAGCTGCGGGCCGCGTCCGGCTTCACCCGGCGGGCCAACTCGGTGCTGCCGCTCGGCGACCCCGGCCTGCCGCTGCCGGCCGCGCTCGACGCCGTACGGCGCTGGTACGGCGACCGTGGGCTCCCGGCGTACGTCCAGACCGCGACCGGGGCCGAGGGCACGCAGGAGCCGCTGTGCGCGGAGCTGGAACGGCTGGGGTGGGTCCGGGAGGTGTCCGCCGAGATGTGGATCGGGGCGCTGGCGCCGATCGCCGATCGGGACGAGGGCGCCGGAGTGGTGCTGTCCCGGGAGGCGGACGAGGCTTGGCTTGCGCGGTACCAGCGCAAGGGGGTGAGCGAGGTGGCGCTGAAGGTGCTGACGAGCGGGCCGTCGGTGTGGTTCGCGACCGTTCCCGGTGAGAGCGGTGTTCCCGCCGCGATCGGGCGGTGTGTCGTGGACGGGCGGTGGGCCGGGTTCGCCGCCGTGGAGGTGGATCCGGCGCTGCGGCGGCGGGGGCTGGCCACCCGGGTGATGGCCGCGCTCGCCCGGCGGGCCCTGGACGAGGGGGCGTCGGCGGCCTGGCTCCAGGTCGAGGCGGAGAACGAGGGGGCGCGGGAGCTGTACGCGAGGATGGGATTCGCCGCGCATCACGCGTACCACCACTATCGATCACCGTGAGCAATCGCCGTCAGCAGTGGTACCGATCGCCGTGAAAGGGCACGAGCCAGCTATGCGTCCCCCCTACCCGCCACCGCCCGAGCGTTCCGCCGAGTTGCGGCGGCGGTTCGCCGAAGAGGCGCGGTCCGAGCGGCCCGATCTGTCCACGCTGTGTCTGCTGGTGGGGGCCGAGGCGGACGGGGAGCTGGACGAGGCGGGGATGGACGCGGTGCAGGTGGAGCTGGACGGGCTGGCGGGGCGGCTGCCGTTCCGGCCCGGCGGGCCGCGGGCGTGGGCGGTGGCGCTGCGGGAGCTGCTCGGGGAGCGGTACGGGTTTCGCGGCTCCGCCGCGGACTATCAGCGGCTTGAGTCGTCGTTGCTGCATCAGGTGCTGGTACGGCGGCGGGGGCTGCCGATTCTGCTGTCGGTGGTGTGGCTGGAGGTCGCGCGGCGGGCAGGGGCTCCGGTGTACGGGGTCGCGCTGCCCGGTCACTTCGTCGTGGGGTTCGGGCCGGCCGATGAGCAGGTGCTCGCCGATCCGTTCGACGGGGGGCGGGTGCTGACGGGGAGCGATGCGGAGTTGCTGGTGGCGGGGGCCACGGGGGCGGCGCTCCAGCCGTCGATGTTGACGCCGGCCGATCCGTTGGACGTGGTGCTGCGGATTCTGAACAACGTCCGGGCGTGGGCGGCCACCCGGCCCGAGCGGACGGATGTGGCGTTGTGGGCGGTGGAGCTGTCGCTGCTGTTGCCCTCGCATCCGGCGCGGTTGCGGTTCGAGCGGGCACAGTTGCTGGTGCAGCGGGGGGACTTCGTCGAGGGGGCCGTGGAGTTGGAGGAGTACGCGGAGTTGATCAGTGCGGTGGATGAGGGGGCGGCGGAGCGGGTGCGGGAGCAGGCTCGGGCGGCTCGGGCGTTGTTGAACTGAGTACGCCGGTTCGCCGGTTCGCCGTAGCTGGTTCCCCGCGCCCCTGAAGATCCACCCTTGATCCCGTACGACGAGAAGGGGGCACCCGGCGCGAACCGGGTGCCCCCTTCTCGTCGGCTGCGGGATCCGCTAGCTGGGGTTCGTGTCGATGACCGCCGTGCGGTTGCCCTTGCTCTTCAGGGCCTCGGTGAGAGCGACGTAGACGTCCTGCGGTGTGACCGGCGTCTTCTTGCCGTTGCCGCGGGTGATGAGCACGCCGTCGAAGGCACCGCCGTAGAGCTGCTTCAGTGCGGCCAGGTCGGGGCTGTCGACGAGCCTGCCGTTGACGGCCTTGACCCGGAGGAACTTCCACAGGGACTTCTCGGGGCTCATCAGGAGGGGACTCGCCCCGTCCGCCTGAACCGTCACGGGGGCCGACATCGCCGGCTGCGCGAACTCCTTCATCATCCGGTCGACCTCGGCGTTCGAGACCTTCGGCTGCTGCGTGGTCGTCGGGACGGTCACCGGGTCGGACGCGCCGGTCGCCACGTGGGCGCGGTAGGCCCGCTCGATCGCCGCGGTGGACTTGTCGACGTTGATGCCCTTGCCCGGCTTGCCGTAGACGGCGACGGCCTTGCCGGCCTCGAACTTGATCGTGCCCTCGGTCACGGAGCCGGAACCGCCGGAGGCGGACTCCAGAGCGGCGTGCAGCTTCTCCTCGTCCGTGGGCATGACCGGCTCGACGACCCGGTGGTTGCCGAAGACGGAGCCGATGACCGAGACCGGGTTGTAGTCGCTGGACGCGGCCGCGGTGACCGTCTGCTGCATGTCGAACTGCAGACCGGCCTTGTCGGGCTCGAGGCTGACGGTCCTGCCGCCCACCGAGAGCTTCAGCGGCTCGTTGACCCGGTCGTCGAAGGCGTCGTTGAGCTTCTTGACCGCCTCGTCGCGGGTGCCGCCGCCGATGTCGACGCCGAGCACGGTGGTGCCCTTGGGCACGTCGGAGTGGTTCATCAGCAGGCCGGCGCCGTAGAGGCCGCCGGCGAGGACGATCACGCCGCCGCCGACCAGGGCCAGCTTGTTGCGGCCCTTCTTCTTGGGCGCGCGGGACGCAGACGCGTCCGACGCGTCCGGCTCGGGCAGCCTTGGGGGCGTGTGCGGCACCGGTCCGTCGGTGCCCCCCGGGCCGAAGGGACCGCTCTGGGCGCCCGGCGGGACGACGGGGATGCCGCTGGTGACGGTGTGGCCGGAGACGTTGTCGGCGACGCCGCCGTAGTGCGGGGTGCCGGGCTCGGGGGCCGGCTTCTGCGGGGTGAGGATCGCGGTGTCGTCACTCAGCCCGCCGCCGGGGCCGTGGCCGGGGATGTGCGGAGAGGCGCCGGGACCGCCCGGGCCGGCGGGACCGGGCGGGCCGCTCGGACCGGCCGGGCCGCCCAGGCCGTCGCCGGGGCCGCCGGGCCGGCCCGGACCCGTGGAGATACCGGAGGCCGGACCGGCGGAAATGCCGGAGCCGCCCGGACCGGCGGGACCACCGGGACCGCCCGGGCCACCGGGGCCACGAAGCCCGCCCTGCCCGCCACCGGCGACCGGCGGGAGCGCCGGGCCGTCGCCGGTGACCGGACCGGTCGTCGGGCCCGTGGGGCCCTTCGGGCCGCCCTGGCCGCCACGGCCGTTCGGGCCGCCGAAGGAACCGGTGCCGCCGCCGTGCCCGGGAGCCACGGGTCCGCCGGTCGCACCGGGCAGCCCCGCGCCCTTCGCACCGCCGGGGCGGGAGCCGCCCGGCGCGCTCATCGAGCCGACGACACCGCCGGGACGCCCGGCACCCGCGCCACCGGAACCGCCCGCACCGGGACCCGAACCACCGGGCTGACCCGTCCCGTTGGAGGGCGCGCCCCCCTGACCGCCCTTGCCCGCCGAGGACTTGCGCGGCGCGAACCAGTCGCTCGTCTTCTCCCCCGCCTGCGCCCCGGGCTCGGCCGGAGCCTCGACGGTGCCCGTGGACGTGGACGTGGGTGCGGACGGTGCCGGCGTCTCGGTGGCCGGGCTGCCCGCGGAGCTCTCGGCTTCGGCGACGGGCTTGCGCACGACGACCGGCGGAATCGGCCGCGACCCGGGGATGTTGATCCGGATCCGGGTCGTCAGCGTGGTCTCGGTCTTGCGTTCCTCCGGCTGCGTGGCCGAACGGCCCGCGTCCGCGCCGCTGTCGGAAGCCATGGGGGTCCCGTACGGCGGCGTGCCCGAGGGGTATGCGGCTCCGCCGTGCCCGTTGGGCCCGGAGGACGGAGTGTCAGTTTCACGACTCAAGGCAGGTTCTCCCGGTTGGCTCCGCCGCCCATACCTCACTGCTTCGGGCGGCTCGGCGGCGCGCACCACCATACTGGCCACGTCTGCCCGGTATCCCACGACCGCTTGGGAAACCCACACGGGACTCGCACGAGCGAGGCGTGGAGAAGTGGTACGTCACTTGCCAAGTCGGGCGTCGTCGCCGACCGGTTGCCGTACGGGGGTGAGGGTGGCGCACATCACAGCCACGGCCATGCCTCCGAGCAGGAAGAGATAGGAGGCGGCGCTCGTGCCGAAGACGAAGTCGCCTTCCGGGCGGCTGGCGGTGAGCAGGATGACGGTGACCATCCAGCCGCCGGCGGGCGCGACGGCCCCGGCCCGGCTCCTGGCCAGCCGGCCGCCGCCCAGGCAGAGCCCGGCCTCGCCCGCGAGCGCGAGCAGCAGGCCGCCCGGGAACCACGCCGGCTGCACCAGCGCCCCGGCCACTCCGACCACGGCGCCGAGCACGAAGAGGCCGAGGTAGGCGAGGACCCGCAGACCGGAGGGCCGCTTCAGCGGCTGGGCGAGCATCGAGCTCATGACGCCTCCCCGACGACGAGACCGGCGAACAGATCGGACTCCGCCCGCGCCGCCGGCTCCCCGCGCACCAATTGGTAGTACTCGGTGGTGAAGAGGGGTTGCGCGAGTTCGTTGGAGAGCGCGAAGTACAGGTCCGACACGTCGATCTGCGTGGCGTGCGCCCGCATCGCGGCCGCCTTGGCGGCGGCGTACGCGGTGCCGTCGATGACGGTGGTGATGCGCTCGTCGTCGACGACGCCCGGTACGTCGTCGACGGTGGCGGCCTTGCCGAACGGCAACCCGGGCAGATCCGCCTGAAGCCGGGCGAACGCCTCCTCGGCGACCGTGCGCGGGACGCGGTTCCAGTAGATCTTGGGGATGCGCCAGCCCGCGTCGTCGGCCAGCTCGGCCGCGCGCATCGCGATGCGGTGGGCCTGGATGTGATCGGGGTGGCCGTAGCCGCCGTCGGGGTCGTAGGTGACGAGGACCTGGGGGCGTACCTCGCGGATCACCTCGACGAGTGCCCGGGCCGCCTCGTCGAGGTCCGCCTGCCAGAGGCAGGCCGGGTCGTCGTTGTCGGCGAGGCCCATCATCCCCGAGTCCTCGTAGCGGCCCTGTCCGCCGAGGAGACGGAAGTCCTCGACGCCGAGCTCGCGCATCGCGGCGGTGAGTTCGCCCAGGCGGTGTTCGCCCAGTTCGGTGCCGGTCAGGTGCCGGAGCTCGGGCGGAATGACCTCGCCGTGCTCGCCGAGGGTGCAGGTCACCAGGGTCACCTGGGCACCCTCGGCCGCGTACTTGGCCATGGTCGCGCCGTTGTTGATCGACTCGTCGTCCGGGTGCGCGTGCACCAGCAGCAGACGCCGGGCGGGGTGTTCCGTCATGGCCTCACCCTACGAGAACCCGGGTGGCTCAGAACTTGATGCTGCCGATCATGCCCGCGATGTTCGTCGTCAGCTCACTGATGGTGGGCGCGACGGTCGAGGACGCCAGGTAGAAGCCGAGCAGCATGCAGACCACCGCATGGCCGGCCTTCAGGCCTGATTTCTTGATCAGCAGAAAGACGATGATCGCCAGCAGCACCACCGCCGAAATCGAGAGTGCCACGGCGGCTCACCTCCAAGAATCCCAAGCGCGGGGGGTCGGACTATGGGGGCAGATAAATCCATGTAGCGGCCAGCAGGTTCATACCCACTATGCGGTTGTGATCATAACTATCCGTCCGTGCGCATCGATCGGCGCACAGCCGCACAAGGGGGCGCACTGGCCAATATGGTCGGGGCATGACGACCGAGCCTGTCTCCTTCCCCCGACGGCACGCCCGCACCCAGAGGTTCACCCTCGGCGCGCCCCGCGCGTTCACGGTGGCGCCCGACGGTTCCCGTGTCGTGTTCCTGCGCTCCTCCTCCGGCACGGACCCGGCGAGTTCGCTGTGGGTGCTCGACACGGTGGACGGCGGGGAGCGCGTGGCGGCCGACCCACGCGCCCTCCTGGGCGGCGCCTCGGAAGACCTCGCGCCCGAGGAGCGGGCGCGACGCGAGCGCAGCCGGGAGTCCGGCGCCGGCATCGTCGCCCACGCCACCGACAGTGCCGTGGAGTTGGCGTCTTTCGCCTTGTCAGGGCGGCTTTTCACGGCCGAACTGCGGGCCGGCACGGCACGCGAACTCCCGACCCCGGGACCGGTGATCGACCCGCGTCCCTCCCCCGACGGGCGGCACGTCGCGTACGTCGCGCAGGGCGCCCTGCGGGTCGTGGGCGCCGAGGGCGAGGGCGACCGCGCGCTCGCCGAACCGGAGTCGGACGGCGTCACCTACGGTCTGGCGGAGTTCATCGCCGCCGAGGAGATGGGGCGTCACCGGGGCTTTTGGTGGGGTCCGGAGTCGGACCGGCTGCTCGTGGCGCGGGTGGACGACACGCCGGTGAGCCGGTGGTGGATCGCCGATCCGGCGCGTCCGGAGCGGGAGCCGCAGCGGGTGGCGTACCCGGCGGCGGGGACCGCGAACGCGGACGTACGGCTGTTCGTGATCGGTCTGGACGGGGTGCGCACGGAGGTCTCCTGGGACCGGGCGCGCTACCCCTATCTGGCGCGAGTGCACTGGTCAGCGGCGGGTGCGCCGCTGCTACTCGTACAAGCGCGCGACCAGCGCAGCCAGCTTTTCCTGGCCGTGGACCCGGCGACGGGGGTGACCCGGATGGTGCACGCGGACGAAGATCCACAATGGCTGGATCTTTTCCCCGGCGTGCCCTGCTGGAGCCCTTCCGGGCACCTCGTGCGCATCGCCGACGAGGGTGGCGCGCGGGTGCTCACGGTCGGCGAACGGCCGCTGACCGGGCCGCAGTTGCACGTCCGCGCGGTGCTGGACGTATCCGAGGGCGACGTGCTGATCTCGGCATCCGCGGGTGAGGCCGCGGCCGGCCCCGAGACCGGCGAAGTGCATGTGTATCGAGTGAACGAGCTCGGCGTGGAGCGTGTGTCGCAGGAGCCCGGCGTGCACTCGGCAGTGCGCGCCGGGGGCGTGACCGTACTGGTGTCCCACGCGCTGGACCGGCCCGGGGCCCGGGTGCAGGTGCTCCGGGACGGGAAGCAGACGGCGACGGTCCGGTCATATGCCGAAGATCCCGGTTTGACCCCGCGCGTGACCCTCACCGAGGGGGGCGCACGTCGAATTCCATGCGCCGTGCTGTTGCCTCGGAACCATCAAGAGGATGCCCCTCTTCCGGTTTTGCTGGATCCGTACGGGGGTCCGCACGCCTCACGGGTGGTCGCCGCGCACAACGCGTACCTCACCTCGCAGTGGTTCGCCGACCAGGGGTTCGCGGTGGTCGTCGCGGACGGGCGCGGTACGCCGGGGCGCTCGCCCGCGTGGGAGAAGGAGATCAAGGACGACATCGCGGCGATCGTGGTGCAGGACCAGGTCGACGCCCTGCGCGCGCTCGCCGAGCGGTTCCCGCTCGATCTGACCCGGGTGGCCATCCGCGGCTGGTCCTTCGGCGGCTATCTGGCGGGGCTCGCCGTACTGCGCCGCCCGGACGTCTTCCACGCGGCCGTGGTCGGCGCCCCGGTCACCGATCTGCGCCTGTACGACACCCACTACCAGGAGCGTTACGTCGGGCACCCCGGGGAACAGCCGGAGGTCTACCGGCGCAACTCACTGATCGACGACGCGGGACTGGTGGACCCGGCCGAGCCGCACCGCCCGATGATGATCGTCCACGGGCTGGCGGACGACAACGTGGTCGTCGCCCACTCCCTGCGCCTGTCCTCGGCCCTGCTCGCCGCGGGCCGCCCGCACGAGGTGCTGCCGCTGTCCGGGGTGACCCACATGACCCCCCAGGAGACGGTCGCGGAGAACCTGCTGCTGCTCCAGCTCGACTTCCTGAAGCGGTCGCTCGGCCTGGCCTAGACGGCGGCGGACCGGGGTGACATGGCGCACCCCGGTCCGTTTACGGCACCCGCACGGCCGTACGCTGTTCAGCCTGGCGCGTCCGTATATCGGAATCGGGTCGGTGAAGTTGCCTGTGTGTTAACGCCGTTCGGGGGTGTATGTACGGCTGTGAACGGCTATGACTCCGCCTCCGCCGGAACCACCTGCCCCGGAGCGGAGCGCCTGAGGGGTACGGCTTCCGCGAAGTGGCACGCCGAGTCGTGCGCCTCGGGCCCGCTCGGTCCCCGCAGGTGCGGCGGCACCGCGAGCGCCGGCACCTCCTGGGCGCAGCGCTCCTGGGCCTTCCAGCAGCGGGTGCGGAAGCGGCAGCCGGAGGGGATGTTCGTCGGGGACGGGACGTCGCCCGCCAGGATGATGCGCTCGCGGTGTTCGCGGGCCTCCGGGTCGGGGACGGGGACCGCGGAGAGCAGGGCCTGGGTGTAGGGATGCGTGGGGTGGTCGTAGATCTCGGCGTCCTTGCCGATCTCCACGATCCGGCCGAGGTACATCACGCCGACGCGGTCGGAGATGTGCCGGACGATCGACAGGTCGTGGGCGATGAAGACGTAGGAGAGATCGAACTCGTTCTGGAGGCGGTCCATCAGGTTGATGACCTGGGCCTGGACGGAGACGTCCAGCGCGGAGACCGGTTCGTCGGCGACGATCACCTCGGGGCGCAGGGCGAGGCCGCGGGCGATGCCGATGCGCTGGCGCTGACCGCCGGAGAACTGGTGCGGGTAGCGGTTGATGAACTCGGGGTTGAGGCCGACCACGTCCAGCAGGTCCCGCACCCTGCGGCGCCGGTCGCCCTTCGGGGCGACCTCGGGGTGGATGTCGTACGGCTCCCCGATGATGTCGCCCACCGTCATACGGGGGTTGAGGGAGGTGTACGGGTCCTGGAAGACCATCTGGATGTTGCGCCGCACGGCCTTCAGGGCACGGCCGGACAGCTTGGTGATGTCCTCGCCCTTGTACTTGATCGAGCCGGCCGTCGGGCGCTCCAGGTTGACCAGCATCTTGGCGACCGTCGACTTGCCGCAGCCGGACTCGCCGACGATGCCGAGGGTTTCGCCGCGGTGGAGGGTGAAGTCGACGCCGTCGACCGCCTTCACCGAGCCGACCTGTTTCCTGAAGAGGATGCCCCGGGTGAGCGGGTAGTGCTTGACGAGCCCGCTGACCTCCAGAATCGGCTCAGCCATTCAGGCACTCCCTCCAGAAGTGGCAGGCACTCGTCCGGTCCGCGCCGGACTCGGTGACGTCGTACAAGGGGGGTACGTCGGTGCGGCACACGTCCTGGGCCATGGGGCAGCGGGGGTGGAAGGCGCAGCCGCGCGGGATGTCCATGAGGTTGGGCGGCAGGCCCTTGATGGCGTAGAGCTCCTGGCCCTTCTGGTCCAGGCGGGGGATGGAGTCCAGCAGGCCACGGGTGTACGGGTGGGCGGGCGCCTTGTAGATGTCGTGGACCGGCGCCGACTCCACGATCCGGCCCGCGTACATCACGGCGATCCGGTCGGCGACGTCGGCCACCACGCCGAGGTCGTGGGTGATGAGGATCAGCCCCATGTGGTACTCGCGCCGCAACTCGGCGAGCAGTTCCATCACCTGGGCCTGGACGGTGACGTCGAGGGCGGTGGTGGGCTCGTCGGCGATGACGAGCTTCGGTTCGAGGGCGAGGGCCATCGCGATCATGATGCGCTGGCGCATACCGCCGGAGAACTGGTGCGGGTACTGCCTGACGCGCTCGCCGGCGGCCGGGATGCGCACCCGGTCCATCAGCTCCACGGCCCTGGCCCGGGCGTCCTTCCTCGACATGCCCCGGTGCACGACGAACATCTCGCCGAGCTGGTCTCCGACGGTCATCACGGGGTTCAGCGACGACAGGGCATCCTGGAAGATCATCGCCATCTCGGCGCCGCGGACCTTACGCCGCTCCTCTTCCTTCAGCTTCAACAGGTCCCGCCCCTGGAAGAGGATCTCGCCCCCGGTGATCCGCCCCGGCGGCATGTCGAGAATCCCCATCACCGCCTGCGCGGTCACCGACTTGCCGGACCCCGACTCCCCGAGCACGGCGAGCGTCTCCCCCGCGTCCACGCCGTAGTCGACCCCGTTGACGGCTCGGGCGACCCCGTCCCGGGTCCGGAACTCCACCCGCAGATCACGCACTTCGAGCAACATGACGCCGCCTCACCTCAGCTTCGGATCGAGGGCGTCGCGGACCGCGTCGCCCAGCATGATGAAGGCCAGGACCGTGATGGCGAGGGCGCCTGAGGGCCAGAGGAGGGCGTGGGGGGCGTTGCGGATGTACGGGGAGGCCGCGGAGATGTCGATGCCCCAGGAGACGCTCGGGGGTTTCAGTCCTACGCCGAGGTAGGACAGGGTCGCCTCCAGGGCGATGTAGGTGCCGAGCGCGATGGTCGCCACCACGATCACCGGGGCGACGGCGTTGGGCGCGATGTGGCGGAGCAGGATGCGGGAGTCGGAGGCGCCCAGGGCCCGGGCGGCCTGCACGTAGTCGTTCTCCTTGGCGGTGATGACGGCGCCGCGGGCGATGCGGGAGATCTGCGGCCAGCCGAGCAGCACGATGAAGCCGATGACCGGCCAGACGCTGTTGCTGGTCACCACCGAGAGCAGGACCAATCCGCCGAGGATCACCGGGATGGCGAAGAAGACGTCGGTGACGCGGGAGAGGAGCGAGTCCGACAGCCCACCGAAGAAGCCGGCGAGCGCGCCCAGTACCGAGCCGAGGATCGCCACCCCGAGCGTGGCGAGGACGCCGACCGCGACGGACGTGCGGGCCCCGTAGACCGTGCGCGTGTAGACGTCGCAGCCCTGGCCGTCGTAACCGAAGGGATGGCCGGGAGAGGAGCCCTGCTGGGCCTTGGCGAGGTCGCACTTGAGGGGGCTGCCGGAGGCGATCGCCGAGGGCCACAGGGAGATGAAGACCAGGAACAGGATGATCAGCCCCGAGACGATGAAGACGGGGTTGCGGCGCAGGTCGCGCCAGGCGTCGGACCACAGGGACCTGGGTCTGCCCCCCGCCGCCGTCCCGTCCGGTCCTCCCGGCGCCCCTCCCCCGGCGGCCGCGGACGGCCGTTTCTCCAGCGTCTCCGCCTCGGTCGCGGCCAGGTCCATGGCGCCTCCCATACCGGTGCCGGCGATCGCGCCGTCGGACTGGAACGACTGGTCAGGCATAGCGGATCCTCGGGTCGAGCACGGCGTACAGGAGGTCGACGACCAGGTTGCAGAGGAGGAAGACGAGGACCAGGACCGTCACGAAGCCGACGACCGTCTGGGTGTTCTGGCGCAGGATGCCCTGGTAGAGCTGGTAGCCGACGCCATGGATGTTGAAGATCCGCTCGGTGACGATCGCGCCGCCCATCAGGAAGCCGATGTCGGCGCCGATGAAGGTGACGACGGGGATGAGGGAGTTGCGCAGGAGGTGCCGGGTGACCACGCGGTGCCTCGGCAGTCCCTTGGCGACGGCCGTACGGACGTAGTCGGAGCGCCGGTTCTCCGCGATGGAGGTGCGGGTCAGGCGGGTGACGTACGCGAGGGACACCGAGGCGAGGACGAGGCCGGGGACGATCAGTTCGTCGAAGGGGGCGTCCGTGGAGACGGACGGCCGGATCCAGGCCCACTCGACGCCGAGCAGCAGCTGGAGCAGCAGGCCGGTGACGAAGGTGGGGACGGAGATCACGACGAGGGTGACCAGGAGGACGCCGGTGTCGACGGGGCGGCCGCGGCGCAGGCCGGTGACGACCCCCAGGGTGATGCCGATGACGATCTCGAAGAGGATCGCCACGATGGTGAGCCGGATGGTGACCGGGAAGGCCGTCGACATCAGCTCGGTGACTTCCTGGCCGTTGAACGCCGTACCGAAGTCTCCGGTGAAGACGTTCCCCATGTAGGTCAGGTACTGCTGCCACACGGGCTTGTCGAGGCCGAACTCCTTCCTGAGCTGGGCGGCCGTCGCCGGGTCGCACTGCCGGTCGCCGCACAGGCCCGCGATGGGGTCGCCCATCACGTTCACCATGAGGAAGATCAGCAGGGTCGACCCGATGAACACCGGGACCATCTGCAGCAGGCGCCGGACGACGTACCGCCCCATGGCGGGCTCAGCCGACCTTGATCTCGTTGTAGACCGGCACGCTGAACGGGTTGAGGGCCACGTTCGACAACCGGTCCGACCAGCCGGCGCTGCCGTTCTGGTACCAGAGCGGGATGGCCGCCATGTTGTCCCGGACGACCTCCTCGGCCTTCTGGAGGGTCTCGACGGCCTTCGCGGCGTCGGTCTCGGCGTTCGCCCGGTCCACGAGGTCGTCGAACTTCTTGTTGGACCACTTGCCGTCGTTGGAGGAGGCGCCCGTGTAGTAGAGCGGCTGGAGGAAGTTCTGGATCAGCGGGTAGTCCATCTGCCAGCCCGCCCGGAAGGGACCGGAGAGCTTCTGGGTCGAGGTCCGGCTGCGGAAGTCGGCGAAGGTGCCCATCGGGTTGCCGACGCAGGCACGGTCGTTGTCCAGGGCGTTGTTGATGGAGTTGCAGACGGCGTCCACCCACAGCTTGTGGGAGCCGGTGTCCGCGTTGTACGTGATCTTCACCTGGCCGCCGGGCAGCCCGCCGCCCTCCTCGATCAGCTTCTTCGCGTCGTCGGCGTCGTACTCGCACCACTCACCGCACAGCCCCTCCTTGTAGCCGCCGTCCTCACCGAGGACGGGTGAGGTCCAGTCGGTCGCCGGGGTGCGGGTCTTCTGGAAGATGGTGTCGGTGATCTGTTCGCGGTCGATCGCCCGGGACAGCCCCTTGCGGATCTTGTCCGAGCCGGGCTTGTTCCAGTTCTTGTCGTAGTAGGGGAAGGAGATGGTCTGGATGATGCCGGCCGGGGTGTTGAGGTAGCGGTCGCCGAGGTCGTTCCGGACGTTCTTGAGCTGCTGGGCCGGTACGTCGTCGACGAGGTCGAGGTTGCCGGCCATGAGGTCGGTGTAGGCCGTGTTGTTGTCCGTGTAGACCTTCAGGGTGACGCCGCCGTTCTGGGCCGCGTCCTCGCCAGGGTAGGCGTCCCACTTCGCCAGGCGCATCTCGGAGCCCTTGGTGTACGACTCCACGGTGTACGGCCCGTTGCCGATGGGCTGGGCCAGCCAGCTCGCGTGGTCGTCGAAGAACGCCCGCGGCAGCGGGACGAAGGCGTTGTAGCCGAGGGTGTCGGGGAAGCTGGAGAACTTCTGGCTGAGCCTGACGGTGAAGGTCCGGTCGTCGACCACCTTCAGCCCGGACATCGTCTGGGCGGTCTGCGGGCCCTTCTCCGGGTGGACCTGGTCGTAGCCCTCGATGTAGCCGAAGAAGTAGGCGTTCTTCTGGTTGTTCTTGAGGTTCGCCCCGTAGTTCCAGGCGTCCACGAAGGACTTGGCGGTGACCTTCTCGCCGTTGCTGAAGGTCCAGCCGTCCTTGATCGTGATGGTGTAGTTCTGCGAGTCGGAGGTCTCGATCCGCTCGGCGAGCATGTCCTCGGCCTCGCCCGTCTTCGGGTCGTACTGCTTCAGCCCCCGGAAGATCATGGACAGCACCTTGCCGCCCTGCACCTCGTTGGTGTTGGCCGGCTCCAGGGGGTTCTGCGGATCGGTCCACGAGGAGCTGAGCACCGCGCCGCTCTCGGCACCGCTGTCGGCACCGCCTCCACAGGCCGTCGCCGCGAGCGAAACCGCCACCGCGCATGCGGCCCATCCGGCGTGCGTGGCTCCGCGCATGGAGTGCCTCCTCTGACATGGATCCCTTACCGGGAATATCCAGTCAAAAGGCACATATTGCACATGGACTTCGACCAATGGGGCGACACGCCACCCTGATGCACGAACCCGCGCGACACCCGTCCAAGCGGCGAAACGGACTTCTCCCCTCACCCCTCCCGCACAAACCGATGGATCTTCGACGCACCGCGCAATGGATCTTCTCGATCCGATGCCGAACCGTTTTGTTGGGACCCCTGGATGTACACATTTCGACACAGGAGCGTCCGCATATCGAACTCATTGCCTGATTAGTCCAGTTAGTCCGAGTCAAGGCACGACTCGATCACGTTGCGCTACCCGCGTAGCTACGGAATGGTCAAGACAGGGTAAAGAACGTAAAGAGACAACCAAGTCGGCCGAGAATTTATTGACCTTGAATGAATTGCGTTGAAAAAGTCCGGCGTAGCCCGTAGGGGAGCGTGCCCTGCGGAGTCATCAGACCCTCCCTTGGGCCAGGAGCACCATGACCCCCCCAACTCCATCCGCGGCTGCCCCGCTTGAGGCGACTGACGAAAGCATCGACAAGTCGCCTTCGCCCTCCACCCCTAAGGGCAACGAGAGCCGCTCGCCTGGACGGCTGGCGTGGAACCGCTTCAAGCGGGACCGCACGGGCGTCATATCGGCGTACATCGTGATCTTCTTCTTCGTGATCGCGCTCGCCGCTCCGCTCATCGCGAAGCTGTACGGCAAGGATCCGTACACGACCTACGCGAGCCAGCGGCCGGAGCTGCTCAACGCCTTCTCGTACCCGGCGGGTCCGAACGGCGGTATCAGCTCGGAGTTCTGGTTCGGCATCGAGCCGCAGCTCGGGCGTGACGTCTTCACCTTCCTGCTCTACGCCATCCGCACCTCGCTGGGCATCGCCCTCGCGGCCACCTTGCTCACCGTGTTCCTCGGTGTGGTCATCGGCGTCACGGCGGGCTACCTCGGCGGCAAGACGGACTACCTGGTCGGCCGGGTCATCGACATCCTCCTGTCGTTCCCGTCCACCCTCTTCTTCATCGCCTTCATGCCGGTCGTGTACGGACTCTTCATCGCTCCCGACGAGGACATCCCGACCTGGCTGCGGGCCACCGGCCTGATCATCGTCCTCGCCGCCTTCGGCTGGGCCTCCATCGCCCGTCTGCTGCGCGGCCAGGTTCTCGGCCTGCGCGAACGGGAGTTCGTCGAGGCGGCCAAGGTCACGGGCGCGTCACCGCGGCGTATCGTCTTCAAGGAACTGCTGCCCAACCTGTGGACGCCGATCATCATCCAGTCCACGCTGATGCTCCCGGCGTTCGTCACCGCTGAGGCGGGTCTCGCCTTCCTGGGTGTCGGCATGATCGACCCGACCCCGGACTGGGGCGTCATGATCCAGCGCGGCGCCATGTTCTACACCGAAGACATCACCTTCATGCTCTTCCCGGGCATGTCCATGGTGATCTTCGTGCTCGCGTTCAACCTGCTCGGCGACTCGGTGCGTGACGCACTCGACCCGAAGTCCAAGCGCTGACTCCGGCTTTTCAGGGCCTCGGCAAAGGAGCCGGGGTGCCGGAATCTCTCTCATCACTCCCACTTTCCAAGGCAGGAAGCCATGTCCTTCTCGCGTAGAAACTTCCTCATCGCCACCGGCGTCGCCGCGGCGTCGACCTCGGTGCTGAGCGCCTGCAGCAGCGGCAACGAGGGCGGCGGCGGGCAGAACGACGCCCCCAAGGTCAGCGGCTCCAAGACGATCGACATCCCGGTCGGCACCAAGGCCGACTCGACCGGTCCGGCTCCCGAGGTCAAGGGCGCGGTCAAGGGCGGGACGATCTACTCGCTCCAGCAGTTCGACATGGACCACATGGACCCGGCGCAGATCTACAACTCGACCGAGGGCGCCATCACCGTCCCGATCATGCGCGGTCTGACCGGCTACAAGCTGGACGAGAAGGGCGCCGCCGTCCTGGTCGGCGACGCCGCCACGGACGCCGGCACCATGAAGGACGGCGGCAAGACCTGGTCCTTCACCCTGAAGGACGGCCTGAAGTGGGAGGACGGCTCGGACGTCTCCATGGAGGACGTCCGCCACACCTTCGAGCGTCTCTTCGCCACCTTCATCACCGAGGGCCCCCGCTACGTCCAGAACTGGCTCGAGGGCGGCGAGAAGTACAAGGGTCCGTTCGACGGCAAGAGCCTCGACTCCATCGAGATCGACGGCAAGACGATCACCTTCCGTCTCAACGAGGCCCGCACCGACTTCAACTACACGCTCGCGATGCGTGGTTACTCCCTGGTGCCCAAGAAGCACGACACCAAGGAGAAGTACGACAAGCGTCCGTTCTCCTGCGGCCCCTACAAGATCGACGAGCGTAACATCGGCAAGACGCTGACCTACGTGCGCAACGAGCACTGGGACCCGAAGACGGACTCGATCCGCAACGCCTACCCGGACAAGTACGTCTTCCAGATGGGCTACGAGCTGGTCGCGTCGACCGACCGCTGGATCGCGGACAAGGGCAACGACCA
Organism: Streptomyces sp. NPDC006385; assembly: GCF_040612485.1. Classification (NCBI taxonomy): domain Bacteria; kingdom Bacillati; phylum Actinomycetota; class Actinomycetes; order Kitasatosporales; family Streptomycetaceae; genus Streptomyces; species Streptomyces sp. NPDC006385. Next base: position 25,599 of record NZ_JBEXQG010000095.1, read on the forward strand.
GTACGCGGTGCCGATCTTCAACGAGGTCGCACCCGAGCGCGTCGCCCAGGTCCTCACCAACGCCGAGCTGAAGAAGCGCGTCCTCACCTCGGTCGACACGGCCACCTACTACTGGCCGATCAACACCACCCGCATCAAGGACGTCAAGGTCCGCCAGGCCATCAACTACGCCTGGCCGCACCAGCAGATCCAGACCATCAGCGGCGGCAAGGCCACCACCGAGATCGCCACCACGATCCTCGCCCCGGTGACCCCCGGCTACACCAAGTTCGACCTGTACGGCGTCGACAAGCACCCGGGTGGCCAGCCGGAGAAGGCCAAGGCCCTGCTGAAGGAGGCCGGCAAGCTCGGCCAGAAGCTGGTCATCGCCTACCAGCAGTCGGACACCGCGGTGAAGACCGCCGTCGCCATCAAGAACGCCCTCGAGGCGGCCGGCTTCACGGTCGTCAACAAGCAGGTCGACAAGTCGACCTTCTACACGCAGATCGGCAAGATCGACAACGACTTCGACCTGTTCGCGGCCGGCTGGAGCCCGGACTGGCCGAACGGCTACTCGGTCTTCTACCCCTGCTGGAGCGGCAAGAACATCGGCGACGGCCGCAACAACTACGCGCAGCTGAACGACCCGGGCGTCAACAAGGCGATCGACGCTGCCTCCAAGATCGCGGACGTGGACGAGGCCAACAAGGCCTGGGGCAACATCGACAAGATGGTCAACGAGCTGGCCGCGGTCGTTCCGGACTACCACAAGATCCGCAACTACCTGTACGGCTCCAAGGTCGGCAACGTCATCTGGGACGGCGCCAACACCTGCGTCGCGCTCTGCAAGCTCTACGCCAAGAAGTAAGCAGCACGACTCGTCGGGGGCGGCCATCCCGCATGGCCGCCCCTGCGGCCCACCCCCCTCTACTTCCCTCCCGGCGACGGCGCCCCGTCCGGAAAGTCACGCCTCATGTTCCGCTTCCTTGTCCGCCGAGTAACCGGCGCGCTGGTCATTTTGTTGATCATCAGCGCCATCACCTTCTGGCTTTTCTACGCCGTGCCGCGTGACCCCGCCATGATGTCCTGCGGCAAGAACTGCACGCCTGAGGCCCTCGAGCAGATCCGGAAGAACCTGGGCATCGACAAGCCGATCCCGGTTCAGTACTGGCTGTGGCTCGTCGGCATCTTCGCCGGACGGAACTACCCCGGCTACGACTACTGCAACGCCCCTTGTCTCGGGTACTCCTTCGCCAACCGTGAGCCCGTCTTCGAGACGATCATGGACCGCCTGCCGACGACCCTCTCGCTCGCCTTCGGCGCGGCCATCGTCTTCCTGATCCTCGGTATCGGCGCGGGCATGCTCGCGGCCCTCAAGCAGGGCCGCTTCCTGGACAAGTTCGCCAGCTCGGCGTCGCTGCTCGGCTCCTCGCTCCAGATCTACTTCGTCGGCTACATCGCGATGTTCTTCTTCGTCGCGCAGCTGGGTTGGCTCGACCAGCCGCAGTACACCCCCCTGACCGAGAACCCGGCCGCCTGGTTCTCCGGCCTCCTGCTGCCCTGGCTGGTCCTCGCGATCATCTTCACCGCCAACTACACCCGTATGACCCGCTCCCAGCTGGTCGAGCAACTGAGCGAGGACTACGTCCGTACGGCCCGGGCCAAGGGCCTGTCCCGGTCGAACGTGTTCTTCCGGTTCGCCTGGCGTGGCGCGATGGGCCCCATCGTCACGGTCTTCGGCATCGACCTGGGTACGCTGATCGGCGGTGCCATCATCACCGAGTCGACCTTCAGCCTCCAGGGCATCGGCCGGCTCGCGGTGAAGTCCGTGGACCAGAGCGACCTGCCGATGCTGCTCGGGGTGACCCTGCTGGCGGCCGGCGCGATCGTGATGTTCAACATCATCGTGGACGCCGTCTACGCCCTCATCGACCCGCGGATCCGGCTCGCCTGACCTCCGCCCCAGCCCCGTTCCTCCCACCGCCCCACCCGGCGATCTCCCGCATCACCCCTCAGGAGCGTCCCCGTGACGAGCAGCGACCAGCAGCCCTTCCTCTCCGTCAAGGACCTACAGGTCCACTTCTCCACCGAGGACGGCATCGTCAAGGCCGTCGACGGGCTCAGCTTCGACCTCGCCAAGGGGCAGACGCTCGGCATCGTGGGCGAGTCGGGCTCCGGCAAGTCGGTCACCAACCTGACGATCCTCGGCCTGCACGACCGGCACCGCACCATGATCGACGGTGAGATCCTGCTCGACGGCAAGGAACTGCTCACCGCCTCCGAGAAGGAGCTAGAGCGGCTGCGCGGCAACAAGATGGCCATGATCTTCCAGGACGCGCTGGCCTCGCTGTCGCCGTACCACACCGTCGGCACGCAGATCGGCGAGACGTACCGCAAGCACACCGGTGCCTCCAAGAAGGAGGCCCGGACGCGGGCGATCGAGATGCTGCGCCGGGTGGGCATCCCCCAGCCGGACGTCCGGGTGGACGACTACCCGCACCAGTTCTCCGGCGGTATGCGCCAGCGCGCGATGATCGCGATGGCGCTGGTCTGCGACCCCGAACTGCTGATCGCCGACGAGCCGACCACCGCCCTGGACGTCACCGTCCAGGCCCAGATCCTGGACCTCCTCAAGGAGCTCCAGCAGGAGTTCGGCACCGCCATCGTCTTCATCACGCACGACCTCGGCGTCATCGCCGACATCGCGGACGACGTGCTGGTGATGTACGGCGGCCGGTGCGTGGAACGGGGCACCAAGAAGGAAGTGCTGAGCAACCCCCAGCACCCCTACACGCTGGGCCTGCTGAGCTCCATGCCGAGCCTCGAAGGAGCGGTCGACGTACCGCTGACCCCGATCCCGGGCTCGCCGCCCTCGCTGCTCAACCCGCCCTCCGGCTGCCGTTTCCACCCGCGGTGCACCTTCACCGAGAAGGTCGCGGGCGGGCTGTGCTCCACGGAGCGGCCGCTGCTGGACGTGGTGGACGGCCGGGGCTCCGCCTGCCACCTCCCCAAGGAACAGCGGGGGGACCTCTTCGCCGACTTCGCCGCCTCACGGCACTGACTGACGTACACGAGACGGGACTTCACCATCATGAGCAACGCGCAACCGCTCCTGGACGTCAGCGGTCTGACCAAGCACTTCCCGATCAAGGGCGGCTTCCCGATCAAACGCACGGTCGGCGCCGTCAAGGCCGTGGACGGTCTCGACTTCCAGGTGGCCGAGGGCGAATCCCTCGGTCTGGTCGGCGAGTCGGGCTGCGGCAAGTCGACCACGGGCCGGCTGATCACCCGGCTGCTGGAACCGTCGGGCGGCAGGATCTCGTACCGCGGGCAGGACATCACGCACGCGAGCCGCAAGCAGCTGGCCCCGGTCCGCTCCGAGATCCAGATGATCTTCCAG
>NZ_JBEXQG010000096.1:0-28408 GCF_040612485.1 Streptomyces sp. NPDC006385
CCTCTCCCTCGCGCGGCCTGCGTCTCACCCTCCCCCCCGTCCCGTGGGGGGGGCCCCCCCCCCCCCCCGCCCGGCGCATGGTCGTGTTCGGCGTCGGCTACGCCGCCGCGTCCCTGTCCTGCACCTTCGGCGTGCTACTGGCCGTCATCGCCCAGGCCCAGGCCACCGCCAGCTACGCCGGTCTCCTCGCGGTCTTCGCCGCCTACGCCGCCGGATCGGCCGCCGTCCTGCTGCTGGTGGCGGTCACCACCGCCGCCGCGGGCGCCGCCCTCACCCGCAAGATCACCGCCCTGGCCCGGCACGGCACCCGCATCACCGCCGCCGTCCTCGTCCTCACCGGCGCCTACCTGGCCTGGTACTGGTACCCCGCCGCCACCGGCGGCCCCGCCACCACCGCCCCCGGCGGCGGCCTCGCCACCTTCTCCGCCACCGCGACCGCCTGGATCCAGGGCCACACCACCACGATCGCCGTCACCGCCCTCGCGGTCGTCCTCGCGGTCACCGCCGCCGCACTGCGCCACCGCAGGCGGCCCGCCCGCCACGCCACGCCCACCAGTACAGCCCCCTCGGCCGAGGCGGACTGCTGCCCGCCCCAGCCGGCCCCCACCCCGGCCGCCCCCGACCGCGACAACGGCGACCACTGCTGCTGACCCCCGCCCACGCCCCACCCCCTCGGCCGGGCAACGGACAACGCCCCGGCCGCAGCCAACTCCGAGAACAGAACGGCGCCATGACCACGTCAGCAGCCCACCAGGCGGCCTCCCCGACCGTGCGAAGCAGCCCGCACGCGGCGTTCGGCGCCGACCGCGCATTCGCCCTCCTGCTGATGGTGGGCGGCTCCCTCGGCCTGCTCGCCTCGGCCGTGCTCACCCACGACAAGATGAAACTGCTCGCCAACCCGAACTACGTCTCGGCGTGCAGCATCAACCCGGTGCTGTCCTGCAACAACATCATGAAGAGCTGGCAGGCCAGCACCTTCGGCTTCCCCAACCCCTTCATCGGCTGGGTCGCCTTCCCCGCCGTCATCGCCATCGGCGCTGGACTGCTGGCCGGCGCCCGCTACCGGCGCTGGCACTGGCTGGGCCTGCAGGCCGGCACCGTCTTCGGCATCGGCTTCGTGACCTGGCTGCAGTACTCCTCGCTGTATGCCATCGGCGCGCTGTGCCTGTGGTGCACCCTCGTCTGGGCCGTGACGATCCTCCTCTTCTGGTACACCACCGTGCACAACATCCAGCACGGGCTCATCCCCGCCCCCGACCGGCTGCGCCAAACCGTGACGGAGTTCCACTGGGCCGTGCCCGTCCTGTGGATCGGCACCATCGCGCTGCTGATCCTGACCAAGTGGGGCAGCGCCCTGTGGGCCTGACCCCTCTCCAAGCCCCGGACCCCCGCCCCCCCGCGGGTGCCGGGAGGGTGGCCGGCTGCCGCATCCCCCCGAACGGCAGCCGGCCGCGCCCTCACCCCTGTCCGCCCGGCCCCAGGGAAGGTCCTTGATGCGCACGGCATCCCACCGCGCCCTCGCCCGGCCGCGCCGGGTGCTCGGTCACCTGCTGACGGCCACGCTCGCCGCGCTCGGCGCCCTCACCACTGCCCTTGGCGCCGCGCTGTCCGCGATCGGCCTGTGCTGCGGGGCCCCCGCCCTGACCGCCGCAGCCGCAGGCGGCGCCACCACCGGGACCGCCACCACCGGACCGGCGACCTGGCCGCTGTGGACCGCCGGAGCCGTCCTGCTCACCGCCGCCGCACTGTGGCACCGACGCCACCGCACCACCACCTGCCGCATCCGCCACCAGCCGTCCGCATCCTCCGAACGGCCCCGCCCCTCCGGCCCCACCGGCCGGCACGGCTGAGGATGCCTCACAGACCCCCGTACGTATCGATTCGGACAGACAGAGACAGACAAGGAGCCCATCCATGGTCGAGCGGTACGACACCCTGGTGATCGGCGGCGGCATGGCCGGACTGCCCCTGGCCCTGCGCGCCGCCCGGCACGGCCGGGTCGCCTTCGTCGAGAAGGAGAAACTCGGCGGCACCTGCCTCAACCGGGGCTGCATCCCCACCAAGACGATGATCGCCTCCGCAGCGGTGGCCCACCAGGTACGCCGCGCCGCCGAGTTCGGCGTGACCACCACCGCCCCCAGCGTGGACCTGGCCGCGGTGGTCGCGCGCAAGGACGCGATCGTCGACCGGATCCGCTCCGGCTCCTACAAGACGGTCGGCAAGGCCGACCAGCTCGACCTCTACCCCGCCGAGGGACGCTTCGTGGCCCCGCGGCGGCTGCGCGTGGACCACACCGAGATCGAGGCCGACAAGATCTTCCTGGTCACCGGCCTGCGCACGAGCCGCCCGCCCATCGACGGCCTCGACTCCACGCCGTACTACACCTCGCGCACCCTGCTGGATCTCACCGAGCTGCCCGAGCACCTGATCGTCGTGGGCGGCGGCTACATCGGCTGCGAGTTCGCCCAGATGTTCGCCCGCTTCGGCTCCCAAGTGACGCTCATCCAGCGCGCCGAGCGGCTGCTGCCCGCCGAGGACCCCGACATCTCCGCCGCCGTCACCGACGGCTTCACCACCGACGGCATCACCGTCCTCACCGGAACCACCTGCACCGCCGTCGACGGCCGCCCCGGCCACGTCCGGGCCGGCTGCCGGGGTGGCGAGACCGGCGAGGTCACCGGCAGCCACCTGCTCATCGCCGCCGGCCGCACTCCCAACACCGACAACCTGGGCCTGGAACACCTCGGCGTGACCCCCGACGAGCACGGCTTCCTGCCCGTCGACGACCTGCTGCGCACCCAGGCCGAAGACGTCTGGGCGCTCGGCGACATCCGCGGCGGGCCGATGTTCACCCACACCGCCCGCGACGACGCCGACATCGCCTACCGCACCACCTACCGTGGCCAGGACCGCTCCACCACGGGCCGCGTCGTGCCGCACGCGGTGTTCACCGATCCCGAGGTCGGTTCCGTCGGGCTGACCGAGCCAGCCGCCCGCGCGGCCGGACACCAAGTCCTCATCGGCCGCCAGGACTTCACCGGTGTCGTCAAGGCCCGCGCCATCGGCAACACCCGCGGCCTGATCAAATTCGTCGTCGACGCCGACACCGACCGCATCCTGGGCTGCCACATCGCAGGCCCCGACGGCGGCAACCTCGTCCACGAGGCCGTCATCGCCATGACCTGCGGCGCCACCTACACCGACATCGCCCAAGCGATCCACATCCACCCCACCCTCGCCGAAGGCGTCAACACCGCAGCCGGCGGCGTCCACCGGGAGATCGGCACCTGACCCTCCGGGCACGGTGGTGGCAAAAGACCGCCCGCAGCGTTGTCAGCTGCAAGACCCGTACGGCGCCGTACCACCGCGGGCGGGAGGCAGGCGTTGTCGAGGGCTGTGATCTGTCCGCGTAGCTGTGCGATCTCGTGGCGAGTAGATCACCATGGCAACGCAAGGGCGGAGTGCCCGGCAGTCTTTGCCGCGCGCCCCGCCCCATGCAGCCCAGGCTGGGCAGTCAGCTACACGATCCGTACGGCGCACTCGCTCTTGAACTGTTCGGCAGAGCGCGGATATTCGACGGCGCGGCCAAGGCGTCGCGAAGCCGCTCGATCTCCAGCCTCTGGGCGGCGATCTGCGACAGAGCCCGCTCCCTGAAGTCAGTGAGTCCATCGATTTGCGCGTCACGCGCGGCGAGGCGCTCCTTCAGCCCGGAGACCTGACCTTTGAGCCGCTCGATCTGTGCGGCCCGCGGGTCGGGAATCACGCCCGTTTCCCGAAGCTCGGCCAACCGGCGCTCGAACTCCTCCGCCAGGTGTTGGTAGGGGCCTGGCCGCGGCGAGCCGTCGCGGTTCTTCTTGGGATAGAAGCCGGTGCGGGCGACCCCGGCTTGGGTCGCGAGGGTCTTGATGTCGCACTTGCCGCCCGGGGGAACGTCACCGGCAAGGAGCCGTTCCATGACGTGCCGAATGGCCGCCTCATTGTCCCGCCGGGTCTCGTCGCTGATACGGGCCACGTCATGCCCCCGTTCCGCAGAGGGCGTCAATCTCGGCCAGCACCCGTTCATCGCGGGCGAGTTCCGTACCCAGCCGGGCCTGCTCCGTCCGCTGCGCGCGCCCGATGGTGGCGATGAACACCTTCTTGCTCTCGGCGCTGGCCGCCCACACCGGGCGGTGCCCGGCATGGTGGGTGGCCTGCGGGCACCGCGCCGAATCGCACATGCCGATCAAGGGCTCCGTCGCCCCGCGGGCCTGAGCCCCTGCGAGCTTGAGGCACAGCGCCTTGGACGGATCGAGGAACCAGCAGTAGTTCGCCGGCCCCAGGTGCAGGGCCTTGGCCCGCTTGGCGAGCAGGTTCGTCACCTCCTGGTCGCTGCGCTTGATGTTCGGCGCCCCGGAGGAATCCAGCTGTTCGTCGACGAACGCGAAGAAGTCCAAGAGGTCGCTGGCGCCAGGCCCCGCAGGGCGGATACCGTTCTGGTAGTCGTGGAAAGCGTCGAGGGCGACGCGCATCTTGTGCTCCCGCTCCTCTTGGCCGAACTCGGCCATCAGCACGGACTGGGCCCCACCAGGGCGGTCCGCATAGCCCTCCGTGGTGACCACGGAAATGTGCTTGAGATGGATCTTGGCGGCCAGCAAACCACCGGGCCGGTGCGCCATTTCCACCGCGAGGGTTCTCCGTAGCATCCGCAGACTGACCGGCACCTCGGGGATCGGCGCCAGCCCAAGGCGACGGCCCTCTGGGCCATTGACCCAGGTCAGGAACCATTCGTACGGGGTGACGAAGGAGAGCGACTTGAACAGGTGACCGTCGTTCTTCACCGGGTCAGCGAGCGAGGCGGCTACGTCGGCGGTGTCGTACGCCTGCTTGATGGTCACCCACTGATCGTGTTCACCACCCAGCTTCCGGCCCTTGATGATCTTGCCCTTCAGGCGGTAGCGGACGCGGCCCTCGCCGAGCTGTTCGGGAGGCAGGCGGCAGTCGTGGGTCAGCTCAGCCAGTTCGCTCTTCCGCATTCCGGTCAGTGCGGCGAGCGCGATGAGGCAGGCTGTGCGGGCCCGGGAGAGCTGCAGTCGGGCCTCGGTGGTGTTCATCGGCAGGGTCCAGGGGACACTGCCCCGTCCGTCCGCGCGTTCGACCAGGGCGGCTGTCCGGCCCCAGCGTTTGGACAGGCCGACTTCCCTGACGGCCTTTTCCAGGTGGCCGCGCAGGGTGGGCAGCCACGTGTAGTGGAAGGCGTGCCGTCCAGTCTCGTGGGCGAGGGAGATCAGGTTCACCTGTAGCAGCGGATCGTCCTGATCCCAGCCGTCCGCCAGCCGCTCGGCTACGACGTGATCGAGGGCGACATCGAACGGATCAGCTTCCTGTATGTGGCGGTCGATGGCCTGCGCGACCTCGACCCTCCAGTCCGGACGCTCCCGGTTGTTGCGGCCCGGCCGGTTCGACACCATCTCCTGCAACTGTTGCTGCAGCTCCGTGACGTGCGGTGCCAGCACTTCCACTACGTACAGGGCCGCTGCGGCGAGCGGTTGGAAGACGTCGTTGCTCAGCGGCGGTGTCGTGTTGCCCGTCCGACGGACCATCCCGGCGACGGAGTACGCCGTGCGTCGCCCCCACGGACGGAAGCCCGACACGTAGCCGTCGGCTGAGAACAATTCCTTGTAGTAGCCGAGCTCCTGGATGACCGCCACGACGTCCATGCGGTAGCCGGGGCTGCTGTCGCGGATCACGACGCCGTGCTTGTCCCGTACCTTCTTGCGAAGTTCCAGGTAGGCAGCACAGTGCTGCTGGGTTACCTCCCCGAGATTGTCCACGCCCTGTTCGGTGAGCCAGTTGAGCCAGCCGGTCAGCACGGTCAGCCGCCCGTGCACTGTGGGTATCTGCACGGGCGTTCGGTAGGCGTGGGCAAGTTCCCGCACAGCGCGGTGGTCCGGTGCGAGCCGGGCGAAGATGAACTCCTTCGCCAGTTCCCTCCACTGGGGATTGAGGATCTCGGTGAAGGACAAGATCCGCGCGTACCGCGACAGGTACCGCGGCAGCCCGATGACACCGGTGAAGTCCCAGATAGAGTCGTCGAAGTGAGGGTGCGGGCCCGCACCGTGGACCGGCAGACCGGCCGCAGCGCACACGTCTTCACCTCGAAAGACGGAAGGCGAAAAGGCAGCCGCGAGGCCCGTGGGCCCGTGCAGGGTGGTCATACGGTGTGCTCCTCAGGTCGCAGGGGAAGTTCGACATCGGAGTCGGTGACCTTGGCAGCGGCTGCCCGTAGCGCGTGCTCGGAGAAGTACCGGTCGGGGGTCAGGATCTCGTCGAGACGGTGAGCGTACGGGCCGAAGACGGGGATGAACTCGGCGGTGGTCATCTGCTGCCACTGGCGGGAGAAGAACGCCCGTAGCCGCAGCAGGTTCGGCAGATGGCGAGGGGAGAACAAGGCCAGCGGGCACAGCAGGCACACCCACGGGCGTGCCGGACAGGGCTTGCCCTTCGGCCCGTGGAGCCCCGACAGCTGATCTCCACATGCCGCGGTGAATACGTCGCGTTCCCCGGACAGCAGCTGCGCCAAGGCGTTGTCATCCAGGCCGAGCCGCTTCATGTGCTCGGGATAGTTCTCCACCAGGTCGGCCATTTCAGCGGTGGCCAGCACCAAGGGCGGCAGCGCCCGGCGAACGAGGTCCTCCTGCGCCTGGGCGATGATGTCCTCCGCCGCCTCGCGCTGAGCCGGCGTCGTGTTCGTCAGGTAGTGGTCCCCCTCGACGCCGGGGGACCGGTTCGGATCCAGCGTGGACCGGCGGCTGCCGCGCCAGTGTGACCGGTCCTTCAGCGCGTCGTGGGTCGTGCGGATGCGGTGCCGGTGAAGGCCCAGGGGGAGACCGTCGTCACCAGTCATCTGCGTGGGGCGCCCGTCCTCGTCGACGGCTTGGCGCCGCTCGACCCAGGCGCATATGGACAGGCGCGTGGCCGGCTTGGCCAGCCATCGCTCTCCCGCCCATGTGCCACTCGGCGTGAAACGCACCCAGAGCTCGGGGCGCAACCCCTCGGGCGCGAAGCGGCGGGCCACCGCAGAGTGATCGAGCCACTGTTCCAGCAGGCGAGTGGCCTGACGAGACAGAGCAAGGCTCTCCGCCGCCGTGCGGCCCTTGACGTAGCTGAGGAGGATCTTCTCGTCACCCGCCCACTCGATGTCGGTAAGTCCCAGGTCCGCGATCCCGTCCGGCACGATGCCGGTGTAGGCGCCGAACAGCAGCTGATAGGCGATGATCACATCCAGGGTCGGGATCAGCGGATCCAGCACCGCGCGAAGCCCGGCGCCGTATCTATGCCGGAAGGGGAACGAGCCGCCCTCTGACATCTCTTTGACGAGCGGGTCGGGCCCGTCGTGAAGCACCAGCCAGTGATGGGCAGTGCGTTCACGGAGCGAAGCCCCTGGGCCGTCAGCTGTCGAAGCGTGATCACGGGCCGCGCAGAACGCGCGGAAGGCGCCATCGACCTCGTCCCGGCAGGTACGGATGAGCCGAGCCCATTCGGCCTCGCTGTACGGCTGGTGCGAGCCGTACCGCTCGCCCGTGTTGAACAGCCGGCCATCGACGAACGCGCGCACATCCGGCGCCAGAATCGGATCCTGGTCATCCGCGCAGCGCAACATCGCCCGCAGCGCGCTCTCCTGGGAGGATCGCACCCCTTGCCGCCAGTACCGGGCGAGGAGCGCGCGCGTCAGGTCGGATGCCCCGCCGGAGAACCCGAACTCGACCAGCCAGTCGGTGAAGCCGCGGACGGCCGTGAGGTACAGGTCGAAGCCTCCCGCACTGTCGACCTGCCCGTGCGGATGGACAAGATCTGTAGCGCCTTCCAGCAGAGTGCGTGCCAGCCCCGGGAGCTCTACTGGCCGCCGCACGCGCAGGGGACGGCGGTACTCCGATCCGTCGCTGAAGATGCAGTGCACACCCAGCGGGTCAAGGGTGACGGTGGCCGGCATCAGACCACCGCCGGTTCGTCGTCGAACTCTGTCTCGAGCTCCAGCTCGACGTCCTCGTCCAGCAGCCCGTACTCCTTGCCGACCCGCCGATACAGGGACGTGAACAGGCGGAGCACGTCCAGACGGTGGAGGTACGCTTCCGTCGTCAGTGAACTGGTATGTCCGAGCAGATCGCGCAGAATCAGCAGCGGCTCTTGGGTCCGCAGGTAGTGCGCCAGGGCGGCATCGTCGTCGGTGTCGCGGACCTGTCGAGCAGCCTGCTCGTACCAGCCGCGCATCAGCCGTGCCATGGTCGCCATGGCCATGGTATGACGTAGCCGGTGCGGGTTGACGTGCGGGAAGCGCGGCTCGTAACGCTCGCGGATGCGGTCAGCGGTTCTGGCGAAGACCGTGGACCATCCGGTGAACGGGCGTCCCTGGCCCCACACCGACAGCAGCATCGAACCGCCGTCCGGGGCGACCAGACGCCGTCGCTCGTCAGGGCCGAGCGAACTCCATTGCACACGGACCCCGTTGACGCGTCCTCCCCGTTGGTCGGCGGCCGTCACGAACAGCGGCTCCCCCCAGCGGGCCGGCGGGCGCCACGTCGATCCGAATGTCGCCGTTGCCCGGTCGAGAGCGATGTAGGAGTGCAACTCAGCCAGCGAGTCGTAATCGATCCACGACTCGCGGTACTTGCTTCCCTTGGTGACCCCGGACGGGACCGGGAAAGAGATCGGCACCGCAGTCCGTCGCGAGGGAAGCAGGGGCACCTCGCAGACCAGCAGGTACGTGTACTCCTGGCTGCGTAGCCCGCTGGAGACGATCATTCGGCCGACCGCCGAGTTCCGGGCCAACTCCCGTCCTCGGTAGCGCAGATCGCGCTCCCCGTCGGGGCTCAGGCCCGCCAACCCCTTCAGGAACATGTCCGTGAAGTCGTCGTCGAGATACTTGATCGTCACATGAGGCTTGGCCTGGCGCCGCCGTGACTGGTTGACCCGTCCGCGACGGACTTGCCCCTTGAAGGCCCAGACCGCCTGCCGGTACGTGAACGGCTCGGAGTCTGCGTACTCCTCATCCCTCGCCCACTTGTAGAACCCCGCCAGAATCCCCATGTTCTGGTTCCACGTGGATGCCTCGAAGCGATGCTTGACGGGGCCCTGGGCTCGATAGACGGAGTACGCGCCCAACGCCGCCTTCAGGCGACGCCGCGTGTCGAACAGAGCGACTCCGTGCCCGGATATGAACTCCAACCACTCACGCACCGTACGCACGTAGTAGGGCCACGAATTCGGCGATGGGCATCCAATCGCTGGCAGCTCGCAGGCCCAGCAGTTGATCACGGTGGTGGGACGGACGCCGTTGCTGTCCTCGAAAAGAAGGTCGTCGTCGAACAGCAACGGCATCCCCTCGGGGATCGCCGGCCTGAACGCAAGTCCCCAGGACTCCCAGCCTGCCGATGAGTACGTCGATTGGTGCATGGCCGATGAGTATCAATGCAACCCGCCTGAGTGCAACAAACAAACGAGCAGGTCAGGAGGGGTATCAACCAGTAAGCAACACTGTCGCTAAGCAGGAACAAGGAGGTGCAAGGCCCACAGGGTGTTGAGCAGCCCGAGCCCGAAGGAGGTCGTGGCGTTGACCAGCGTCAGGGTCACAAGCCGCTCATCGCCGTGCACGTACCGCAGGCCCTCGCCGATCTCCTCTCGCAGCCGGCGGGCCTCCGGGCGATGCGAGGCGGGTTCTCGGGCCTGGATGCGGGCGGTGCATCCGGCGCTGACCAGGAAGGAGGCGACGTCGCCGAGCAGGGCCCGGGCAGGGCCGAGTAGCGCGGTCAGCGCGGCGCCGAGGTGGCTTCCGGCGGTCGCGGCGATCGCGAACAGCGCCCCCACGCGGCTGTTGCTCCGCTGGATCAAGGACCGGTCGACGAGGCTGGGCAGGAGGCTGATGGCCGCCGCGTCGTGCAGGACGCTCGCCGCTCCCTGCACCACGGCGACGACCATGAGCTGCGTCAGGGTCAGCGTGCCCAGCGCGGCCGCCACCGGCACCGTGGTGAGCACCGCGGCGCTGACCAGGTCACCGGTGATCATCTGCCGGCGCTTGGAGTACCTTCTCTGCACTAAGTCAAGCGAGTCGATCCTTGTTGTCAGCCTGACTGGGGCCGGACGGTCGGGATGCCGAGTGGGACGGTCGACCGTTGTGCGAGTCGAGCCGCATCGGCTTGCTTGGTGCGGACAAAGGTCAAGGTCATGTCGATGCCTTCGATCTCGCCGAGCCATTGTTCCTCCTGTGCGCGCTTGCGGCGGAGGACCAGGTCCTCCTCGATCTCGGCCAGCCTCGGCAGCATCTTGGGGTTGACCTGCAGCATTGGGCATCGGATGCATGCGTGCTCGTGCTGGCAGGGGGATCCGTAGGGGCGAGCGCAGTTACCGAGTTCGACCTTGCGTTTGTCGAAGTGCTCTTCGAACTCGTCCCACTCCTCGCGGTTGACGTCGACGTACTCGTCCTCGGGACGCAGGGTTCGGCGGTGGTTGAGGAACTCCTGGTAGTGCTTGACGATGTCCTCGGCGAAGACCGCGACGTAGCCCTGAGTGGTCTGGAGATTCAGATGTCCGAGTAGGGCTGCGCCGATGTGGATCGGCAGGCCGCCGTTGACGATGTCGGTGGCGAAGAGCCTGCGGAAGTCGTGCGGTGTGAACTTGGTGCCGGCGAAGGCGGGGTTCGTTTCGGCGATCTCTTCGCAGCTGCGGCGGATCATGAGCTGAACTGTTGTCGGCGATACGACATCGTGGCGGGTTCCCAGTTGCCGTTGGAAGAGGAACGGCATGGGTTCTGACCAGGTCTTCTCGTGTCCGTCGTAGCGGCTCAAGAGGGGAATCGAGTGGCCTCGGCGGGTGTGGCGGCGGACGATCTGCGCGACGGCGTGGAAGAGCTCGGCGGACATCGGGATAACACGCTCGCGCTCGGTCTTCGAGGGGGCCACGACCAGGAGGGCGATGACCTCACCACCGGGCCGCTCGTATTGGCGAATGCTGAGGTGGGTGAGCTCAACCAGTTCCTCGACGCGGATACCGCTGTGACGCAGGATCTCAACGGCGACCCACTCCCAGAACGCGGAGTCCTCGGCCATCGACACGTGGATCAGCTCGCCGGTCTCGTGGTCGGTGACCCTCACGGCCGGCTCGGCCAAGACCTTCGCCCGGCGGCGATCCTCGCGGGAGTTGGTGCGGCTGTAGCGGCGGCCCTTGTGCTCGAACTGTTCACCCAGTGGAATCGGCCGGGCAGCTTCCAACAGGCCGGCCAGGTGCTCGTAGCGCTCCTCGACGTGCCGGACGAGAACCGGCAAAAGGGGCTGGCGAACGCGGGTGCGGTCGGCCATCCGCCGGGTGACCTCACGGCGCCGCTTGCCGAAGCCCTTCACGTCCCGGGGCAGAATCGGGCAGGGCGTCACCCACTGGGCCCACCGTTCCGGTTCACCGATGGCCCAGCTGTGGAGATCGAGGTAGAGGCCGCGGACGGCCAGCAGGACGGATTCCGCGTCCTTGCGGAGGCGGGTGCGGTCGGTTTTGCCGTCCCTCCGCCAGTACTGGATTTCAGCCCGCCACTGGTCATAGAGCTCCTGGCTGAGGTTCAGGTCGCGCTGATCGGGGTTGAGCTCTTCGATGACGGCCCAGAACAGGCTGGCCAGCTGGCGGGCCAATGCCTGAAGGGTGACGTAGTCCGTGTCCGCTCGGCGGCGAGCCAGGTAGTCGATCAGGAGCTGCCGGATCTCGACGTTCTTGATGCCGTAGGCGTCGACAAGTTCCTCGACGCTTCGCTGACCGGCGTAGGTGAAGGCCCGCAGCGTCGGGCTCGTCTCAGGCGGAAAGTGCCCCATCCTGTGCAGGATCTCCCAGGTGCCCAGGGCCGCGAACCGAGTCGTGTCCCCGTTGGCTCCATGGGTGAGCCCCAGGCGCTTGCTCTCGATCGAGTAGTGCAGCAGAGCCGAGGGAGTCAGATGCTCCATGGCGATGCCCTGCGTGGTGAGAGCGCAGGTCAGGTCGAATTTCGCGCGCTGCCGGTGCACTGCGGTCAGGTGGTGCTGAGCATCGACTACTGCGAAGAACTCGTCCAGGCGAGGGTCCTTCTGGACCTGCCGGAACGGATCGGCGTAGTCACTGAACTTGTTCGCCCGGAACCCGGGCAGCGAGGGCTGGATGATCCTCGCCACGAACGCCAACTTCAGCGCGGAGAGGAGGTCGCTTCGCTCCCAGGGTGCATCCTCGCGACCCAGGACTCTGACCGACAGGGCGTTCTCGCCGTTGAAAGCGCTCGCCTCCCATCGCTCTTGCCAGGTGTTCCCGGGCAGCGTCGCCAAGTGGCCGAAGAGAATGCGGATCGCCGCTCGGCGCTTCCCTGCCCCGGACCTCGACTCCTTCGGCCAGACCATCCCGGTCAGGTCGCACAAATCCGCGATGCCGACCGTCGACAGGTCCCCAAGCGGCGCCGGGGGCCTCTCCGGCCGGGGTGCCGGCGCTGCTTTGACCGAAGCCCTCGAGAACCTCGTCGGTGCCTTGACCCGCGGGGCCTCGGCGTAGTTCTGGCGCCGATTACGGACAGTGGAGACCTCGACCGTCGAGTGATCAGCCACCGAACACCGCCTTGATGTCCTCGGCGTCGTAGCCAGGGGAGAACGTGCGCTGGACCCGGGGGCGGCTGTAGTGGGCCTGCAGAGCGTCGAAGAGATCCTCCACTCGGGCATTGAGGTAGCGGCCGGTGGTCGCAAGATCGGTGTGTCGCAAGATCGCTCGGACCTGGGCGAGGGTGAGGTTCGGGTCGTTCGCCATTCGGTTTGCGGCGGTGTGCCGCAGGTCGTGCAGGGTCCAGTTCGTGCCGAGCTTCTCGTTCACCCGCTGGAAGACCCGCCGCATCGCCGAGTAGGTCAGCGGCCGGTCCGGCCCCCGCATCGTCCGCAGGACCGGCTCGTGAGCCGGCGGAAGCCCGATCGTGTCGAGGTAGGCGGCCAGGATCGTCAGGGCTTGAGGGCTCGCGGGAACGGGCTCGCGATCGTCGGTGCCCTTGGTCACCACGTAGATCATCTGCTTGGCCCAGTCGATGTCACCGGGGGTGACGCCGAGAAGTTCGCCGGCCCGGGAGCCGCTGGAGACGTAGAGCAGGATGGCCGCCCGGTCCCGGTCGCAGGTCATCGCCTCGAAGAGCTCGTCCCACATCGCGTCGGGAATGGACCGGGGGTCGGTCTGCCGAACACGCTGGCGCAAGCGGGCCCGCCGGAATTGCGGGACCGTGCCGTCCGGAGCCCTGTGTGCGAGGGCTCGGCGCTGGGCGACTGCCTCCGGCACCGGGTTGATCAGCGGACCTCGGTTGTAGTGCCGGTGGTAGGCGTAGAAACTGCAGATCACGGTCAGGCAGTGGTTGATCGTTGAGGGCGCGTACCCCGCCTTGAGATAGGGCTTGCCGGTGCGGGGATTCACCGAGCCGGGTCGTGGGGCGTCTGGCTTCCGCCGGCGTCGTTGGGGGTTCGGAGCCAGCCGGAGCCAGCCCACCAGCGCGGAGGCTTCCGCCTCGGTTGCCCTGTCCCAGGGGACGTCTAGGAACCACAGCAACCGAAACCAGCGCTGGAGGTCGTACGCGTAGCTCCTGACGGTCAGCGGCCGGTTGTCGTCCAGGGTCAGACCCCGCAGGTACGGGACGACGGGAGCGACCGGGGTCCCGTCAGGCCCGAGAACGGCGTACCGCGGTATCGACTCCAGCTCGACGACCGAGCCGACACGGGGCACATCGGCCTGGCCCTCGATTAGCTGGCGGTGCAGATCTTGCAAGACACACTTCCTCGAAGACGTAGATCATCTCGCTTCATGATCAGAGACTTGGTGCAGTTAACACACCGGTCGGCGAGCGCGCCGGCGTGCAGGGCGAGCAGCGCGGGCGGGAGCTGCCCGAGGAATGCCAGCCACGCGACCTGGGCGGTCGTGGCGTCCAGGTGGAGCACCGCCAGCACCGGCAGCGCCATCTGGGTGATCGAGCTGCCGGCCACGCTCGCGGCCTGGCCGGTCAGGTACCGGCGGAAGTCCCGGTGCCGCCACAGCGAAGCTCCGGAGGGAGCAGGTGGGGCGGGGGTCTCAGCGCAGGACGTCACGGAGCACCTCCTCGGCCTCGTCCAGGCGCTCCCACAGCACGTCCGCGGCCTCGTGCCGGGCGCGCCCGTACGCCTCCAGGGCCGGGGTAACCGCGGCCGGGTCGTTCAGCGGCTCGGACAGGGGATAGACCGAGCAGGCCAGGTACCCGGCGGCGACGCGCGGCACGGCGAGGAGGTCTGCGGCCGGAAGCTGCGGGTTCGCGGTCCGGTAGGCGTCAACGGCGCGGGCCAAGCCCGGGACCCAGTCGTCCGGGCGGGCCAGCACGGTGCGCGGGTCCAGCACGATCCGACCGAGCTCCCAGGCGGCACTGCGATGCCCCGGGGGCCGGAAGTCGATCACCGCAGCGACCGTCTCGCCGCGCAGCAGCAGGTTGGGGGAGGCGAGGTCACCGTGCACGACCTGCGCCGTCAGCGAGCCGGGCAGCTTCTCCAGGCGGGCCGCCACCTCGGGAAGGTCGGCAAGCCGCTGTTTCGCCGTCCGGGCACACCAGGCGGCGAACCCTCCCGGGGCAGGCGGCACGGCGGCCCAGCGTGCGAGGAGTTCCTCCAGCCGCCGCCCGGCCCGCGCGACGTCACACACTTCGCGGGCCGCCACGGGGCGCGGCGGTCCGGCGGGGTGGCGAGCCAGCGCCCGGTGCAGTCGGCCCACGGCCTCGCCCACCGCCGCCCACCGGCCGCCGGACAGCCCGCCCTCAGCCATCTCCGCATCCGCGACGTACTCCGTCACGGACACCGACAATCCACCGGCCGACGCGATCAACTCGCCGGACACCGTCCGCCGCACGGCCGGCACCGGGACCCCGGCCGCCCGGGCCGCCTCGCCCAGGGCCAGGGCCTGCCGCTCCTGCTCCACGTCGGTCCCACGGGGGTACGCCTTGACGAACCACCGCCCGCCTTCGCGGTCCTCGGCGACGTAGTTGCGGGTCGCCGTTCCCGCCGGGCCCTCACTGACCGCGGCCGGCGTGATCCGGTACAGCAGCGCCAGGATCCCGGCCACGACCATGACGTCGGACTCGGCGCTCACCCCGGCACCCCCAGCGGTGCCGGGGTGTGGACGGACCGGGCCCGCCGCCCGCTCCCGATAGAGGTGCGCACGCCGGTCACCATCCCAACTCGGAGTAGGCGCGGCCTTCGGCGATGCCGGCCAGGGCCGTCCGGGTGTAGGAGACGAGCCGGTCCGGGAGCTCGTGGCGCGGCCACCACTTCCAGCCCAGGCACTTGTCGGTCTCCCGGACCTTCGGCTCTCCCTTCCAGCGGCGGGCGCGGAACACGAGCTGCATCAACGGCGGTCCGCCCGGGGCGTCGACGACGTGCACGACGTGCGCGAGATCCACGTCCGCGGGGTTGATGACCAGCCCGGCCTCTTCCCACGCCTCCCGCACCAGGCACGCGACCGCGGACTCCTGTTCGCACTTGCCGGCCAGGTAGTGCCACGTGTTCCCCGCGAACTCCGCGTCGGGGTGGCGCAGGCCCAGGAGCACCCGCCCTTCGTCGTCCTCCAGGTGGAGGTGGACGCCGATGCCGGTGAGCACGGGCCGCCTGCCCCCCTCGTGCAACGGAGGGGCGGCGGCGCGCGGTGCGCCGCCCGCAGGGTTCTCGGCCGCGTGCCGGCGGATGAGGTCTCGCGTCGCGGGGCTCAGGCGGAGCCGGTCCAGTACGTCGGGGGCGAACCAGCGCAACAGCACGCCCTCGTGAAGCCGGTGCCGGTCGGGGTCGCCGCGCCAGATGCCGGTGAACACCTGAATCGGGACGCTGAGGCCGTCGACGCTGGTGGCCGTCTCCACGGCATACGGCTCCAGGCCCTCCGGGAGGAGGTCGGGGACCTCCTCGGACAGCTCCCGCAGCAACGTGCCCTCAAGGTCCTGGTCGACGTGCGTGCGGCCCCCGCCGAGCAGGGAGAACGCCCCCGGCTGCCAGATGACGCCGGGCTTGTGGTCGCGCAGATGGAGCAGGTACCGGCCCCGCCCGTCGTGGATGAGCGCGGACGCGTTCACCGGCTCCGGCTGCCCGTCCAGCCGGGCCTGGAGGAGCTTCTCGCGCAGCGTCGGCGAGGTGACCTCCGACAGGGGCAGCCACCGAGCGCCGGACACCTCCTCGTTCTGCAGGGTGATCGCCGGCGGCTCGTCGCCGGCGATGTAGAAGACGTAGCGGACGTCGTAGTGGCGGTGGGCGGGTTCACCCTTCGCGGGGTTGGCGTCGATGTCGTGGACGTCGATGTCGACCGGGGAGCCGAGCATCTGCCGGGTCAGGCACAGGTTGCCCGGCGCGATGCCGGCCTCCTCCGCGACCTCGCGCAGCGCCGCGGCGAGCAGCGTGCGGTCCTCGGGCTCGACGTGGCCGCCGGGGGTGAGCAGGAGGCCGGTGGCCCGGTGCCGGATGTGCAGGACCCGGCACTGGCGGTCGACGATGACGGCGCTGCACGTGATGTGGCCGGGCAGCGTCGTGCGGGCGGTCACGTCGACGGGCCGGTCCAAGGCGGCGAGCAGCTCAGCCAGGGCGTCACGTTCGCCTGGGTGGCGGCCGAGGTACGCCTGGACGGTCTTACGGATCGAGGAGGAGCTGGGGGGCACGGGTGTCGTCTCACCTTCGACGTCGGGGGCCGGACTGTGGAAGTCGCGCCGGGTGGGTCAGCTCGCCGTCTTGTGGTCGGAGGGCTGCATGCTGCGGGGGCCGGGAAGCGTGTCGGTCGTGGGCGCGAGCCCGTACTGGGCGGCCTGGGCGGTGAACATGCCCTGGTACAGGCCGCCCGTGTGGGTCATGAGCTCGTCGTGGGTGCCGTCCTCGACGACGCGTCCCTGGTCGAGGACGTAGATGTGGTCGGCGCGCATGGTCGCGGCGAGCCGGTGGGTGACGAGGACGACCGCGTGCCCTTCCTCGGCCAGGGACCACAGCCCCCGGAACGAGTCGATCTCCGCATGGGGGTCGAGGGCGCTGGTGGGCTCGTCGACCAGCAGGAACGGTGCCTGCCGGTACCGCGTCCGGGCGGACCCCAGCCTCTGCCACTGCCCGCCCGAGAGCTGGACACCGCGCTCGTAGCCCTTGAACACGATCGAGTCCCAGCCGTGCGGCAGGCCCTCGATCAGGTCGAGCACGCCGGCTTCCTCGGCGGCCTTGCGGACGCGGTCCATGTCGCGGGGACGGTCGCCGGCTCCGATGGCCACGTTCGCCGCGGCCGTCATCTCCCAGCGCGGGAAGTCCTGCGCCAACAGCCCGACGGTACGGAAGACCTGGGCGCGGTCGGCCTCGCGGAGCTCGACCCGGTCGCCCGCCTCGCCCACCCACCACACGTCCCCCTCGGACGGCAGCAGCAGCCCGGCCAGGACCTTCGTGAGGGTGGTCTTCCCCGAGCCGTTCGCGCCCACCAGGGCCGTCACCTTCCCCCGGGGCACCCGCACGCTCACGCCCTTCAGGGAAGGACCGTCGGCGCCCGGGTAGGTGAACGACACCCCTTCCGTCCGCACCTCCAGCACCGGCGAGGGCAGCGGCCGGCCGGAGGCCGGGATGGCGTTCTCGCCCGCCACCTTGATGGCGTCCTCGGTGTCGGTGAGGAACAGCAACTCCTCGTACAGGCGGTTGACCTGCTGCACCAGCGACGTGAGCCGCGCCGTCGAGGTGCGGATGGCGATCACCGCCGTGCCGCCGACGGCGAGCGGCAGACCACCGGTCGACAGAAGCCACCACAGCACCCCGTAGCAGGCCAGCGACGCGAGCCCGGCGAAGCCTCCGGCGACCAGGTCCGTGGAAGCCTGTGCCCGGGCCAGGCGCCGCTGCTCGGCCTCCGTCTGCCTCGACATCTCCTCGTAGCTGGACAGCAGCTTGGTGCCGGCGGCGTGTACACGGATCTCTCCTGCGGCGTGCGGGCGGGTCAGGTAGGCCAGCAGGGAGGCGATCGCCCGGCGGTGGTCGACCCAGTTCAGGCGCGAGAGGTAGTCGCGGCGCGCGGAGCGGACCGCTCCCCACCCCTTGGGCAGGGCGATGGCCAGCAGCATCGGCAGCAGCGCCCAGTGCAGCGATGCCAGTACGACCGCGGCCGCCGCCATGCCGATCACCACGTTCCCCACGCCGACCGACAGCCGGAGCATGCTGCGGGCCGAGTCCGTGCCGAACTTGCCCGCCTCCAGGACCCGCTGGACCTCCGGCCGTTCGGTCGCCTCCACCTCCACACCGGTGACGGCCGTGTAGTACCGGGCGGAGACCACCCGCTCCACCTGCGGCTCCAGCCGGCCCGACATGGCCGTCGACCACGCCGACAACAGCGCGGTCGCCACCGCCGCGACCGCGAGCACCGCCAGCGACGGCAGCGCCTCGCGGAGCTTGTCCGCGGTCGGACCGTCGGCGAACAGCTGCGTGAGGACGCTGTTGACCGCCACCAGCCCCCAGCCCGCCGTCACGCCCTGCCCGAGCTGCGCCGCCACGACCCCAGCGAGCGCCCGCGGGTCCGTCTCCCAGCCGGTGCGCAGCACCATGCCCACCATGCGGGGCAGCGCCGCCGCCATGTGCCCGAACCCCAACCGGGTCAGCGGCCCTTCGTGGCGGACGTAGGACTGGTCGTAGCGCAGCCGGCCGCCGTACAGCTCACGCTCGGCGTCCGAGATGCCGGTCGTGGCCGCCGCGGCGTCCTTCGGCGGGTTCGCGGTCTCGTCGCTGTCTGGTTCGACTGGCGTCAATGTGTTCCCTCCCGGAGGTGTGGCGGGGGCGTCAGCGTGCTCAACGACGCGGCACCGATTTCGAGCACGTGTTCTTTCGGACGGCTTCCGAACACCGGAATTCTGCGGCTGTTCGAAGGTGCGCAGTGCACCGACCCTTGCCGCGTAAGAGCCCGCGAGCGAGGGCGGATTGGCCGAAACGCCGATGTTCGTTCGCTGCGGCCGTACGCGGTCAGCAGGAGGCCCGCACGCCTCTTGGCTTCCCGACGCCGCGGACAGGCGAGTCACGCGTCTTCCCGCAGCCTGGTCGGAGCGGAAGCTGCCGCCGGCCGGTCGGCACCAAGAGGTGGTGATCTGGCCTGGTGCAGGTGACTGGCGCCGGCAGCGGGGAGGGTCAGATGAGCGAGGGCAGGTTTCCGCTCTGCCAGTGGCCGAGCCAGAAGGCGACGGCGGATGCCTCCTGGCCTTCGGTGGAGCCGTCGTGCAGGAGGTACTCGGTGGGGGCGATGTATCCCTCGCCGGGGGCGAGGCGAATGCGTATGACGTGGAGGGCGTGCCCGCCGGCGGCGTAGGTGCGGTAGTCGTCGGTGTGGGGGTAGCGCTGGGCGTAGTCGTTGGGGTGGACGGCGCGGCAGACGGCTTGAGCATCGAGGACGCCGAGGATGATGTAGCGGGTGCCGGGGCCGAGGTTGAGGGCAAGGCGGCGCCGACCAGAGGGCTTGTGCTCGTAGGGGAGTTTGTCCCAGTTGTCGAGGTGGAGGCCGATGAGGCGGCCGTCTCGGTAGTTGTCGGTCGTGGTGGGCATGTCGGGCTTGGCGAGGGCTTGCCCGAGGTACTGGGCCTGTGGGTCGCCCAGCGGCAGGGCGAGGTCGTCGAGACGGTCCTGTGTCGGCAGGGGCGGCCGGACGATCTCCACGAGCGTGCTCGCCGGCGTGGCGGTGGGCGCGCTGAGCGCTCGGGCCGCGGCATCGGTGATGGGGCGCCACGGTCCAGCGGGAATCACGGCGCCGGGTTCGTAGGCGGGCTCCGCGTCGGCGGTCCGCACGGCGGAGACGTCGCAGCGTTCGCGGAGTGCCTCGGGGTTGGTGAGGGCTATGTGCAGCGGCATTCGGCGCTCCGGGTCAGTCGTCTCCGACGGCGATCTCGAGTTCGCTCACCAGGGCCTGGGCGAGGTCGTGCTGTTGGCCCGGGTCGATGCGGACCTTGGCGAGGTGGGCGAGGCCGCGGAGGGTGGAAAGGTCGTTGCCGCGCAGGTTGGCACCGCGGTAGCGGCCGGGGCCGAATTCGGTGAGGCGCAGTGTGCAGTCGGAGAAGACGACGTTCGACAGGTCGCAGTCGGTGAACGTGGCTTCGGTGAGGATGCAGCCGGCGAAGGCGACGGGGCCGGCGGCGCGGACCTTGGTGAAGGTCGCGTAGTCGAGCTTGCAGTTCTCGAACAGCACATCGTCCAGCACCAGGCCGTCGAGTGTGGCGCCGAGGAGCTTGGTGTCCCGGATGACGACGCGGGTCAGCTTGCCCTCCCTCCAGCGGGCCGCGCCGAGATCGCTGCCGATGATCTCGACGCCGTGCAGGTTCAGGGACTCGAACTCGACGCGCTGCGCGCGGACGCCGCGGATGCGGCCGGTGATGAGCTGGGTATCGGCGAGCTCGAGGGAGCGGAGGTCCGCGTCACCGAAGGTGAAGTCCTGTACGGCGCCCCGCGGGTTGTCCAAGGTGCTGACGTTGGTGAGGTAGAGGCCCGGCTCGTCGAGGTCGGGCACGGTGATCGTGGCGGTGCCGAAGGTACGGGTGGTCATGGTGCTCCTGGGTTCTGCTCCAGGGCGGCCCGGTTCGCCGGGCCGCCTTGGATGGCAGGGCGGGCTAGGACTTCTTGCTCCAGTCGTCCCAGGTGGGACGGTTGTCGAACACGGGCGTGGGGTTGTCCCAGGTGGGACGGTTGTCGAAGGTGGCGAGGGGGCGGGTGCCGGTTGCCTCCAGGAGCGCCTGGAAGCCCTGGGCCGAGTTCATCACGAGGTCAGTGGCGGTGGGCGGAAGCATGACGCGCGACTCCTTCGAGTAGGGCGATCTTGGCGGTGGTGCAGTACCGGGTCCGGGTCCCGTCGAAGCGGCCGTCATGTTCGAAGTACCGGTTGGCCGGGTGGGCTCCTCCGCAGAAGGCGAAGAAAGGGCAGGTGGCGCGGCAGGCGTCCACGCCCTTCCAGAACTCGGTGATCCAGGGGGTGCGCTGCTCGGCTTCCGCCACGAGGACGTCGAGGCCGTCGCGGAGCACGTTGCCGGTGGTGAAGTCACCGAACCGCTCGTCGGTGAAGCCGGCCAGCTCGGGCGAGAGCATGACCACGCCGCCGTCGTAGGCGATGGTGGGCAGCGGGTCCCACGGCGTGTCGACAGGCGCCGGGCCCGGTGCCCGGCCGTGGAGGACGGCGCTGGCGAAGTTCATCACCCTCGTCATCTCCCGCAGCTGTATGACGGGGTTCCCCCGCCAGGCGTCGGCGAGGGCGGCCCAGAACTCGGCGGACCGGGCGGGGTCAGCCTGGGGCGCGTGATGGTTGATGCCCTCGGTCTCTTCGACGTTGACGCCCAGGGTCGTGACGCCGAGCTCGGCGAAGAACTCGTAGAAGCGGGCCGCGTCCGCGGGGCCGGGGTCGGATACAACGGCGATGGCGGAGAACGCGATGCCGTGCCGGCGCAGCCGGTCGATGCCGCGCATCGCGACACGGAACCCGGGGCGGCCGACGAGCGTGACCCGATGGGTGTTCATGTCCTCGGGACCGTCGATGCTGACGCCCACGTGCACCTCATGCTTCAGCAGGAACTCGCACCACGCGTCGTCGATCAGGGCAGCGTTCGTCTGCACGGAGTGCTTCACACCCCGGAAAGGGGCCATGAGGGCCGCGAGGTGCTCACGGCCGGTGGCAAGCGGCTCCCCGCCGTGCCAGACGACCTCGAACGCGGGGTCGTCGGCCGCCCACCGGTTGACGGCCAGCGCCGCTGCCTCGGCGACGGCAGCCGGCATCAGGTGCTTCATCTTCCTAAACGGCAGGTAGCAGTACGTGCAGTCCATCGGCAGGCACTGCGTGGTGGGCTGCATGATCACCGCACGCGGCCTGGGGGCCAGACGGGACCGGCTGGGCATCGCGCTCCTCTCGATCGAGGGTTCGAGCGGGCGGGTCAGCAGACGAACTGGATGTTGACCGCGGCCGCGGTGCCGGTCAGCACGTCCGAACCTCCTGACCGGCCCTGACGAGGGCGGCCGGCAAGACGGTAGGGAAGTGGGACCAGACGATCTTCCCGCGCGGCTGGCGGGGAGTGACACCCCAGCGGGCGGCGAGGGCGGCGGCAATCACCAGCCCCCGGCCAGTCTCGGCCGCCGGGTCCGGCTCGGCAGGTTCGGGCAGGGGCTGGCGAGGGTCGCGGCTGTCGTGGACTTCCAGACGGACCCCGTCGGTCTGGGCCTCCAGACGGACGAGGAAGCCGTGCTCGGCATCGCTGCCGTGAGCGAGCGCGTTGGTCGCGAGTTCTGAGACGACCAGACGGATGTCGCCGGTGTCATCCAGACCCCAGTCCTTCAGCGTCCGGGTGGTGAAGTCACGTGCCGCTTTGACCGATTCGGGCCGGTGTTCGAAGAACCTCTGAGTCGCTTCAGGCATGAGGGCCTCACGTGTCGTGGTCCAGAGCGGGGGCGGGGCCGGGACTGCGGCGGCGGCCCCGTCCGGACGGGGACCCGGCGGGGCCGGAGGCGGCCGGGCGGGGGGTGCGGGGGGCGCGGGGGCCGCGGACCAGTAGCAGCCGGGCGCCGGCAGCGGTGATCCGGGCCTGCCGGGGGGCGGCTATTGCCCTCGGCCCCAGGTGCGAGAGGGCGGGCAGGACGACGCCGTAGGTGCCATGCAGGTCTAGGACGTCCAGCAGGCCGGTGAACGCGGCCGACCGCTCGGTGCCCGCCGTCCGTTCGGTGAAGACCCCGTGCAGGTCGAGCTCGTGCCGGCGGCAGTACTCGGCCAGAACGTCGTGCAGGGCATCCTGGCGGGCCCGGGAGACGCGCACCAGCCTCAGGAAGCCATAGACGACCGGGCCGCTGACGCCGCGATGCTCGGTGAGGGGCTCCATCGTTCGCAACCATCCAGGAAAGTCCGACAACTTCTGTCACCGGTCAGCCTGGCCCGGCCCCGACTGCCGGGGAATGACCGTCTGTTGTACTTCCGTTGCACTTGCGTCCCCCCGCCTGGGCCCGACGTGCTTCGATTGGCGGCGGGAAGGGAGCGACGTGTGGCGACCGTGCACCACTGGACCGGGCTGGAGGCCAAGGCACTCCGGCTCGCGCTGCGGCTGAGCGTCCGCGCGTTCGCAGAGCACCTCGGTGTCGGCGTACGGACCGTCTCCAAGTGGGAGAAGCTCAAAGAGAAGACCGAGCCCCGCCCGGACACCCAGGCGATCCTCGACACGGCCCTGGCCCGCGCGGATGCCGCCGCCCATCTGCGGTTCGAGACGTTCCTGTCCGAGGCCGAACGGCCCGGGATGCAGATCGCAGGCCGGCGGGTGACGCCCACCGGGCCACTGGCCTGGGAGTACGAGTCGTGGACCGACGACCTCGACCGGGCCGTGGTCGCCCTGTCCCGGCAGGACTTCACCTTCGCCGAGAGCCTGATCAGCCGGTGGACCAGCCGCTTCACCCCGCTGCAGCTCGATGACCGGGGCCTGTATCTCTTCGCCCGCTCGACCGCCCTCCTCGGCGACCTCCAGCGCGACCAGGGCAGCGTGGTCGGACCGCTGTCCGCCCAGCACTCGTATATGACCGCCAGATCGCTGTTCACCCAGCTCGCCATCCCCCGCCGCATCGCCCAGCTCGACCTGTCCTTGGCCGTGGTCGCCGAGATGTCCGGGAAGCTGGAGATGGCCGCCCGCCAGTACGAGCACCTCGCGGTCGACGACCGACTCTCCCGCCGCGACCGGGCCAGGTCCCGACTGTGGGTGGGGACCGCGCTGAGCAAGGACGGCCAGCACGACTATGCGACCCGCGTGATGCTGGCCGCGACCCGCGACTTCGAAGATCTCGCCGAGCCGGAGGACTGGTCGGTGGCCCACCAGAAGATCGCCCTGGCCCACCGCGGCTACCAGCACCGCACCCGCCTGGCCGCCCTGGAGGACCCGGACCGGACCCGGTGGCTGTCCATCCCCACACACCTGCCCCGGGGCCGCCAGACCACCATCCGGGACGCCCTGATCGCCGACCCGGCCGCAGCCCGGCGGCGGAGCGAAGCGATGATCCGGCAGGAATACCGGACCAGCCCCCACTGGCCCGCCCTCCAGACGGCCCTGGAGCCGGTCTGGGCCGCGTTCGACACCGGCCGGACCGCCGCCGTCGCCGAGACCTCCACCCGCGTCCTGCTGGACCTCATCGGCTGGCCGGGCCGCGTCCTGAACGCAAGCCGACTGCCCGCCCGGCCAGAGCGATCCGAGCGGCTCGCCGACCTCACCGCCGCAGCCGGCGCCAGCACGTATCTGTGCGGAACCGGCGGCATGACGTATCTCGACCCGGCACCCTTCACCACCCACGGCATCGCCGTAGCCCCGTTCCTGCCCCCGACCGCTGGGATCTGGGCCTCCGCTCGACACGTCACCTCCATGTGGGCCCTGGCCCACCTCGGCCCCGTCGGCCTGGCCGCCCGACTCCCAGCCCTCACTGGAGCCCCGGACTCGCTTGGAACCGCGGCCTGAGCACGTGTTGCTGTACTTCTCCTTCTCAAGGGGGAAAGCACAGACGAACGCCCCCAGTCGCGCACGACTTCGTGAGGCACCATCACGTACGGAGTTATGTGCTCAGCCGTCTGTTCGAACCGGAGAACCCGGTCACCTGACCCGCGGGCCGCGCGGAGTGGGCAGGACGTGATGGGGCGTCGTCGGCGTCCTGCGCCCTGGAGACCGGGCGCACTGACCCCGGCCCGGGTCAGGCGTGCTTACGAGAGGGAAGGACCGGGCGGAGCCGGCGCACGGCATCTGCAGCGCAGAGATCCCACCAGACGACGACGTCTGCCTCGCGCCCCGCGCATCAGGCGGCCCCGGCGAATACCGCCCGGAGGATGTCCGCCAGCACGTCCGCCTCGAGCTTCACGCGGGCCATGTGATGGTCGGACAGGTCCAGGGGGACCTCGATCACGTCGACGTCGCGGACGGCTGGCAGTAGCTCGGGCGTGACGTACACCCGGTCGATCCGAGCATCCGGGCCATGGGTATCGCATCGATCGACCGTGCGCGCCACGGCCTTGAGGTCGCCCGCCAGGGCTCGGTGACGGGCGACGTCCTCCAGCCCGGCGGTGCGCAGCGCCGCGTCGGGCCGGGTGTCCATGAGGCGGCGGCCGTCCGGTCCGAGGTAGGAGCGATGGAGCCGGTGCGGCCGGTCCTGGATATCCTCCAGGACCGGCAGCGCCGGGGCGCCTTCGACGTCCGCGTGCGGGTAGCTGTTCGCATCGCCGCCACTGATGCACGGCAGGACCGCAGTGCCGCCCTGGGGGGTGGTCCACCGCTTGTCCGCCCAGGTGGTCAGCCACTCGGCCTCGATGAGCCGGTTGGTGGGGCTGGCGTAGTTGAGGTGGTAGGAGACAGCCACGAACGGCGCCGCGTCAGGTCCTGCGGGGGTGTAGCGCATCGTCAGCGCGGTGGGCGGCAGCACGTACAGGGAAGGTGCTGACCACTGCCGGAGGACCTGGAAGTTGTGGTCCGCGAAGATTGCGGTGCAGGCGCGCTCGCCGAGCCAGCCGCGCATCCCGAGATGGCGCTCCAGCTCTTGCATCACCTGGCGACCGTCGTTGTCCGCACCCCACATCTCCTGACGGAACACCAGGTTGGCGCCGAGGCTGGCGAGCTTCCGGTGCGCGATGTGCCGGGTGTGCAGGTCGCCCTTTCCGTTGGCTTCGAAGTTCCAGTTCGCAATGGTCAGTATGCGCGGTTTGGTCATGGTCGTTCCTTTCCTCAACTGGGGAAGCGGCGGCTGGTGCCTGGGCCCTCACGTGGTTTCTGCAGGCCCGGGCAGACGGAAGTGAACGGTCATGACCGCGTGGTCAGTGAGACCGGCTTCGCGGGCCTCCTGGTGGTAGTCGCAGGCGAGAACCTGTGTGACGTGGGCAGTGGAGACGAAGATGTGGTCGAAGCGGAAGCCGTTGCCGCTGCGCCCGTACCAGGAGTGGGCGATCTTGTCGGGGTGCAGGTGGCGGAAGGCGTCGGTGAGGCCGGCGGCCTGGAAGGAGTCGTAGAAGGCGTACTCCCAGGCGCCGAAGACCTTGTGCGGGGGCTGGTGGCCGCGTTCGATGACGTTGAGGTCCCCGGCCACGATGACGGGAATGTCCGGGTAGGCGGCGTGGAGCTTCGGCAGGGCCTCGGTGACCGCGTCCTGGAAGGCGCGCTTGGCGACGTTGCGGTGCTCCTTGGGTCCGCGGGAGGGGACGTAGAGGCCGAGGACGATGATGTCGTGGCCGCCGATGGTGACGCGGGCGACCGGGGCGCGGTGGGGTGTGACGGTGACCGGGCTCTCCACCTTGTGAGCGTCGGCGGTGCGGCAGGCGATGACCGTGCGGTAGTCGGCTTCCGCCGGCTGCGGGGCGATGACGGTGGCGTATCCGCGCTCGGTGAGCGCGGTGACGAGAGCGTCACCGCCTCGGGTGGAGGACACCTCGGTGAGGACGGCGGTGTCCGCGCCCTCCTGGCTGGCGATCCAGGCGGCCTGTCGGCGGGCGCGGTCCGGGGAGGCGTTCTGAGTGTTGAACAGCAGCAGCCGTACGGCGTCGTCGGCCGGCTGGTGCGCGGGCTCGTCCGGGGTGATCAGGGAGAGCTGCTCGGCAGGGGAGCTCATCGGCTGGCGCCCATCTCGTCGAGGAACACCTCGCTGTGGGCGTCCAGAGTCTGCTGGAGCCGGCCGAGGGTGCCGCTGACGAAGGCGAGCTCCTCGACGGTGAGCGGGGTGCCGACCGCCGTGAGGTTCTCGGTGACCTGCTCGGGCCGGGTGAAGCCGACGAGGACAGCGGCGTTGTCGGTCTGCTGCAGGCAGTACTGCAGGGCGACGCGGATCAGGGCCTCGGAGGTGTGACCGAACCGCTCGCGCAGCGGCGCCAGGCCGTCCTGGATGATCTTCAGCGCGCCGGGGGTGTACCACGCCTTGCGCAGCCGGTGGTCCCCGGGCGCGAACTTCGGCGGCTGGGCCGGGTCGTACTTGCCGGTGAGCAGGCCCTGAACCAGCGGTTTGTTGATCAGCACGCTGGCACCGAGGAAGGCGGCGAGCGCGAAGATGTCCGGCCGGCCGGCGGCCGGCGGCGGGGTGAGCGCGTTGAACCGGGCCGCGAGGTAGTCCGGCCGGATCTTCTCGGCGAGGTGGGCGAACCGGGCGTACTTGTCGCCGCGCTGTTCCTTGGCGACGGTGACCCGCTCGGTGGCGTAGCGGTGCGGGCCTCGCATCCCGACCGCGGTCACCAGGCCCTGGCGCTGGAAGTCCCGCATCTGGGCGACGGCCTCGTCCAGGTAGCGGTCGTCGGGTCCGAAGTCGGAGTTGTGCAGGAAGTAGATGTCGAGGTGGTCGGTGCGCAGGTTCTCCAGCGTGGTCTCGAGCTGGCGGCGCATTGCCGAGGGCAGGTAGGCGTGCCGGGCGGTGCCGCGGTGGTAGCCGACCTTGGAGGACAGCACCACGGTGTCGCGGGGGACGGTGGCGACGAAGTCGCCGATGACCCGCTCGGAGTGCCCGTGCCCGTACACGTCGGCGGTGTCGATGAGGTTCGCGCCGAGTTCGTAGGCGGTCTCCAGGCCGCGGCGGGAGGCGTCGTCGTCGGCGGTGGACCATCCCATCGGCAGGCCCAGGTTGTGGTCGGGGCCGCCCAGGGCCCAGGCGCCGATGCCGATCGGGTGGACGGACAGGCCGCGGGCGAGGGTGCGGCGCGGAGGGGACTGCGGAGCACTCACAGGAAGTACCTCTTATCTCTCAATTAGTGGCAAAGGCTGATGAATTGGTTCGGGGAGTGAGTATGGTGCGTCGCGTGACGACACAATCCCCCTTCACCGAACTTGACTTGAACGCGATCACCGAGCGGCGCTGGGTCGACCGGAACGACTTCACCGAGGACGAGTTCGAGCGCGCCCGCGCCTTCTACGAGCAGATGCGCGCCGACGACGAGCGCCTGGAACGGGTGCGTACCGAGGCGTCCGCCCTGATCAGCGAGTGGACCGGGCACAAGCCGCGCGACGTCGGCTCCTTCGGCACCAGGCTCAACCTGGAGACCTCCGACCTGGACCTGGGCATCGGCTACCCGGTCGAGGACCGCGACCGGCTCCGGAAGGTCCTGGAGCCCCACACCACATTCCTGGGCGAGCGCAAGACCCGCTTCTCCACCTCCCGGCTGGTGTTCTCCTTCACCCTGGAGGGCATCGAGATCGACCTGAGCGCGCTGACGGTCGAGGACTTCGCCGTCGCCTGCCGGATGCTCGACCAGATCGACACCACCATGACGCTGGAGGAGCGCATCGCGCACACCTGGGTCAAGCACCTGCTGCGCAGCTCGGGCCGGGTGGAGGAGTACGCGGCCTGGAAGCTGACGACCTACGCGAGGTTCTGCCCGGAGTTCAACTGGGTGCCGATCCCGGAGAAGCCGGGCGCGTGAGATCGCCGCCTCGGGTGGCCCGCCCGCGCGGGCGGGCCACCCGAGG